>JAYVJL010000186.1:0-12261 GCA_043769295.1 Polaromonas sp. | reverse complement strand
AGGCTATAATCTAAGGCTTGCGGTGGCTGTAGCTCAGTTGGTAGAGTCCAGGATTGTGATTCCTGTTGTCGTGGGTTCGAGCCCCATCAGCCACCCCATCCATCTATAAATCTCTAAAGCCTTGATTCTTCAAGGCTTTTTTGCTTTCTGGACTACATGCATCGCCTTTTTGGTCTTTTTTGCAGGCTGAAAAACCAAGGCGCAAATTGCTATATATTTAATAGTCAAATAATCAATAAATACGCCGGCTACAGCCAAATTTGACCCTAAAATGCAAAAAGCCACCCGCAGGTGGCTTTTTTACGTCATCAAGACCTCTGGTCTGGTCAACCGCGCAGTTTGGTTGCCACTTCTGAGACGCGTTTGCCGTAGGCTTTGGCGGTGTCCAAGTCGCCTTGGGGGATGTCTTCTGCGGGGCTGGTTGGGCCGACTTGGGCCATCAGGCCTGAGTTGGAGCCGATGCGGTTGATGGTGCCATCGTTCAGGGCGGGTTGACCGACCCAGATCATGCCTTGCTGCATCGCCAGGGTGATGAAGTACTGGATGGAGGACAGTTTGTCACCGCTGGGACTGGCGGAGATGGTGAAACCGCCAGCGACTTTGTCTTTCCAGGCGCTGGTGAACCAACGCTTGGAAGTGACGTCGGCAAACTTTTTGAACTGCCAAGACACCATGCCCATGTAGGTAGGGCTACCCATGATGATGGCGTCTGCAGCATCCACATCGGCCCACTGGGTGTCGGTCAAATTGCCTTCGGCGTCGATGGCGATGAGCTGGGCGCCTGCGCCTTCGGCCACAAATTGCGCCACGCGCTGTGTATGACCATAACCTGAGTGATAAACCACGACTGTTTTTGACATGTTGTTTCCTTTAGTGTCAATTGAAAAATATAAAAATAGTGAATTGGATCGCGAGCTTATGCTGAGGTTAAGCCGACCTTAGGTGCTACACCAGATCAAAAACCAAAACTTCTGCGTCTACGGCGTCGGTGAGCAGTACGGTGCTCTCGCCGACCAGTTTGGCCGCATCGCCTGTTTCCAGCCGCTGGCCGTTGACACTGAGCTGGCCACGGACCAGATGCACATAGCTTTTATGGTTGGGTGCCAAAGCCAAGCTGGCCGTTTCACCCGCGCCGAGCAAACCGGCATAAAGCGCCGCGTCTGCATGAATCGTGACCGAGCCATCCGCACCAGTTGGCGAGGCAACCAGGCGCAATTTGCCCTGCTTGGTCGCAGCGGCAAAGGTTTTTTGCTCGTAGCTGGGGGCGATTTCTTGCACATTGGGCTCGATCCAGATCTGCAGCAAATGGGTGGTGGCGTTGGGTGCGTGGTTGAACTCGCTGTGCTGCACACCGGTGCCGGCGCTCATGCGCTGCACGTCGCCTGGGGGGATGGACTCGATATTGCCCATGCTGTCTTTGTGCGCCAAGGAGCCTTGCACCACATAGGTCACAATTTCCATATTGCGGTGGCTGTGGGTACCGAAGCCTTTGCCAGCGGCGATCCAGTCTTCATTGATCACGCGCAGAGTGGCAAAACCCATATGGTCTGGGTCGTAATAGCCCGCGAATGAGAATGAGTGGTAGCTTTTCAGCCAGCCGTGGTCGGCGTAGCCGCGTTCTTGTGATTTTCTTAAGGTGATCATGTTCTATCTCCCGCTGTCCAAGGTGTATGAAGCCAGATTTATTTCTTGCTCTGTCATTAATGTAGGCCTGATGCGCTGTCTTGCGATGCAGTTGTTTTGATGGCATCATTCAATTTATTTGAATGAAAATATACTATCAATGCAAAATCCACGCGATGTTTTGACCCCCGATGCCCTGGAAATGCTGCAACATATCGCCCAAAGCGGCAGCTTTGCGGCGGCGGCACGGCAGCGCAACCTGGTGCCCAGTGCGCTGACTTATCGGGTACGGCAGATTGAAGATGCGCTGGATGTGCTGCTGTTTGACCGCAGCTCTCGCAATGCGCGCCTCACACCCGCAGGCAGCGAATTATTGAGGGAAGGTGCGCGCTTGTTGCAGGACATTGATGCCATCGCCCACCGCGTCAAACGCGTCGCCACCGGCTGGGAGCCACAACTGACCATCGCGGTCGACAGCATCATCTCACATGCGACGGTGATGGAATTGTGCGACGCTTTTTTTGCCTTGGCACCGCCCACACGCGTCAAACTGCGCGACGAAGCACTGTCAGGCACCTTGGTTGCGTTGACCTCTGGCCAGGCGGATCTGGCCTTGGGCGTCGCCGCAGAACCCAATATGATGGCCGGCATCATGAGCAAACCGCTCGGCACGCAAAGCTTCGTCTACGCGATCGCGCCGCACCACCCCTTGGCGAAGGAGACCGAGCCTTTGAGCGATGCCATGCTGCAGCAACATCGCGCCGTCGCTGTCGCTGACTCTGTGCAACGCGGCACAGGTTTGACGTTTGGCTTGCTCGGCGGACAAGATGTGTTCACCGTGGCCAGCATGACCGCCAAGCTCGACGCCCATCTGCGCGGCTTGGGCGGCGGATTTTTACCTGAAAGCATGGCCCGCCCCTACATTGATACCGGGCGCTTGGTACTAAAGTCCGTAGCCAGGCCCGAACGTGTGGTGCGCGTGGGCTATGCATGGCGTGTCAGCAATGCGCCGGCGCAAGGGCGCGCACTCGCTTGGTGGCTGACACAACTGGAAAGCGCATCAACACGCGCGGCACTTTTACACCAGCATTAAAGTCCATATTATTGGTCTTGATATCACTTGCATTGGTATAAGCCCCACCCCGCTATTTGCATTTATTTGCCAGATACGCGCTGGCAAGGGGCATACTGTAGGCTCACCATTCAGTTTAGACAACTTTAGGAGAACAGGTCATGAAACGCAAACGAAGCCTAGACAAAACGCCCGCCACCTCCTCTACGTCATCTACATTCACGACTTCTTCGACTTCCTCGACATCACCCCCCCCTCCCCCCTTGAGACAAAAACACTTCGCCGTGATAGGCGCTGGCATCGCAGGCATCGCGTGCGCCCGCACACTGGTGCAAGCCGGTCACCGTGTCACTGTTTTTGAAAAAAACCACAGCGCTGGTGGCCGCATGAGCACCCGCAGCTCCGCTTTCGGTAATTTTGACCATGGCGCGCAATATTTCACCGTGCGTGATCCGCGCTTTGCCAAAGCCCTGGAAACCGTACCCGGTCTGTGCAAACCCTGGAGCGCCAACACTGTGCGCGTGCTGGACGACCATGGCCGCGTCACCGCCGCCGGTCTGCCTGCCAAAGAAGCCCATTTTGTTGCCGTCCCCGGCATGAGCGCCTTGGTACGCCGCTGGACAGAACCGCTACAAGCCACGTCCAGCGTTGAACTCGCCACCCAGGTCACCAAAATTGAACGTGACGCACTCAACCCCAAACACTGGCAACTACGCACCAACGGTGATGGCGACTCACAGCACGTGTACTCCGGCTTTGATGCGGTGTTACTGGCCATGCCCAGCGTGCAAGCGCATGCTTTGCTGCAAAATTCAAAACAAACCGACAAGCTCATCGATGCCATCGCCAAAGTCAAAGTTGCCCCCTGCTGGACCTTGATGATCGCCTTTCCGCAAGCCATACAGCCGACCATGGCCCATATTGGCCCGCAATGGAACGCGGCACGCAGCACACACCACCGTATTTCCTGGCTGGCACGTGAATCCAGCAAACCGGGCCGCACCACCATGGAGCGCTGGACGGTGCAAGCCAGTCCCGCATGGTCAGCCGAGCATCTGGAGGACGACGCCCCGCGCGTCCAAGCCAAGCTGCTCAAAGCCTTTGGCGAAGTCACCGGCATCCGCGCCGAGCCCGCCCACGCAGACGTTCACCGCTGGCGCTATGCCCAAACGACCAAACCATTGGGCAAAACGCACCTGTGGGATGCCAAAGCGGGCATCGGCGTTTGCGGCGACTGGTGCCTTGGTCACCGTGTTGAAGACGGATTCATTTCTGGACTGGAACTGGCCTTGTCCGTGGCATAGAGTGCATACATGCAGGGAATGAGCGACGCCGGGCCGCCCCAAGGCGCGAAGGCCTCCTCGGGGGGCAGCGTTGCACACGCAGTGGCAAGCGTGGGGCCGACATATATGGGACGCTTTGCCCCCTCCCCCACGGGCCCGCTTCATGCGGGCTCACTCGTTGCTGCGCTGGCCAGCTGGCTGGATGCCAAAGCCCACGGCGGTCAGTGGTTGGTACGCATCGAAGACGTCGACACCCCACGCTGCATCCCAGGTGCTGACCGCATCATCCTGCAACAGTTGGCAGATGTAGGACTCATCCCCGACGAGCCGCCCATTTATCAATCCCAACGTGGGTATCTGTACCAACAAGCCCTCGATCAGCTCATCGCACAACATCAAACCTACCCCTGCAACTGCTCGCGCAAAGAGATTGCAGAGGCGATTGCACGAACCGAGCAGGTCAAAGAGCGGCACGGTGAACTGGTCTACCCCGGCACCTGCCGCACAGGCATGAATCTGCAAAAATCAACCAGGCAAGTTGCCTGGCGCTTTTTAACGACTGGCGATATTGAAGCTCAGGTGGGCGATTTTGTCCTCAAACGCGCCGACGGCCTGTGGGCCTACCAACTCGCCGTGGTAGTGGATGACGCGCTGCAAGGCATCACCCACGTGGTGCGTGGCGCAGATTTGCTGGACAACACGCCCCGGCAAATCGCCCTGCAGCAGGCGCTCGGCTACCCTACACCGCATTACCTGCACGCGCCACTGGTCTTGGCGGCAGATGGCGAGAAGCTGTCCAAGCAAAACGGGGCCCAGGCACTCGATGTGGGCCATCCGCTCGAAACGCTCAATGCGGCAGCAACGGTATTGGGGCTGACGGCGCAGAACGACAGCGCAACCAAGGCACTCACCGCTTGGACGGCTGAATGGCGCAGTCTTTACAATAGCAAACGTGATTGAACCTACCCTACCCCCTACAGAAGCCACTGACGATGTGGTCGCACCCAAATTCCTGAAGACCATCAAATCCTTCGTCCGCCGCGCTGGTCGCATCACCACGGGACAGTCCAAGGCGTTTGTGGATTTGGGCGAGCAGTTTTTGCTGACATACCAACCCGGTACGAATTTGATAAATGCTATTGAATTAATAGCAACTAAGGCAATAAATAAGCCGGCTACAGTCGAAAATAACACTAAAAAAGCCTCTGCCGGGTCAAATACAGCAAATTCGGTCGTTTTTGAGATTGGTTTCGGCATGGGCGAGGCCACAGCGCACATCGCCGCCTTGCTGCCCGACACCCGCTTTTTAGCCTGCGAGGTGCACCAGCCCGGCGTGGGTGCGCTGCTCAAACGCATTGGCGAGAGCTTGGAAACCGAGCACCCGATTGACAACATCCGCATCATCTCCCACGACGCGGTAGAGGTGATTGACCACATGCTGCCGCTGGACAGCTTGGACGGCGTACACATTTTCTTCCCGGACCCGTGGCATAAAAAACGGCACAACAAGCGTCGTTTGATCCAGCAGCCGCTGATCGCCAAGCTGGCGGCGCGCCTGAAACTGGGCGGTTACATCCACTGCGCGACGGACTGGCAAGCATATGCCGAACAGATTCTGGAAGTGCTGAGCGCCGAGCCGCTGCTCAAAAACCGTGCCGATCCGGTCAAAGACGCCGAACTGGCTGGCTATTCCCCCAAGCCGCATTACCGGCCACTGACCAAGTTTGAAAACCGGGGCATCAAGCTGGGGCATGGCGTGTGGGATGTCGTTTTTGAACGCGTCTGAAACCGCTTTCGACCTCATATACGAGGACAGCGCCCTCTTGGTTTTCAACAAACCCAGCGGTTTGTTGTCCGTTCCTGGGAAAGGACCGGATAAGGCGGACTGCCTGAGAACCCGCGTTCAGCAGGTGTATCCCGAGGCTTTGACCGTTCATCGCCTAGACATGTCTACGTCGGGCATCTTGCTCATGGCACGCAGTGTGGCGCTGCATCGTACGCTGAGCATCGCGTTTGCGGACAGGGAAGTTCACAAGCGGTATATCGCCGTGGTGGATGGTCACATTCGCGAAGAAAGCGCGGACTCAACTGATGCATTGGGCGATGATTCAACGACTTGGCGACTCATCGACCTGCCCATTGCGACCGACTGGGTCAACCGCCCTTTGCAAAAAATCGACCAGCAAGAAGGCAAACCCAGCCAAACGCGCTACAGGGTCCTCAGCTACGACGCCGACACCGACACGACGCGGCTGGAACTGGCCCCCATCACGGGCCGTACGCACCAACTGCGCGTCCATTTGCAGTCCATTGGGCACCCCATCTTGGGCGACCACCTTTACGCATCGCCGCAGACTTTGGCCAAGTCTGCGCGCATGTTGCTGCATGCCAGCCAGTTGGTTTTTACGCATCCCATCACCGGGAAGTCCTTAGAGCTGCATTGTGACGCGCCGTTTTAAATAACTTTTATGGTGCATTCAAGACTGTAAGGTGTTAGACGGCAAATAAGAGAATAATCACCACATAAGTATTTATCCACCCTTATCATTCATCATTTTAGGAGACAGTCATGAGTCGTGAAGTTGTTGTTGTCAGCGGTGCGCGCACCGCGATTGGTACGTTTGGCGGCAGTTTGAAGGACATCGCCCCGACCGAGTTGGCCGCGCTGGTCGTGCGCGAAACCCTCAAACGCGCCAACGTGGACGGTGCAGACGTCGGCCATGTGGTGTTTGGCCATGTGGTCAACACCGAGCCGAAGGACATGTACCTGTCCCGCGTGGCAGCCATCAACGGTGGCTGTGCTGAGGGCACGCCCGCTTTCAACGTCAACCGCTTGTGCGGTTCTGGCCTGCAAGCCATCATTTCAGCCAGTCAGTCGATTTTGCTGGGTGATGCGGATGTCGCCATTGGCGGCGGTGCAGAGAACATGAGCCGCGCACCCTACGCCTCGCTCAACACCCGCTGGGGCGCCCGCTTGGGTGACACCAAGATGATCGATATGGTGGTCGGTGCGCTGCACGACCCGTTTCACACCATCCACATGGGCGTGACGGCTGAAAACATCGCCGCCAAGTGGGGCATCACCCGTGAGGCGCAGGACGCGCTGGCCGTAGAAAGCCACAACCGAGCCCAGCGCGCGACTGAAGCGGGTTACTTCACCGAGCAGATCGTCCCCGTCATACTGAAAAGCAAAAAAGGCGATGTGGCCTATGCCACTGATGAACATTTCCGCCCCAACTGCACCCTGGCCGACATGGCCAAGCTGAAACCCGTGTTCATCAAAGAAAACGGCACCGTGACGGCGGGCAACGCCTCCGGCATCAACGACGCTGCGGCTGCGGTGGTGTTGATGGAAAAAAGCGTCGCCCAAGCCCGTGGCCTGCAACCGCTGGCACGCCTGGTCGCCTACGCCCACGCGGGTGTCGACCCCAAATACATGGGCATCGGCCCCGTTCCCGCCACCCAAAAAGCCCTGAAAATGGCCGGTTTGACGGTGAATGACATGGACGTGATCGAAGCCAACGAAGCCTTTGCCGCCCAAGCCTGCGCCGTGACCAAGGACCTGGGCCTGGACCCGGCCAAGGTCAACCCGAACGGCTCTGGCATTTCACTGGGTCACCCGATTGGTGCGACCGGCGCGGTGATTACGGTTAAAGCACTGTACGAGCTGCAACGCATCAAAGGCCGTTACGCCTTGGTGACCATGTGTATCGGTGGTGGGCAAGGTATCGCAGCCATTTTTGAACGCATGTAAACCACAGCTTTTTCCGTAAAAAAGCACCCTTCGTGGTGCTTTTTTTGCAGTGTCTGCGATTTACCCTCTTGGGTGATGGGTGGCGTGGATCGTCTTCAAGCGCTCCCGCGCCACATGGGTATAGATGGTGGTGGTGGAAATATCCGCATGCCCGAGCAGCAACTGCACTGTCCGCAAATCAGCCCCGTGGTTCAGCAAATGCGTCGCAAACGCGTGGCGCAGGGTGTGCGGCGACAACGGCGTGGTGATATGGGCGGTGAAGGCGTGCTTTTTAACGATCATCCAGAACATCACCCGCGTCATGCCTGCGCCCAGGTGGGTCACAAACAAGTCCTGCGTTTGCTGTCCAGCCAAAATCTCCGCGCGGGCGTCGGCCAGATAACGTTCAATCCACAGCCGCGCCACCTCACCAAAGGGCACCAGGCGCTCTTTGTTGCCTTTGCCCAGCACGCGCAGCACGCCTTCATTCATGCTGACGTTGAAGATTTTCAAACCCACCAACTCGCTCACCCGCAGGCCACTGGCGTACATCAGCTCCAGCATGGTGCGGTCGCGCAAACCCAGCGGGGTGCTTGTGTCGGGCGCTTCCAGCAGCGTTTCGACCTGCGTT
The DNA here is from genome assembly GCA_043769295.1 of Polaromonas sp. GTDB lineage: Bacteria > Pseudomonadota > Gammaproteobacteria > Burkholderiales > Burkholderiaceae_C > Aalborgiella. Next base: position 3,919 of record JAYVJL010000186.1, on the reverse strand, counting down.
TCGGTCATGGTTTTGGGCACACGCAGCGCCTGTTTGGCGGCTTGCAGTTTCAAGGTGGGGTCGGCGTTGATGAAGCGCTCGCGCAATGCCCAGCGGAAATAACGTTTGAAAACCGTCAAACGCCGATTCGCCGATGTGGCCTTGGTCGCGTTGTGTTTGGCGGAGAAATAAGCGTTGAGATCCAGCTCGGCGCAATCATCAAGGCCGCGCCTGTCGGTACGCTCTTTGGCGACCAGCCACTGGGCAAACAGCGTCAGGTCGCGCCGGTAAGCCTCCAGGGTGTTTTTAGACAGACCATCCTCCAACCACAAGGCGTCAATGAACGCGTCAACATGGTTGGCAGGGTGGAGGGTGACTTCGCTCAATCCAGCTTCAGCTTGGCGACGTCCACCACTTTTTTGTAGACTGCGTACTCGGCTTTGATCTGCTCACCAAACTGTTCGGGCGTATTGGCGACGATGATGGAGCCGGTGTCTTCAATGCGTTTGCGCACGGCTGGGTCTTCCAAGGCTTTGCGAACACCTGCGTTGATTTTGTCGACCACCTCTTTCGGCAAGCCCTTGGGTCCGTAAATGCCGTAATAGGCCATGCGGTTGACCGGCTCTAGACCAACTTCCTTGAAGGTCGGCACATTCGGCAATTGCACGAGACGCTGCGGTGCGGACACCACAATCGGCACCAGGCGGCCGGTGCTGATGAAGGGTATGGCTGAAGGTAAATTGTCAAAAATAATCGGCACTTGACCGGCCACCGTGTCGTTCAAAGCCGGGCCCGCGCCACGGTAGGGGATGTGGGTGATAAAGGTGCCGCTCAGGTTCTTGAACAACTCGGTTTGCAGGTGCCCGATACCGCCTGTACCCGATGTCGCGTAGGAGTATTTACCGGGAAATTTCTTCAGCTCGGCCAGGAAGGTTTTGTAATCCTTGGCCGGGAAGCTGGGGTGTACAGCAATTACATTGGGAGTCGCCGCAATGTTGATGATGGGGGTGAAGTCCGTCTCCGGGTTGTACGGCGTTTTGGGGTTGATGGCGGGGTTGGCCGCTGTGGTGGACACGGTGGCCATGCCGAGCGAGTAGCCATCGGGCGCGGATTTGGCTGTTTCATTCGCGCCAATCACGCCGCCGCCGCCGGCTTTGTTTTCCACGATCACGGAAACGCCCAACACACGACCCAGTGGCTCGGCAATCACGCGGGCCACGATGTCGGTGGTGCCGCCCGGTGCAAATGGCACTTGCAGTTTGATGGTTTTGTTGGGGTAGGTTTGCGCCATCGCTGCGGTAGAAACCACGCTGGCAGCCGCGAGCGCTGTTAATTTAAGACCGAATCTTGAGGATGAATGCAAAGACATGGGTGAACTCCTCTTGCCGTGAGGCTACAAATCCAAAAAATGAATAGAACAACAATTAAGTATCATAGGGCATGCCAAGCTTTTGACTGCTGGGGATTCTACATACGGAAAAACCCTTGGCAGTCTTGACCCTTTCATCTTTTGCTCGACAGAGACTGCTGTTTTGAACTACGCCCAACTCCTTATTCCTGATTTCTCCCTGATTCTGTGCGGCTACCTGTTGTGCCGTTTTACCGGGCTGGACCGCAGCGTGTGGTCGCAGATTGAAAAACTGGTGTTTTACTTCTTGTTTCCTGTGTTGTTATTTTCTTCCATCGTCAAAAGCCCCATCCACCTGGATGAAGTATCCAACTTCATCACGGCCGGGCTTTTAACCGGTGTCAGCACCGTCGCACTGGCCTATGCCCTGCCCTTTTTGCCGGGCTTCAAAAACCACTTTTCCAGCCGCGACCACGCCGCCAGCGCACAGATCGCGTTTCGGTTCAACTCCTTCATCGGCCTGGCCTTGGCGGAGCGCTTGGCAGGTGCGCAGGGCTTGCTGCTGATTTCCGTGTTGATCGGCATTTGCGTGCCGCTGTTCAACATGGCCGCCGTTTGGCCCATGGCGCGCCACGGCAAGCTGGGGTTTATGGGTGAGCTGGTGCGCAACCCCTTCATCGTCGCCACGCTGTCAGGGCTCATCGCCAACTTGCTCGGTTTTCGCTTTCCAGACTGGATATCGCCCACGGTGAACCGCATCGGCGGCGCGTCCATCCCGCTGGGCTTGATGGCCGCTGGCGCAGGCATGCAGTTTGCCACCCTGGCGCGCGCCAAAACCCTGGCCATCAGCGTTTTGACCATTCGGCATGTGATTGCACCGGTGATCGCTTTGACCTTGTCGCTGTTGTTCAAACTTTCACCCGTGCAAGCCACCGTGCTGCTGATGTTTTCTGCCTTGCCAACGGCGCCTACCGCCTACGTTTTGGCGGCGCGCATGGGGTTTGACGGTGGTTTTGTCGCAGGTTTGGTGACGCTGTCAACGTTGCTGGGCGTACTGAGTTTGCCGTTTGCGTTGTCGTTGATCAGCTAAACCGCTGGTGGTTCCAGCGCCCAAGCCACGTGCTCGCGCACCAGGGCGCTGGGGTGATGGGCTCTGGTTTGCAGCGTCGCATTCATCGCAGATACATCAGACCGGATATCAGACTGAATAGCGGTGCGGCGCGCATTGCCCAATGCGATCGCAATGTTGCGCAGCCAGCGCTCATGGCCGATGCGGCGGATTGGACTGCCTTCGGTGAACTTTAAAAAATCCTCTTCTGTCCAGGCAAACAAGGTGCTCAGTTGCTGCCCCGTCAAGCCTTGGCGTTCGTCAAAATCAGGCAAGGTGCTGCGCTGGGCAAACTTGTTCCAGGGGCAAATCAGCTGGCAATCGTCGCAGCCATAGATGCGGTTGCCGATCAAGGGCCGCAAATCGAGCGGGATCGCACCCGCATGCTCAATCGTCAGGTACGAAATGCAGCGCCGCGCGTCCAGCTTGTGCGGCGCAAGAATGGCCCGGGTCGGGCAGATGTCGATGCAGGCACTGCAACTGCCACAGTGCGGCGTCACCGGCTCGCTGGGCGGCAAAGCAATGTCTAAATAGATTTCACCCAAAAAGAACATCGACCCGGCATCGCGGCTCAGCACCAGCGTGTGTTTGCCGCGCCAGCCCTGACCACTGCGGGCGGCGAGTTCGGCCTCCAGCACGGGGGCGGAATCGGTGAAGACGCGGTAGCCCAGCGGCGAGATGTGCTCGGCAATCCGCTCACTGAGCTTTTGTAGCCGCGCACGCAACACTTTGTGGTAGTCGCGTCCTCTGGCATAGACGGAGATGACGGCCTCCGTGGGGTGCTGCAAGCGTTGCCATTCCGCGTCAGTCCACGGCTGCCCGGCTTGGTCTGTAGGGCGTTGGGGGAGATAATCCATGCGAGCGGTCAAAACGCTGACGGTGCCGGGCACCAGTTCCGCCGGGCGGGCGCGTTTGAGGCCGTGGGACGCCATGTAGGCCATGTCGCCATGAAAACCGTTAGCCAACCATGACAACAAACCGGGCTCCGCGCTGGACAAGTCCACGCCGGCCACACCAATCTGAGAAAATCCCAGTTCATGTGCCCACGTTTGAATCTGTGCGAGAAGTAGTTTGCGGTCCAAAATGAATAAAAACCTGAATGATGTGACAAAAGATGCGACAACGTTGGCTGGATTGTCTGCGTTTTCTGAAACCGCGCTGTCATGGCTGACCGAGGACGATACCCGCCGCTTTGCCGCTTCCTTAGCCTCTGTTCTAGCCGCTACTGCACCCACCAGCCTCTTCATCACTTTAGAAGGCGACCTGGGCACTGGCAAAACCACCTTCGTGCGCCATCTGCTACAAGCCATGGGGGTGACCGGTCGCATCAAAAGCCCGACCTACGCGGTGGTTGAATCATATGACATGATCAAGCTCTGGCATTTTGATTTTTACCGCTTCAACGACCCGCAGGAATGGGAAGAAGCCGGTTTCAGGGATATTTTTGCAAGCCCCGGCTACAAACTCGCCGAATGGCCGAAAAA
>JAYVJL010000185.1:0-2647 GCA_043769295.1 Polaromonas sp. | reverse complement strand
TGCCCGGAACGCGCCCAGATAGAACGCCTGTCATGGTCAAACCAAAGCCGCTTTCAAAATGGACGCGGCATACCATTTACAACTAAACGAACAGTATTGAGACCTGACCCCCCGCCTTGGCGGGCGCCCAAGGTGCTGTACACCGTGCCCATTTCCAGGCCGATGATGCCGCCGCCCAGGATCATCTATGCAGGCTCGGTCATCGTGAACGAGGGTAACAATCGCTTTTTTGAACCTGCACCTGGTCGCAATTGGGTGATTGGTGTGAGTGCCGCGCAGATGTTTTAAAGCGATGGATTCATCAAATACTTCGTGCCCGTCGTCCGCGCGCCATACGCCGCAATCGCCTCCAAGCTAAGCACTTCTACCAGCGAAATTTCTTTCGCGTAATGACTGGCAAATGTGGTTTTGAGCTCTGCCGCGACTCGGGCTTTCAGTTCCAGCAGTTTCGCGCTGCCTAGCTTTTGCAAATATGGAAATACCAGCCAGCCGCCCATGCCCCACGACATGCCAAAGCTGCGATTAAAGGTGGTGGGGCTGGTGTCTAAACCGCCATACAAATACACCTGCTTGTGTGTCACCGAGCCATAGCGGCTGTACTCTTTTGCGGTTTTATTGAGGGCCGCTTCCATACACGTCAAGATCTGCCCCGCTAGCTTGCCGCCGCCTGTGGCATCAAACGCCAGCGTTGCGCCTGTGGCAACTAACGCAGCGGTCAGGTCGTCCAAAAACGTCGCCGCGCTGCTGTCCACCACATAGCTTGCGCCTAGGTTTTTAAGGATCGCAGCTTGCGCGGGCGAGCGGACGATGTTGACGAGATCGATGCCGTCTTTGATGCAAATTTTATTGAGCATTTGCCCCAGATTGGATGCCGCTGCCGTGTGCACGATGGCCTTGTGGCCCTCATGCCGCATGGTCTCCACAAAGCCCAGCGCAGTAAGTGGATTGACGTAGCAAGATGCGCCGTCTGCGGCGCTGGCACTAGAGGGCAACACCAAGCAGCTATCGGCTTTGACCGTGCGGTACTGCGAATACATGGCGCCCGCCAAAATGGACACCGTTTTGCCAAGCAAAGCCTGTGCGACGGGAGCCGTACCTGCTGCCACCACGACGCCCGCACCCTCGTTACCCACGGGCATGGATTGATTTAACCGCGCTGCCATGCTCTTCATATAGGCTTCTGGAATCTTCATCGTCATCACGCTTTGCGTGCCAGAACCGAGCAAGCTCGCCGTGCTCACATCCGCCGCGCCAAACAAGAGGCCAATGTCGGAAGGGTTGAGCGGCGTGGCCTGCACGCGAACGACGACTTCGTCCGCCGCTGGTTCGGGCGTATCGACGCTGACCAGTGAGAGCTCTAACTCTGCGCTGGGTTTGACGAGTGAACGAAGTTGTAGACCCGTGAATGCGCTTGTCATGTGGATTCCTTGAAAGGGATGGATGTGGTTGGGACGGATTACGATGATCGTTTAAGTCAAACCACCGATAGGAGCACCATTATGTCAACCCACTTCGCGCAAAACCTCTTCTCTTTGAACGGACGCGTCGCACTAGTCACAGGCGGCTACCGAGGCATTGGTCGCATGATCGCCACGGGTTTTTTGCAACAAGGCGCAACGGTGTACATCTGCGGTCGCAAAGCGCTGGAGTGCGATGCCGCCGCCAAAGAAATGTCCGAATTTGGAAAATGCATATCGATTCCCGCCGATCTCTCGCGGCCTGAAGGCGTAGCGGCGCTGGTCGCAAGCTTTAAAGCACGCGAGCCAAAGTTAGACATCTTGGTCAATAACGCAGGCGCAGCTTGGGCCGAGCCGTTCGCTGAGTTCCCAGAAAAAGGCTGGGACAAAGTGGTGGACTTGAACATGAAAACGCCGTTTTTCCTTACGCAGGCGCTGTATGCCGAGTTACAAGAATCTGCCCGCCAAGCCATATCCAGCATGGGCTCGCACTGTGCCAAAGTCATCAATATCGCCAGCATTGATGGCGTGTCCGTCAACCCAATGGAGACCTACTCCTACGCTGCCAGCAAAGCAGGACTCATTCACTTAACCAAGCGCATGGCCTTAAAGCTCGCGCCAGAAGGCATCGTCGTTAGTGCCATCGCCCCAGGCGCGTTTGCCTCCGACATGAACACAGTCGCCAGAGACCAAGCCGAGGAAACTGCCAAACGCATTCCCTCACGCCGCATCGGTACAGCCGAGGACATGGCAGGTGCCGCAATTTTCTTGGCCTCGCGGGCGGGTGACTATGTGGTGGGTTCGACGCTGATTGTGGATGGTGGGGTTACTTATGCGCGGGGGTGAGAGAATTGTGACCCCCCGCCTGAGACCCCCCGCCTGAAGCCATGGCATTGCGGATGCGGCACTGGCGCGCCTGCTGAAATTATCACCACCAGGTGTTGCCGACTATCAGCCGAAGCGCTAAAGTCAAGTGCAAACTTCAACTTCTATCCACACTACCAGGAACCACCATGAAATCAACATTGATTCTGATCACCACGGCCGCCCTGCTGAGCGCGTGCGCAAGCCTACCCAGCGGCCCCCGCGCGGGCGCCCAACTGCAGGCCACGACCGGCAACACCGCCAGCGGCAGCGTCAGTTTTTCCCAGGCCGCAGGCAAGGTGCGGGTCAGCGGCGAAGTACGCGGC
>JAYVJL010000184.1:0-41873 GCA_043769295.1 Polaromonas sp. | reverse complement strand
GCTTGGAAGCGTGGCCGAGCGGTTGAAGGCACCGGTCTTGAAAACCGGCGACGGAGTGATCTGTTCGTGAGTTCGAATCTCACCGCTTCCGCCAATTATTTGGAAGTCATTTGGAACCCATCTGGAAGCCATAAGCATGATAAAAATCGTTATTTCAACCGCAACGACTTTGATGGCAGCCGCTGTGCTGGTGGCTTGCAATGGTGATGGTGTCAATTCAAACGATGTTACGAGTACTGGCGCTAGCCCAGTATCAAAAGCTGTTTGCACCAGTTCAAACAACTGGCAAAGTGTTGGCATCGGCATGTCTGCATCTCAAGTAGAAGCTCGTTTAGGAAAACCTGCTCGAATTGACTCTGCGGTGACATCGGTCGTATACCACTATGAACGGTGTCGTGGCGGCTATTTCCTAGAGAAAGCAGGAACTCCAGCAACAGGAACGACACCCGCCGTCAAAGACGAATATATGACATACTATTTCAATGGTAATGTGGTGATTAGTTCAGGCAAAGGTGTATTGAGTACAACGCCGCCAGTACTTAGATCAGATAAACCAATGGATTGCGAGTGGGATTTCTATAACTATCCTACAAATTACGGCAATGGTAATGACGTGTTTGTTTGTCGCAACTCTTCAAACCCCTTCTAACTACAAAAACAATTCCTGTAAATCACTCAAAAAATCAAACCCACGCTCAGTGGGTTTGATGCTTTTGGGGGTTTGAATCAAGAGATTTTTTGACACGGCCAGTGACAAATTGGCTTGTATGGATGACAGCGTCAAGCCGGTGCGTTCAAAAAACAAGGCTGAGTCAAAACCCTCTTTCAATCGCAAAGCGTTGAGCATGAATTCAAACGCCAGTTCCTTGTGTTTGATGTCTTCATCTTGCGTCACCGCATGGCCCGCCAAGGCGTTTTGCATGTACAACTTGGGCTCTCGGTAGCGCACTTGCCGCACCACCCGATGCGCAAAGCTGAGTTTGCTGTGTGCGCCGGCACCTATGCCCAGATAATCACCAAATTGCCAATAATTCAGGTTGTGCCAGCAGCGGTGCCCTTCTGCTGCGTAGGCAGATACTTCATAGCGCGCCAGCCCGGCTTGGCCCAACAACTCCGTCATCCGGTCCAGCATGGCATAGGCGGTGTCCTCTTCTGGCACCACTGGTGGAAACTTGGCGAAATAGGTGTTGGGTTCAATGGTCAGGTGGTAGATCGAAATATGGGGCGGAGCCAGCGACAGCGCTGTCTGCACATCTTTGTCCAGATCTGCAATGGTTTGCCCCGGCAAAGCGTACATCAGGTCCAGATTGAAAGTTTCAAACGCCCCAGCGGCCTCCTGCACGGCGGCAATCGCTTGCGCACCGTCATGCACGCGACCCAAAGCCTTCAAATGCGCGTCATTAAAGCTTTGCACGCCAATGGATAAACGCGTCACACCAGCGCCGCGAAAAGCCTTGAAACGGTCCTTCTCAAAGGTGCCGGGGTTGGCTTCGAGCGTGATTTCGCAGTCTGGTGCCAATTTCACCCGTGCGCGGATGTCGCCCAACAAACGGTCTATCGACTGCGGCGAAAACAAACTCGGTGTTCCGCCACCGATGAAAATACCGTGCACGGTTCGACCCCAGATCAAGGGCAGTGAAGCATCCAAATCGGCAATCAAGGCGTCTAAATAGCGTTGCTCCAAATCTCCAGGGAGCGTACCAAGATTTGAACCCGCAGAGCCCGCACTTTGCAACTCATGTGAATTGAAGTCGCAATACGGGCATTTCTTCAAACACCAAGGCAGATGGATGTACAACGACAAGGGAGGCAAGGACGCCAATTGCAACAAACCGGGGCGCATGTAATGTGCGATATCTTTCACAACCAGCGCTCCCGCATCAAGGCCAGCATCTGCTGCGCGGCTTTGCCACGGTGGCTGATGGCATTTTTATCAGCTTCGCTCAATTCGGCGAAGGTTTTACACAAACGGGGTAAATACATCACAGGATCGAAGCCAAAACCGTTGCTTCCCGCCGGTTTTAGCGTGATTTCGCCCACCACACGGCCAACGGCAATCAACGGCTCGGGGTCATCTTTGGAGCGGATGGCCACCAAAGTGCTGACCAGCGCGGCACGGCGGTTGGTTTGACCCGCTAGCTGCTCCAGCAAGGCTTTGACATTGTTGTCGTCGCCTTTGGCATAGCCAAACTGGCTCGCGTAAAAAGCGGTGTCCACACCGGGCAAACCGCCGAAAGCATCCACACACAGCCCTGCATCATCCGCCATGGCAGGCAAACCCGTATGCTGGGCGGCATGGCGGGCTTTGGCCAACGCATTTTCGACAAAAGTGCGAAAGGGTTCCTCAGCCTCGCTGACACCCAAGCTGGATTGGCGCACCAATTCCACACCCAGCCCGGAAAACATCGCCTGCAACTCTGCCAGCTTGCCAAGATTGTTAGACGCCAAAACCAATTTCATAAACTCAATTTCATACACGCAACCTCATAACACAGCTTCATAAACTCAAATCCATCAAAAACCACACATTTAGCATAAAAATAGCCCTATAGCCGGGGTATTTGTTGCCTATGCTGCTATTTTTTTAATAGTGATGACTGCTGTAATTCGATCAACTCAGAAATCCCTTTTTCCGCCAATTGGAGCAAGGCATCCATTTCTTTGCGTGAAAAAGCAGCGCCTTCCGCTGTGCCTTGCACCTCAATGAAGTGCCCTGCACCGGTCATCACCACGTTCATATCCGTGTCGCAAGCGAAGTCTTCGGTGTACTCCAGATCAAGCAAAGGTGTACCTTGCACGATACCCACTGAAATAGCCGCCACCGCCTGGTGGATGGGCGATTCAACGAGTTTGCCCGCTGCCATGAGGGTGTTGACCGCGTCTTGCGCGGCGACAAAAGCACCGGTGATACTGGCTGTGCGCGTGCCGCCATCGGCCTGGATCACGTCGCAATCGAGGTGGATCGTGCGTTCACCCAGCTTTTTAAGGTCGAACACGGCGCGCAGGGAGCGCCCAATCAGGCGCTGGATCTCTTGCGTTCTGCCGCTTTGTTTGCCGCGCGCGGCCTCGCGGTCGCTGCGGGTGTGGGTGGCGCGGGGCAGCATGCCGTATTCAGCGGTGACCCAGCCTTCGCCGCTGCCTTTTTTGTGGCCAGGCACTTTTTCTTCGACCGACGCCGTGCACAGCACCTTGGTATTGCCAAACTCGATCAGCACCGAGCCTTCAGCATACTGGGTGTAATGGCGGGTGATGCGCACGGGGCGCAATTGATTCACGGCGCGGTTTGCGCTTCTTACAAATTCGGTCATGGTTTGAATATCCTGCAACTGGGTAACTGATGGGTGATGGGTGATGGGCTAAAGGAAAATTTAAAGGACGGTGAAATAGGCAGGTAGGCATTAGACACGATTGCAGCGGCCTTGGACAGATCAGGCCGCCTGGAGTCTTTAATATTCGACCAAAGCCATGAGCAACTCATGCGAGGACTGGGGCCGCCCGTGTGGGTCCAGAGTCATGCACCACTCCACCATTTCAATCAGCTTGTACGAATAATCTTCACTTTTGCGCGACAACATCTCGGGTAAGGGGTCGTTTTCGCGTCTTTTAGCGGCTTCTTGCGGCGGATGCCCCATCATCATGGAATACAAACACGCACCAATGGCATACACATCGGTCCAGGGACCCAAGATGGCATCGCGCCGGTACATTTCAGGGGCAGCAAAACCGGGCGTGTACATGGGCTGCGCGAACTGCTCCTCTTTGTTCAAAACATCACGGGCTGCGCCAAAATCAATCAAAACAGCTTTGTCGTCGTCCGTGATGAACAAATTGGCGGGTTTGATGTCCAGATGCAGCATATTGTTTTGATGGACCGTATTAAGACCCTGCAGAATTTCAGAGAAAACACTGCGTATCGTGGACTCGCTGAACGCTTTGCCAGCTTTTAACTGTCGGCCAGCCATGATGTAATCCTGCAAGGTCGCGCCCTGCAGATAGTTCATCACCAGATAAACTGTTTCGTTTTGCCGGAAAAAATTGAGCACGGCCACCACAGCTGGGTGCGAAATTTGGGCCAATGAACGCCCTTCTTCAAAAAAACTTTTCAGGCCCAGACGGTATAGTGATAGTTTGTCTGGCAACACTTGCGGGGCCAGTTCACCAGGCAGGCGTGTGGCCAGCGCGGCAGGTAAATACTCTTTGATGGCGACTTGTTGACCGTTTTTGTCAAGCGCCAGGTATACCATGCCAAATCCGCCTTCGGACAAGCGATGAACGATTCGGTATTCTCCGATCACAGTATCTGGCGGAAGCGGGGCGAGTTTAACCTTTGACATAATTCTTACCAGCAGACAGGATAGATCTGTCTTTCATGACTCTTATGACCCTGATGACCCTGATGACCCATTTCCGCAGAACCCGATTTCAAAAATAACCAAATCGCTGCAAGCACTTACAAAGGATTTTTTCAATATGTCAGTTTACAGCATGACTGGTTACGCCAGCGCCCAGGCAGACATTCGTTCTGCTCCATTGGTAACAGGAAGTAAACCTGACAATGCCCCATCCGCGCCATCCAACCGTGTCCAGCTGAGCGTGGAGATTCGGTCGGTCAACAGTCGGTTCTTGGACATTTCATTTCGGCTGCCCGACGAATTGCGCCAATCCGAGCCGGCTTTGCGCGCCTTGCTCACCGCACAGATCAAACGCGGCAAGGTGGAATTGCGTGTCGCACTTGAAAATGCAAGTTCAAACCTGCCTTCTTTGCCCTCTGCCGAGATGCTCCAATACCTGCAAACGGTGCAGCACAGTATTCAAACCGCCTTGCCAGAGGCTCGCGCATTGAGCGTTGCGGATGTCGTGCGCCTTTCCAATGGACAGGGCTCGGCCTTTGTACATGATGCGGACACCGCCCAAGCGTTGACGCAACTCAGCCAAACCGTCATCACCGATTTATTGGCCTCCCGGCAGCGTGAAGGTGCCAGATTGGCGCGCATGCTGCAAGACCGGATCGCACAATTGCGCGGTTTGGCCGCACTGGCAGGCCCCATGATTCCACTGCTGGTTGCGCAGCAGCGCCAAAAATTCATGGAACGCTGGAACGACGCTTTGGCTCTAGGCACCGTTGACGCACAATCAAAAGTATCCTCGGCCGTGACGGAACAAGCGGCCATGGACCGGGCCTTGAGCGAATCGACCGCTTTTGCCATCCGCATTGATGTGGCCGAAGAGCTGACGCGGCTGGCCTCGCATCTGGATGAAATTGAACGCCTCCTCATTAAAGGCGGCGAAAACGGCAAGCGACTGGACTTTTTAATCCAGGAGTTGCACCGCGAGGCCAATACGCTGGGTTCAAAATCATCGGTTTTGGAACTGTCCCGCATCTCCGTGGAAATGAAGGTGTTGATCGAGCAAATGCGGGAACAGGTTCAAAACATTGAATAGTTCTATAAAATCCAGAGCTAAATTTCAATTTCTAACGATGCTTTAACAACGGTTACTACTCAGGCTATGGATTACCCCGGTCAACTTTATGTCATTGCAGCACCCAGCGGCGCTGGAAAATCGAGCCTTGTCAAAGCACTGATGGAGCTTGATTCACAAGTGCACCCATCCATATCCCACACCACGCGCCCGCCGCGCGGTCAAGAAAAGCATGGTCGGGAGTATTATTTTGTCTCTGCCGCTGAATTTGACGAGATGATTGGGAAGAATGCGTTTATTGAATGGGCCAATGTCCACGGCCAGCGCTACGGAACATCCAAGAAAACCATTGAAGAACGCATCTCAAAGGGAACGGATGTTATTCTGGAGATTGACTTTCAAGGCGCCATTCAGATCAGAAAGCTGTTTGCCAACGCGGTGCTGATTTTTATCCTGCCACCCAGCTGGGAAGAACTCCGCTCGCGCCTGGAACGACGCGGCGAGGACAGTCCAGAAGTTATAGAACTGCGCTTGGAAAACGCCGAAATAGAGGTGGCACAGGCCAAAGAATTCGATTTCGTTATAATCAATGAATCATTTGATCGTGCGCTTTTTGATTTAAAAGCGATTGTTCACGCTCAAAGGCTCAAATTTGCAGCGCAACGACGCAACCGTGCAGAAACATTTGCCGCTTTGCACATTTCATAGTTATTCAAAATTTTGGGGGCTTTTTATGGCGCGTATCACTGTCGAAGATTGTTTACAACAAATTCCAAACCGCTTTCAGCTGGTGCTGGCTGCAACCTACCGTGCCCGTATGCTCAGCCAAGGCCATGCACCTAAAATTGAGAGCAAAAACAAGCCTTGCGTCACAGCACTGCGTGAAATTGCCGACGGCAAAGTGGGTTTGGAAATGCTGAAAAAAGTGCCTCTTTGAACTTAATTTTTGGAAATTTACTTTTCCGCACCATAAAAGCACCGCAAGTCGGTGCTTTTTTTATGCCCCTTTCATCAATCAAGCACCCAAACCGCTAAAGTGTGGGTATGAGCGATACGCAATTCCTGTCCTTCAAAGGACTTCAAAAACCACTTGATCCGACTGCCTCGGCCAATGCCACGGCGGCCAGTTTTGCTGCGCTCACCGCAAAACTTGATTATTTGGATGCGTCAGATGTGGAAGCTGTTCGTCAGGCCTATCGCTTTGCCGACGAGGCACATCTGGGGCAACTGCGCAACAACGGCGAGCCGTACATCACCCACCCCATCGCAGTGACCGCGCAATGCGCGACCTGGAAGCTCGACGCGCAGGCGCTCATGGCGGCGTTGCTGCACGATTCGATTGAAGACTGTGGCGTCACCAAAGCGGACTTGATAGAGCGATTTGGCGCACCCGTGGCAGAACTGGTCGATGGTTTGACCAAGCTGGAGAAGCTCCAATTCACCACGCGCGAAGAAAATCAAGCGGAATCTTTCAGAAAAATGCTGCTGGCGATGGCCCGGGATGTACGCGTCATCTTGATTAAATTGGCTGATCGCAGCCACAACATGCGCACTCTGAGCGATATGCCCCGTGACAAGTGGCGCCGCATTTCATCTGAAACCCTGGATATTTATGCCCCCATCGCGCATCGGCTTGGCTTGAACCAGACTTACCGCGAATTGCAAAATCTGGCATTTCGACATCTGTTGCCCTGGCGCTACGAGATACTTTCAAAAGCAGTCACCAAAGCACGCAATCGACGCCGCGATCTGATGCTTGATGTGCAAACCCAGGTTGAAGCCTCGTTTCAAACGATGAAGATGCCGGTGCAAATTATTGGCAGAGAAAAATCGCTCTACTCCATCTACAAAAAAATGGATGGCAAGCATCTGAGCTTTGCGCAAGTGACCGACATTTATGGCTTCCGGGTCGTGGTGCCATCGACCATTGACTGTTACACCGCCATGGGTTTGATGCATCAAATGTACAAGCCGGTGCCCGGAAAATTCAAAGACTACATCGCTATTCCCAAGCTCAACGGCTATCAATCTCTGCATACGACGCTGGTCGGGCCAGCCAGTGTCAACGTCGAGTTCCAGATCCGAACCCAGGCCATGGATGTGGTCGCGGAATCCGGTGTAGCCGCGCATTGGCTCTACAAAACCAGCGATCTGGGCAATCAAGCCACAGACCGCATGAGCACCAAGTGGCTGCAATCTTTGCTCGACATCCATGATGAAACCCGGGATGCGGCCGAATTTTGGGACCACGTCAAGATTGATCTCTTCCCCGACGATGTGTATGTATTCACGCCAAAAAATAAAATCATGGCGATGTCCAGAGGTGCCACGGTGGTCGACTTTGCTTATGCGATTCATAGTAACGTCGGCGACCACACCATCGGCGCCAAAGTCAACGGGCACCAGGTACCGCTGCGTTCCGAGTTGAAAAATGGTGACATTGTTGAAGTCATCACCATGCCAACCTCCACCCCCAACCCCGGTTGGCTCGGTTTTGTGCGAACCGGCAGGGCACGTTCCAAGATTCGCCATTTCCTCAAAACAATGGCCCAAACCGAATCCGTCGACCTGGGTGAAAAGCTGTTGACCCAGGCGATTCGTGCGGAAGGCCTGCAGCAATTGCCAGATTTAAGCCCCAATTACCAGCCTATTTGGGACAAGTTGCTGCGATTCACGGGCAACCGTGATCGTACCGAGCTCATGGCTGACATTGCCATGGGCAAACGTATCGCCAGCATTGTGGCCAAGCGGCTGGTGCGCTTGCTCACAGACAGCGGTGAGAAACTGGATGCTTTGCTGATCACACGAGAGCGCTATTTCACCCCTGAAAAAATATCGCAGGGTGCGATCACGCTGGACGGCAGCGAAAACGCCTCGGTCCAATACGCGTCTTGCTGCAGACCCATTCCAGGCGATCCGATTTTGGGCTACCTGGGACGTGGCGAAGGATTGACCATTCATGTCAGTGACTGCGCTTTGGTCAAACGCTTGCAAAACAAGGATGCCGAACGTTTTATCACAGTGGAATGGTCTGACGAACCCGTTCGCAACTTCGAAGCGGGGGTGATCGTGACCGTGACAAACGGCAAAGGCGTGTTGGCAAAAGTAGCCGTGTCGCTGGCCAGTTCTGAAGCTGACATATCGCATGTTGACATGGGCAATGAGTACGCCCTGGACGCTACAGATCTGCGTTTTATCATCGATGTACGAGACCGCACACACTTGGAGACCGTCCTCAAAAACTTGCGCCGCACATCATCCGTTTTGACAGCAGAACGCATCTTGCCCATCAGTGCAGGCTTGCCCCTGGAAACCTAAAGCAAAGCTACGCCGGTCTGGGCATCAAACGAATCTGACCACTTCTTTTTGACTAAGCCGTCGGACTTGGTGTCGGATAGGTCACCGTCATGATCTCAATGTCTTGCGTCCCAGCAGGTGAGCTTAGGCGCACAACATCACCCACCTGGGTTCGCAGCAAAGCACGCGCCACTGGCGATACCCAGCTGACTTGCGATTGCATGTTGTCCGCCTCATCAATGCCCATGATGGTGACGGTTCTTTGTAAACCGCTCTCTTCTTCGTAGGTGACTGTTGCACCAAAAAACACCTGCTCTTTGCCTCGATGCGCGCTGGGGTCGGTGATCTCTGCGATTTCAAGGCGTTTGGTCAAAAACCGAATTCGCCGATCAATCTCACGCAACCGCTTTTTACCGTAGATGTAATCCCCATTTTCAGAACGATCACCGTTTCTTGCGGCCCAGTGAACAGCTTCCACCACCTTTGGACGTTCATCATCCATCAGCGTCAACAACTCTGCGCGTAAACGGGTATAACCAGCGGGGGTAATGTAGTTCTTTCCGCCGACGGGTAGTGGCGGCAAACCGACGTCATCTTCATCGTCACCGTCCGACTCTTTGGTAAAAGCTTTGCTCATAAAAGTATTCTAGAGCGATTGCCCGCTGTTCTGCGGGTGTACTTGGGAGGATGAATCAAAAAGAAAGGACTTGCATTCGCATGCAAGTCCTTGATTTAAATGGTGGGCCGTCACAGACTTGAACTGTGGACCAAAGGATTATGAGTCCTCTGCTCTAACCAACTGAGCTAACGGCCCGCCTTGCACATCACAAAAGTCATGCACAGCCCAGCATTGTAAAGGTTCTACTTGTTGTGGCTGAGTGCATTGCTCACCAATTTTGAGGTGATGTCCACAATTTGGATCATACGGTCGTAATGCATGCGGGTCGGACCGATGACGGCCAGGGTGCCGACGACACGACCATCCACCTCGTATGGGGCGCTCACCACCGACAGATCTTCAATCGGCACGACATGGCTTTCACCACCGATATAGATGCGCACACCTTCCGCTTTACTGGAGGTGTCCAATAAGCGCATCAGCTGTGTTTTTTGCTCAAACAGGTCAAATGCACGACGCAATTGACCCATGTCGGTCGAGAAGTCGCTGACGGAGAGCAAATTACGCTCGCCGGCAATGACCACTTCGTCTTGTTCCTGGTTCAACACCTCGGAACTGACCTGGACCGCCGTTTGCATCAAGCTGGCAATTTCACCCCGCAGCTGATCGACTTCGGTTTTCAGACGTTCTCGGACCTGCTCAATCGCCATACCCGCGTAATTGGCGTTCAGAAAATTGGCCGTTTCCTGGAGCTGCGTCTGTGAGTAGTCTGACTCCGTAAAAATCACGCGGTTTTGCACATCACCGTCGGGCGAGACAATGATGACCAGATAGCGTTTTTCAGACAATCGCAAAAATTCAATGTGCCGAAAAACCGAGGTGCGCCTGGGTGCGATCACCACGCCAACGAACTGCGACAGGTTGGACAACAACAAGGCCGCGTTGGAAATCACCTTTTGCGGCTGCTCAGCGGCCAAAATCTGGGGGGCCAGATGTTCGCGTTGCGTCGTCAGCATGGTGTCGACAAACAAGCGGTAGCCGCGCGTGGTGGGGATGCGGCCCGCAGAAGTGTGCGGGCTGGCAATCAACCCCAATTCTTCCAGGTCGGACATGACATTTCGAATCGTGGCGGGTGATAATTCCAGGCCGGACGCGCGTGACAAAGTCCGCGAGCCGACGGGTTGACCATCGGCAATATAGCGTTCAACCAGCGCTTTTAGCAATAACTTGGCTCTATCGTCTAGCATGGAGTCATTTTAATGATGTAATTTGATCTATGCTTCAAAACACGGCACCTCATTTCCCCAAAGTCGCATTGATAGGCAAATTTCATGCGCCCGGCGTGCTCGGCAGTGCCACGGTGTTGGAGGATGTCGCGGCTTTTCTGCACAAGCTTGGCTGCCAAGTGTTCATGGAAAGCGGAACAGCTACCCAGAGTGGCATCTCCCGATACCCTACCTTGGACATCCCCGACATTGGCGCGCAATGTGACCTGGGCCTGGTGGTCGGCGGTGACGGCACCATGCTGGGCATTGGCCGTCAGCTCGCGTCTTATGGCGTCCCGCTGATTGGCATCAACCAGGGGCGTTTGGGCTTTATCACCGATATCCCGCTGGAAAACTACCAAAACACCCTTACACCCATGCTGATGGGCGAGTTTGAGGAAGACCACCGCAGCCTGATCCACGGCAAGGTCATGCGTGACGGCGTCTGCGTGTTTGACGCCCTGGCGATGAACGATGTGGTGATCAACCGGGGCTCCAACTCCGGCATGGTGGAGCTGCGGGTGGAGGTGGACGGCCACTTTGTGGCGAACCAGCGTGCGGATGGCTTGATCATCGCCACCCCCACGGGCTGTACCGCCTATGCGCTGTCGGCTGGTGGGCCGTTGTTACATCCATCCATTCCGGGCTGGGTGCTGGTACCGATTGCGCCCCACACGTTGTCGAACCGGCCGATTGTCCTTGCAGATGTGGCGGAAGTCGCGATTGAAATAGTATCAGGACGGGATGCCAGCGCCAATTTTGACATGCAGTCCTTGGCAGCGCTGAAGATAGGCGACCGTATCTGCGTGACCCGTTCCAAGTACGCGGTACGGTTTTTGCATCCCAAAGGCTGGAGTTATTTTGATACTTTGCGAAAAAAACTGCACTGGAACGAAGGGGGATCGTAATCATGTCAAGGGAATGCACATGGCTTTGAAACGGATGGCGCTGCGTGACTTTGTCATCGTGCGCGAACTCGATATTGATCTGGCGGCGGGTTTTACTGTTTTGACGGGTGAGACCGGCGCTGGCAAGTCTATTTTGATCGACGCTTTGCAGCTCGCATTGGGCGCACGTGCCGATGCGGGCTGGGTGCGCGAGGGTGCCAACCGTCTGGAGGTCAGCGCTGAGTTTGACGTGCTCGCTGCCCGCCAACGCTGGCTGCACGATTGGTTGCAAGAGGCTGGGTTTGAGGCACATGACGGCCAAGAAAACACCCTGCTGCTACGCCGCACCGTGGACCTGCAGGGCAAAAGTCGTGCCTGGATCAATGGGAGCAGCGCCACGGCAACGCAGCTCAAAGCCCTGGGCGACGAGTTGGTGGATATCCACGGCCAGCACGCTTGGGCGACCTTAAACCGCCCCGAAGCCGTACGCGGCCTGCTGGACGCCTATGCTGGTAACAACACGCAGTTCTTGAGCACCCACTGGGCAGCATGGCGACAAGCCGGCAAAACGCTGGACAACGCCAAAAAAGCCCAGGACACCCTGCAAAACGAGCGGGAGCGCGTGTTGTGGCAAATCTCCGAGGTCGGCAAACTGGCCCCCGGTGACGACGAATGGGAGGGATTGAACGCCCAGCACGCCAAGCTATCGAATGCGCAATCCCTGCTGGAAGCCGCACAAACCGCTTTATCTGCCCTGCAAAACGATGACGATGACACCGGCGCAGGTGTCATTGCTGGCTTGGTGAAGGCGCAAGCCGCGCTTGAAAACCGGGCGCAGATTGAACCTGAGTTTCAGACCTTGAGCGAGGTGTTGGCCTCCAACCTGGCACAAATCGAAGACGCTGCGCACACCCTGAACAGCTATTTGCGCAAAACCGAGCTGGAACCGGAGCGGCTGGAGCAACTGGATGAGCGTTTGTCGCTGTGGCTGTCTCTAGCCCGACGTTACAAACGCACGCCGGATGAACTGCCAGCGCTGCTCGCCTCCTGGAAAGAGGAGTTGACCCGGCTGGATGCGTCCACCGACCTGGCCGCTTTAGAAGCCGCCGAGCAAGCCGCCGCCAAGATTTACCAGACCGAAGCATTGGCGATTTCCAAAAAACGCCAAAAAGCAGCACCCAAATTGGCGGTCGCCATCACCGAGGCTATGCAAGGCCTGGGCATGCAGGGTGGCGCATTTGAGGTGGCCTTGACATCGTTGGAGTTGCCGACCGAGGCGGGGCTGGAAGACATTGGCTTCCTGGTCGCCGGCCATGCGGGCAGCACGCCACGGCCTGTGGGCAAAGTGGCCTCGGGCGGCGAATTGTCGCGGATTGCCTTGGCGATATCCGTCGTGACCAGCCAGCTGGGCACGGCGCAAACCCTGATTTTTGACGAAGTGGACTCGGGCGTGGGCGGTGCGGTGGCCGAAACCGTGGGCCGCTTGATGAAGCAGCTTGGCGTTGACCGCCAAGTGCTGGCCGTGACCCACCTGCCGCAGGTGGCGGCGTGTGCCGACCACCATTTGGTCGTCGCCAAACAATTGGTGGGTGGCAGCACCGAAAGCAGCGTCACTCCCGTGCTGGAGAAGCAGCGTGTGGCAGAAATCGCCCGCATGCTGGGTGGCGAACGGGTGACTGAAGCGACTTTGATGCATGCTACTGAAATGATAGCTATACAAGCAACAAATACGCCGGCTAATGCCAAATTTAGCTCTAAAATTGAGGTTTTAGGCAAAAATACACCCAAGGTAGCCGCATGAGCATGGAGCTGGTGTTGATCACAGGCATGTCGGGTTCCGGCAAGTCGGTGGCGCTGCACGCGCTGGAAGACGCCGGTTTTTACTGCGTCGACAACCTGCCGCCCGAGCTGTTGCTGCCCTTTATCGATCTTGAGCAGGACATGGGCGTGAAGCAAGTGGCGATTGCGATGGATATCCGCAGCGCGTCCTCCTTGCCACTGGTGCCCCAGCTCTTGGTTGAACTGGGCAAGCGTCAACTAAGCATCAAATCGCTTTTTTTAGACGCCACCACCGACACCTTGGTGCGTCGTTTTTCTGAAACGCGGCGCAAACACCCCCTCTCAAATAGTTTAAATAGCTTAAATGGCTTGGACGCAGTAAACGCTGCTGACGAACCCAGCCCGCAGCACGTCTTGGTCGAAGCGATTGAGCTGGAGCGTGAATCTTTGGCCGACCTGCGTGAAGGCGCCCACGTCATCGACACCAGCATCATCCGTCCGGCGCAGTTGCAGGCCTATGTCAAAGCGCTGATTTCAGCCCCGCGCAGCACCTTGACACTGGTGTTTGAGTCTTTTGCCTTCAAGCGCGGCATCCCCATCAACGCCGATTATGTGTTTGACGTGCGCATGCTGCCCAACCCGCACTATGAAGCGGAGTTGAAGGCCTTGACCGGCCGCGACGCACCGGTGATCAGCTTTTTGCAGCAGCTGCCCGAGGTGGCGCAGATGCAAAACGACATCACCCAGTTCATCAGCAAATGGCTGACCGCTTTGGCACGCGACCACCGCAGCTATGTAACGATTGCGATCGGCTGCACGGGTGGGCAGCACCGCTCGGTATACCTGGTGGAGCAATTGGCGGCGGCGTTTGCCACACAAGGCATGGACCCCAACAACAACCAAGTCAGCCCCTGGATCACCCTGAAGCGCCACCGTGAACTGGGTGGCTAGTTAGCCACGTCCAGCTTCCAGCAACTTGCGCACCGGCGCTGGCAAACCCAGTCTGGACCAAGCGGCAGCATCGAGCCATTGCCCTTTGATGGCCAATTGACCTGTTTTTGCCTTCTCCAGCTGGATGGGGTGCAGATGCAGATCTTTGTGCGTCAACACATGTTTGAAAACGATGCCGTCTTGCAACTGCGGCACCTCCGTCGGCGGTACGACGGCCAGCAGCGCCTCGTAGCTGCCAAAAACAGGCAGACAAAACAGCCCTGCCCATACACCGGGCGTGGGACGCTGCTCTAAAAACACCGCGCCATCGGCCCGCTGGGCCCAGAGCAGCCAGAGCGACTCGCTGCTGCGCTTCAAGGTGCGGGTTTTAACGGGGTAGCGCTCGGGTTGCCCTTCTTTGCTGGCGGCGCACAACGTCTGCACGGGGCATAGAAGGCAATTGGGTTTGCGGGTGCTGCACAGGCTGGCACCCAAGTCCATCACGCCCTGGGTGTAGTGCGGCATGGCGGTCCACAAATCGTCGTGCGGCAGGTCATGCGGAAGAATATCGGTGGCGATACGCCACAAGGCGCGCTCGTTGCTGGTTTTGGCCAGATCGGCGTCAAAACCCATCAAGCGCGTTAAAACCCGTTTGACGTTGCCATCCAAAATCGCCACCCGTTCGCTGAAGCACAGCGACGCGATGGCAGCGGCGGTGGAAGGCCCGATGCCGGGCAGCGTTTGCAGGGCGACGGCATTTTTGGGGAACGCCCCGCCATGCAAAGCCACCACATCCTGCGCGCAGCGGTGCAGGTTGCGGGCCCGGCTGTAGTAACCCAAACCGCTCCACAAACCCAGCACCTCATCCAGACTGGCGGCAGCCAGGCTGCAGACGGTCGGATGCGCGGTCAGAAAACGGGCGAAGTAGTCTTTAACCGTGGTCACCTGCGTTTGCTGCAGCATGATCTCGGACAACCAGACCTTGTACGGGTCGCGCGTGTTTTGCCATGGCAGATCATGCCGGCCATGCGTTTTTTGCCAGGCGATCAACGCGGGTGCAAATGTGTCGATGGCGGCTTCATTCATGATGTCGGATTCATGGTTTTTGACAATGTGTGCAGTAAAACGTCGCCCGCTGTCCCTGGACGATTCTTTTGATCAGGGTTTGGCAATCCAGACAAGGCAGGCCAGCGCGGTCGTAGACCTTGGCCTCCAGCTGAAAATAACCGCTCTCCCCCTTGGCACTGGAGAAATCCTGCAAGGTGCTGCCGCCTTTGGCAATCGCGCGTGCCAACACCTCTTGAATCGCCGCATGCAGCTTGGTGGCTCTGGGCAGGCTGATTTTGGCGGAGCGTGTCGTGGGCCGGATACCCGCCATGAACAGCGCCTCGGACGCGTAAATATTACCCACACCCACCACCAGCTCGCCCCCCAGCAGCAGCTGTTTGATAGGTGAATTTCGTTTTTTAAGCCCAGCACGGAAGGTTTTAGCGTCAAAAGCGGCGGTTAAGGGCTCCACACCCAGCCTGCCCAACAGTTTTTGAGCGGTGGGGGATGACTCTGAAGGCGCAAACACCACCGCCCCAAACCGGCGCGGGTCATTCAGCCGCAGCAAACCCTGGGTGGTGACCAGGTCGAAATGGTCATGCGCGCCCGCTGGTGGCACGACGATGCCGTGCGCACCCGCTTGACTAAAGCTCAAACTGCCCGACATGCCCAGATGTATAAGCAGCAAACCGTGGCTCCCATTTACACCATCACCTTTATTTAAGTCCAGTAACAAATATTTACCTCTGCGGCGTACCTGCAGCACGGTGTGGCCCAGCAGGTCGTCCGGCTCACATTGCAGCGGCCAGCGCAGGGGCTTACCCAGCCGAACGGCCAAGACGCGCGCGCCCGAGATGTTGGCGGCAAAGCTCAACCGGGTGACTTCAACTTCGGGTAATTCAGGCATGGTGGTCGTTGCGGTCAAGTGTTCTACAAGTACACACAAGAATAACAGGCATGAATTATCATGTTGATATGACGCACACAAGCTCCTATTCACGCCCCGCTTTCCGCACATCTTTAAAAACATCGCCATCCCTGCCCAGCGAGGCCCGATCCTTATACTTATCCACGTCCCAGCGATGGCCGAGCATGCGTCAACTAGTCTTGGCCATGTCTTTGGCGGGTTTTGTCAGCCATTCAGCTTTAGCGCAAACCTCGAACAAATCAGCACCCGCAGTACCACCTTTAGCAGCCGCAGCTAGCGCAGAAACCCCTGAAATAATGAACTCGCAGCTGGATGCCGAGTTGTTTTTCAACATCCTGCTGGGTGAATTGAGCCTGCTGGACAACGAGCCGCGCGCCGCTTACGCCTTGCTGCTGAACAGCGCGATCAAAACCAAAGATGAAACCTTGTTCCAGCGCGCTGTTGGCATTGCTTTGCAGTCACGCGTGGGCGAATTGGCCCTGACAGCAGCCCGTGCCTGGCGTTTGACCGTACCCGAATCTGTGGATGCAGCACGCTTTGTGGTCCAAATTTTGATCGCTTTGAACCGCAATGACCTGATGCCCAAGGCCGTGGAGGATTATTTGACGCTGTCCTTCAGCAATAAAGACAACAACGCCGCCACGCGTGATGCGGCGCTGTCTTCCGTGGCAGATATTTTTGCCCGCGCCTCTGACAAAGCCGCCGCCGCTGTGGTCGTTGAGCAGGCCATGGCGCGCTACACCGGCAACCCCACCACAGCCGTGACCGCCTGGGTCACGCTGGGGCGCGTCCGCTTGGCTGCTGGCGATAGCAGCGGCGCGCTGGAGGCGGCGCGTCAAGCACAAACATTGCAGTCCAGCGCCCCAGAGCCCGCGCTGCTGGCATTGGCACTGATGGGCCCCAAAGTTCCGCTGGCTGAACCCATTGTCAAACAATACCTCGGTAGCCCGGCGAACCAGCCCAAACCTGAAGTCCGTTTGTTGTACGCCCGAACCCTGCTCACCAATGCGCGGTTCAGCGAAGCCATGGCGCAAGCCGTCAAGCTCAGCCAGGACTCCCCCGCCTTTGCACCCGGCTGGCTGGTTTTAGGCAGCCTGCAGTACCAGGAGAGCCAGGAAAACAACGACAACAAAGCGATGACGGCACAAATTTCGTTGAAAAAATTCATCCAGCTGGCAGAACAACTGCCCGAAGAGCAGCGCAGCCCCGGTCTGTCACGCGCCTATTTGCTGCTGTCGCAAATCGCGGAGAACAACAAGGATTTTGAAGCAGCCAAGGACTGGCTTGCCAAGATCGACAGCTCTGAAGAGACTTTTTCCGTGCAAAACCGCCGGGCTTCCCTCTTGGCCAAACAGGGCAAATTGGACGAAGCTTTGCAGCTTTTGGCCGATATGCCGGAAAACAGTGCTGAAGATGCGCGCCTGAAAGTCTCGGCCCAGGTGCAACTGCTGCGTGACAACAAGCAATACCAGCGTGCCTACGAGGTGCTGGCCAATGCCCTCGTCCAGTTCACCGCAACGACGCCCAACGCCGTCGAACTGTCAGATTTGAACTACGACCTGGCCATGTTGGCCGAAAAGCTGAACAAACTGGACGACATGGAGCGCCTGCTGCGCCTGGTGATGGCGGCCAAACCCGAGCACCACCACGCCTACAACGCCCTGGGCTACTCGTTCGCAGAGCGCCGTGTGCGACTGCCTGAGGCCAAAGCATTGATTCAAAAAGCCGTGCAATTGTCGCCAGAAGACCCCTATATTGCAGATAGTCTGGGCTGGGTAGAGTTCCGCTTGGGCAATATGGCTGAAGCCGAGCGCATTTTGGCCGCCGCGTTCAAAGCCAAACCGGACGCTGAAATCGCAGCACATTTGGGTGAAGTGCTGTGGACCCAGGGCCGCAAATCAGAGGCGACTACTTTATGGAAAACAGCGTTGACACTGAACCCCAGCAACGACACTTTGGTTGAAACCTTGAAGCGCCTGGGCGTCAAACCGTGACCTTCTCGTCTGTGTTTTCTCGCAGCTGGCATGCATTTTTAATGCTTTTTGCTATATTTTTAATAGCTGGATGTGCAACAAATACGCCGGCTATAGGCAAAAATGATGCATTAAATGCTGAAAATGCCGTAAATGAGATCAATTTCAGCCGCCAGGGCCGTATCGCCATTCGTGTGGATTCGGAGCCGCCGCAATCGCTGTCGGGCGCTTTCACCCTCAACGGCAATGCGCAAAACGGTGATTTAAGCCTGAGCACCCCCTTGGGCAGCATCCTTGCCGAACTGTCGTGGACGCCACAACAAGCTGTTTTGAAAGCCAACAACGAGACCCGTCACTTTGACTCGACCGACGCCTTGATGCTGCAGGTCACCGGCACCGTGCTGCCTTTGGCGGCGCTGTTTGACTGGCTGGCTGGACGGGATGCACCTGCGGCAGGCTGGCAGGTCGACCTGACGCAGATGAACGACCCGAACACGCCAGACACCCGGCGCCTGATCGCCAAACGCACGGACCCCTTGCCAACGGTCGAACTGCGCGTGGTGTTGGATAAATAAGACGGACCATGAAATCTCTGTACGACGTGCCCGCCCCGGCCAAATTGAACCTGTTTTTGCACATCACAGGGCGGCGCAGCGATGGCTACCACCTGCTGCAATCGGCTTTTATGCTGATTGACTGGTGCGACACCCTGCACTTTGAGCTGCGCGCAGACGGCAACATCAGCCGTGAAGACCTGACCGTGCCCCTGCCCGCCGATGATTTGATCGTCAAAGCGGCACAGGTTTTGCAAAAATTTTCGGCCACACCATTGGGCGCACACATCAGCGTGGCTAAGTCCATCCCGGCGCAGGCCGGCATGGGGGGCGGATCCTCTGACGCCGCCACATGCCTCCTGGCCTTGAATCGTCTGTGGAAACTGAATCTACCGCTATCACTATTGACGCAACTGGGCCTGAAACTGGGTGCTGATGTGCCTTTTTTTCTTTATGGCGGCAACGCGTGGGTTGAGGGCATTGGCGAGCAGATGCAGCGTCTGGACATCCCCAAAGCACGGTTTGCCGTGGTCAAACCACCCGCCGGCTTGGCAACAAATGCAATTTTTAGTGATGTAGCTTTGAAACGCGATACTGAAACTGCTATAATTTCAGGCTTTGCTGCATATCCATTTGATTTCGGTCAAAACGACTTGCAGCCAGTTGCACAAAAGCTGTGCCCTGATGTCTCAACCGCGCTTGCGTGGCTGTCAAGTCAAGGTCTTCAGCCCCGGATGACTGGCTCTGGAAGTGCTGTGTTTGCAAAAATAGCTGATGGTGTGAATCTTGACTTTGAAACAGCGCCCAAAGATGCTGTTGTACAGGTTTGCAACAATTTGAGCCACCATCCTCTTGCGGGCTGGGCGGTTCAATAGCGCAAAAGACAGTGTGAATAGATGAGTCATTGGTTGGTTGTCATGCAAGCTTGTTTGCAGACAGACCGGCTGTAAATATTTTCGGTGGTCAGCTGATGTTGCAAAACATGGGCTGACAACCAGTGTAGGGGCGTCGCCAAGTTGGTTAAGGCACTGGATTTTGATTCCAGCATGCGAAGGTTCGAGTCCTTCCGCCCCTGCCAAATTTATTGTGTAAATTTGTCATTGAAACATTTAAACATTTATTTAGCATTCTGCTAACGGCTGTTAAATGGTTGTTTGGCACTTTTAAAACTTACACCAGCTCATCATTCATGCAAGCCCATACGCCTGATTTCCTCGTTTTTACTGGCAATGCCAACCCCGGCATGGCCGCAGAGATTGCCCAGCATCTGGGTATTTCACTGGGTGCTGCACATGTGGGTCGTTTTTCAGACGGTGAAGTCACCGTTGAGATCAATCAAAACGTCCGTGCCCGCGATGTCTTTGTGGTGCAATCCACCTGCTCGCCCACCAATGAGAACTTGATGGAATTGCTGATCATGGTTGATGCGCTCAAACGCGCCTCTGCCGAGCGTATCAGCGCTGTCATCCCTTATTTTGGCTACGCCCGGCAAGATCGCCGGCCGCGTTCAGCACGGGTGCCCATCACCGCCAAAGTTGTCGCCAACCTGCTGCAAACTGTGGGTGTGTCGCGTATTTTGACCATGGATCTGCATGCAGACCAGATCCAGGGCTTCTTTGACATCCCGGTGGACAACATTTACGCTTCACCCGTGTTGTTGGGCGATTTGCGTCAAAAAAACTACGAAGATTTGATCGTTGTGTCCCCTGACGTCGGTGGTGTGGTCCGCGCCCGTGCGCTGGCCAAGCAACTCGGTTGCGACATGGCCATCATCGACAAACGCCGCCCCAAAGCCAATGTGTCTGAAGTGATGCATGTGATTGGCGACATTGATGGCCGCAACTGCGTCATCATGGACGACATGATCGACACCGCAGGTACGCTGGTCAAAGCCGCTGAAGTGCTGAAAGAGCGCGGCGCTAAAAAAGTCTACGCCTACTGCACCCATCCCGTGTTCTCTGGCCCCGCCATCCAGCGCATTACTCAGGGTGAGGCACTGGACGAAGTGGTGATCACCAACACCATTCCCCTGTCAGCTGAAGCAGTTGCCTGTAAAAAAATTCGCCAACTCTCCGTCGCGCCATTGATTGCTGAAACCATTCAGCGCATTGCCAGCGGTGAGTCGGTCATGCGTTTGTTTGACGATCAAGAACAAAATCTATTTTGATCTTGTATTGATGGTCGACAACAAGTAGATCGCAAAAATTGTTTAAATTTAAATTTAAATTCTTTTCGCGGTCTTTTTTAAACCGGAATCACACTGGTCGCGGTGGATTCCTAGCCAGGAGTTAATTATGAAATTCGTCGCTTTTGAGCGCGCAAAGCAGGGCACGGGTGCGAGCCGCCGTCTGCGTATCTCTGGTCGTACACCAGGTATCATCTATGGCGGTTCTGGTACACCAGAACTGATTGAAGTCGACCACAATGCATTGTGGCATGCACTGAAAAAAGAAGCGTTCCACGCTGCTATTCTGGACATGGAATTGAACGGCAAAGAGAGCAAAGTATTGCTCCGTGACGTGCAATACCACCCGTTCAAGCAACTGGTTTTGCACATCGATTTCCAGCGCGTTGAAGCCGACCACAAATTGACCATGAAAGTGCCATTGCACTTCAGTGGCGACGAGTTGTCACCCGCTGTCAAAACCGAAAACTGCATCGTCAATCACGTGACGACAGAAATTGCCATCTCTTGCCTCCCAGCAGATTTGCCTGAATTCATCGCTGTTGATTTGAGCGGCTTGAAGAAGGGTACTTCACTGCACTTGAGCGCTTTGGTCATGCCTGAAGGCGTGACTGCAGTCGTGAACGGCAAAAACGACCCTGTGATCGTTTCTGTGGTGGCTTTGGCTGCTCCTGAAGTGGTCGATCCAGCTGCCGCACCAGCAGATGCCAAAGGTGGCAAAGCAGCACCTAAAAAGAAGTAATTAAAAATACTGAGAAGTAATTCAAGTTAAAGCCATTTAACCTGCATGATTCAACAGCCCACCTCGGTGGGCTGTTTTCGTTTCAAAGCACCGCATCCGCAGTGATAATCACAGCCATGATCAAACTTTTTGTTGGCCTGGGCAACCCCGGCCCGGACTATGCAGCCACGCGGCACAACGCGGGCTTCTGGTGGATTGACGAACTGGCGCGCGAGCTGAAAGTCTCGCTCAGCATGGACAAAAGCTACCACGGCTGCGTCGCCCGCACCACCATGGGCGGGCAAACCATCTGGCTGCTGCAACCGCAGACTTTCATGAACCTGTCGGGCAAATCAGTCGCCGCCTTGGCCAAGTTCTACAAAATCGCACCCGAAGAGATCTTGGTCGTCCACGATGAATTGGACATCGCCCCCGGCCAGATAAAAATGAAATTTGGTGGCAGCCACGCGGGTCACAATGGCTTGCGCGACATCCATGCCCAGCTCGGCAGTGCCGATTACTGGCGTTTGCGTATTGGCGTGGGACACCCCGGGGTGAAGTCAGAGGTCATCAACTGGGTGCTCAAAAAACCCAGCCTGGACGACCGCATCGCCATCGACCAGGGCATCGCCCGCAGCCTCAAAGCCGTGCCCGACATGGTCAGCGGCGACATGGACAAAGCCACCATGGTGGTTCACACCTCCAAGCCCCCACGGCCGAATTTACCCAAACCAACTGCCCCACCCATGCCACCTGGAGGTGAATAAATCGGAAGAGCCAAGCAAGTTATAGCGCGGTGGGGTCTGTCCTGGCATGGATGGATTTTTCAGTCTGCAGCTGGCGGTATTTGTCCCACAAGCGCTCATTGCTTTCGACATATTGAGGATTGATGGGAATGCAGGACACCGGACAGACCTGCACACACTGCGGCTCGTCAAAATGGCCCACGCACTCGGTACATTTGTGTGGGTTGATTTCGTAGATCTCGGGGCCCATGTAGATCGCATCGTTCGGGCACTCAGGCTCGCACACGTCGCAGTTGATGCATTCGTCGGTGATCAACAGCGCCATCTCAACGCCCTGTCTTTGGATGCACGGCCTGCAAAGCGGCGGCAACGGGCGCGCTGACCATCTGGCTCACATCGCCACCCAGCTTGCTGATTTCACGCACCAGGGTGCTGCTGATGGGCTGCAGGTCCAGGGTCGGAAGCAGGAAAACCGTCTCCACATCAGGACGCAACTTGCGGTTCATGGCCGCCATTTGCGCTTCGTAGTCAAAATCCGTCACATTGCGCACGCCCCGGACGATCACACTGGCGTTCTGCGCGGTGCAAAAGTCGACAATCAAGCCCTCAAACGGCAGCACTACCACGTTTGCTATGGATTGCATTGCAGCTTTGGCAAGTTCGATGCGGGCATCCAGACTAAACAGCGTCTTTTTGTGGTGTGCCGCCGCCACGGCAATGATGAGCGTGTCACACAAACCCGCCGCACGGCGCACCACGTCTTCATGCCCCAACGTGATGGGGTCAAATGTGCCCGAGTAAACGGCGATGCGAACAAGTTGCGATGGGGTAGACATGACTTGATTATCCCAAAACTGCTTCAGCAGAGTTTTAAAGGGGTGTTTATCGTATGCGTATTTGCCTGCAATTTTTGCAACAAATGGTAATGCACCATGCCCGCCTTGCCAGCACGATGGATCTGCAGCCCGAACACGTCGGCGTCTTCAGCCGTCAAGGCTTTGGGGGCTTCCAAATACACAAAACCAGCATCCGTCACCACCCCACTGGCGGCAGAAAGCGCCGCATCGGCCACGCCCACGGCATCAAACGGTGGGTCTAAAAATACCAGATCCATGCTTTTGGGGACCAGCCGTTTCAATGCGCTCACGCCATCAGCACGTTCCACGCGCACCATGCCCGCCTTCAGCTTGAGCGCCACGGCTTGCAACTGCGCCACCACGGCGGGCTGTTGATCGCACATCAGCACCTGCGCTGCACCGCGTGAAGCGGCCTCGAAACCCAGTGCGCCCGTGCCGGCAAAGGCGTCCACACAGCGCCAGCCGCTCAGATCCTGACCGAGCCAGTTGAACACCGTCTCCCGCACGCGGTCGGGCGTGGGGCGCAAGCCCGGCAGATTCGCGACCAAAAGTTTGGTGCGCTTCCACAGCCCGCCGATGATGCGGATCTCGCCCGGTGGCGCAGTGGGACGCTTGACGGGGGCTTTCTTCTTCGGGACGATGGGCTTTAATTTTGACATGGTCTCGATTATTGCACCCCACCTGCTCCACCTGCACTATCAACACCACCCAAGACCACGGTCACCATCTTCCCGGGCTGCAGCTTGCGTTGAAATGCCGCCTTGATCTGCGCCGTCGTCACGCTGGCCATCTGCAGCGTCCAGGTGTCCAGATAGGTCAAGGGCAGCTTGTTCCAGGCGATGTTGGCGACGTTGTCCAGCAGCTTGCGGTTGCTGTCGATGCGCAGGGCAAAACCGCCGATGAGGTTGTCTTTGGCGGCCTGTAATTCAAGCTCGGTCGGGCCATCCGCCACAAATGCAGCCAGTACATCATTGGCGACCTGCACCGCCTGCGCGGCCTGGTCAGGGCGGGTTTGCAAGCCCATGGTGAAGGCACCGGCATGGCTACCCGGCGAGAAACCACTGTACACACTGTAGGTCAAACCACGCTTTTCACGCACCTCGTGGGTCAGTCGCGCGGTAAAACCGCCACCACCCACAATGTGGTTGCCGATCAGGAGCGGGAAAAAGTCCGGGTCATCGCGCTTGTAACCGGGCTGGCCCACCAGCACGTGGGCTTGGGCAGCGTCAAAAGCGATGCGTTTGTCCACCGCTTCGGGCAAGGCCGCAACCTCGCCCACTGGCGGCAACAGTGAGCACGCACTTTGCGGCAAATGCTGCAACAGCGCGGTGACCAGGGCATCCGCCTGCGCCTTGCCGACCGCCCCGACGATGCTGACTTTGGCACGACACGACTGCACTTGCACAGCATAGGCCGCTTGCATATCTGCCACGCTGATGTTCGCCAGCGTGGCCTCGGTGGCCTCAAAACCGTAAGGGTGCGCGCCATAGACCGCCTGCGAAAAGGCGCGACCGGCCAACGTCGCGGGTCGGGTGTTCGCCTCTTTGATGGCGGCGTTGCTGCGTTCACGTTCACGCAGCCAGATGTTGGCTGGCAGGGCGGCTTGGCCCAGCTGGCGGGCCGCCAGCTCGGTGGCTTGGCCCAACAGGTCGGGGTAGGTCAAACTGCGCAGTGAAAAACTCATGCGGTCCGCACCCGCACTGGCGGAAAACGAGGCACCCAGGTCCGCCCAGGCTTCGCTCAGCTGGTTGTCATCCAGCGCCGGGCTGGTGGCGTTCGCTTGCACGCCTTTGGACAACATCATGGCGGTCACACTGGCCAAACCCGCTTTGTCGGCGGGGTCGCGGCGTGAGCCGGCGTCAAAGTCCAGCTGCACATCCACCATCGGAATGGCCGGGCTTTGCACCAAAAACACCTGTGTACCACTGGGTTGCGTCCAATTTTCGATAGGAAGTGCTGCAAAAGCGGAGTTCAGACAAAAAAACGTGCCAATTATGACTCTGGCCGGCGTATTTATTGCCTGAGCTGCTATTGATTTAATAATGAATTTGGATTTCAAAGTTTGTCCCAAAAAGTTCAATGCCGTGCTCCTGCCGGTGCAGCGCGTGCTGGAACGCGTGCTGGTCGGGTTTTGTCCACGGGTTGCGGCACCAGCACGCCCACGGTGAGCTGGTCGTCACCAAAATACTGCGCTGCCACGGCTTGCACCTGGACACTGGTGACCTGCCGCAACTGCGCAATCAAACGCTCAGACGCGTTGGCAGGCAGGCCTTGCACCCAGTACGAGCCCAGCTCCCGGGCCTGGCTCATCACCGAGTCCAGCTTGTAGACCTCGCTGGCCACCCACTGGGTTTTGACGCGGTTCAATTCTGCTTCGCTGACCCCGCTTTTGGCGATCAGCGCCACCTGCTCGCGCAGCGCGGCTTCTACTTGCGCCACGGTTTTGCCTTGTGCGGGCACGCCATCCAGCACGAAGACCTGCGGCCCGCGCCCCATCAAACCGTTGTACGCGCCGGCGCTGTTGGCCACCGCGCCCTCGCCTTGCGTCAACACCCTGTCGAGTCGCGCACCGGAATAACCGTCCAGCACGGCAGCCAGCACGGTCAGCGCCAAAGCGTCGTCGGGTGCAGCCGTCGGATTCGTCAGGGTTTCCGACTTCAAACCGGGCACTTTGAATGCCATTGCCAGATACGCCTGGTCCGCCGGCGCTTTGAATTCAAAGCGTTTCACGCCCGCCTGCTGCGGCTCCAGCCTCGGTTTACGCTCAGGCACGGCGCGGGCGGGGATACTGCCGTAGTAGGTTTCCGCCCAGCGTTTGACCTGCACTACGTCCACATCCCCCGCCACGACCACGACGGCATTGGCTGGCACGTACCAGCGCTGGAAAAAGGCGCGCGCATCAGTGGGGGTCATCGCGTCCAGATCGCTCATCCAGCCCACCACGGGGCGGCGGTAGGGGCTGGCGGTGAAGATCGTCGCGTTCAAGGCCTCGTTCATCAGCGCACGCGGCGAATCTTCGGTGCGCAGGCGGCGTTCTTCTTTCACCACCTCAATTTCCTTGGCAAACTCGCTGTCCGCCCACTGGCTGCGGCCAAAACGGTCGGCCTCCAGTTTCATCACATCTTCCAAACGATTGGACGGGATTTGCTGGTAGTAGCCGGTGTAATCTTTGGAGGTGAACGCGTTTTCACGCCCCCCCAGCGCGGCCACCTGGCGTGAAAACTCCCCCGTTTTGACCGTCGGCGTGCCCTTGAACATCATGTGCTCCAGCACGTGCGCCACGCCCGAAGTGCCGTCGACCTCGTCCATCGCTCCCACCCTCACCCACAGCATGTGCACCGCCGTCGGGGCGCGCTTGTCGGGCTGCACCATCACGGTCAGGCCGTTGGCCAGCGTGAACTCCGTCACCGCTGCAAAAGCGGTGGCCGAAGCACTGCAAAGCCCAAACAGCAGCAGAAAAGGGCTGCAGAAGCGTGCAAAAGAGGCGTGCATGGAGGAGGAAATAGAAGAAATCAACAGGTGCCTTGTACGTTTCATAGAATAGTGTGATTCTAAGTAGACCTCGATAGACCTTTATTTGCTTCCTGTAGTTCACATTCATGTTCAATTTCTTCAAGAAAAAACCACCCGCGCCCGTTGAAATTGGGACCTTGGTTGATGTCAAACTGGCGGCCACACCACCGGTGGATGTGCCAGTTTCGACCCAGGTAGCAACCCCGGCATCGACACCCACAGCTGCGATTGCAACCGTTACAACGCCTGAACTGCCCCGCAAAGCCTGGCTGGACAAGCTCAAAGCCGGTCTGCGCAAAACCGGCAGCAGCATCGCCGCTGTTTTCACCGGCACGCAGATCGACGACGCTCTCTACGATGACCTGGAAGCCGCGTTGTTGATGGCAGATACGGGAACGGCAGCGACGCAATTTTTGCTGGACGACCTGAAACGCCGCGTCAAAGACAGCAAAACCACCGAACCACAGGCCGTGAAGGGCTTGTTGATTGAGGCGCTGGCCGACTTGCTCAAACCGCTGGAAAAAACGCTCACGATTGGGGTCTACAAACCCACCGTCATCATGGTCGCGGGGGTCAACGGGGCGGGTAAAACCACGTCGATTGGCAAATTGACCCGCCATTTGGCCACTCATGGGGCAACGGTTTTATTGGCCGCGGCAGACACCTTCCGCGCTGCCGCCCGCGAGCAATTGAACGTCTGGGCCGACCGCAACACGGTAGACATCATCAGCCAGGACGGTGGCGACCCGGCGGCCGTCAGCTTTGACGCCGTGAGCGCCGGCAAAGCACGCGGCAAAGACGTGGTGCTGATCGACACCGCCGGCCGCCTGCCCACGCAGCTGCATTTGATGGCAGAGCTGCAAAAAATCAAAAGAACCATTGCAAAAGCAGATTCAACCGGCGTATCCGCTGCTTATTCAGCTATAAATATTATAGCGCCGCATGAAATTTTGCTTGTCATCGATGGCAATACCGGTCAAAACGCATTGATGCAAGTGAAGGCGTTTGACGAAGCTTTGGGGCTTACCGGCTTGATCGTCACCAAACTGGACGGCACCGCCAAAGGTGGCGTGCTGGCGGCGATTGCGCTGTGGGGCGCAGGCCGCTCGGTGGGCACCGTGCCGGTCTATTTCGTCGGCGTGGGTGAAAAGGTCGAAGACCTGGAAACCTTCAACGCCAAAGAATTCGCGCAGGCTTTGCTGTCCTAAACATCTCGTCATTCCCGCGCAGGCGGGAATCCATAATCCTGTTTCAACGATTTGTTTCAATAATTTCTCACTTTTGGATTCCCGCCTGCGCGGGAATGACACCGTTACAAACTTAATTTAGGATATTCATCATGACCCAATTACTCGAACGCATCGAAATCGAATCCGCCCCCCACCCCACCGCCGCCGTCATCTGGCTGCACGGCCTGGGCGCGAGTGGCGACGACTTTGCCGCCATCGTGCCCGAGCTGGACTTGACCGGCTGCCCCGCCATCCGCTTCGTCTTCCCGCATGCACCCGTCATGCCGGTGACGCTGAACAACGGCTACGTCATGCCCGCCTGGTACGACATTTTTGGCACCGAACTGGGCGCAGGCGCGGTGCGGCGCGAGGATGCCGCAGGCATCTACGCCTCCCAGCACGCCGTGGAAGCCTTGATTGCCAATGAGGTCGCACGTGGCATCGCCCCCGCAAACATCGTCATCGCCGGCTTCTCGCAGGGCTGCGCGATGGCCTTGCACGTGGGCTTGCGTCACCCGGCCAAGCTGGCCGGCATCATGGCGCTGTCGGGCTACTTGCCACTGGCCGACACCGTGGCCACCGAACTCAGCCCCGCCAATGCCCACACCCCCATCTTCATGGCGCACGGCACGCAAGACCCGGTGGTGATGCTCAGCCGGGCGGTGGCGTCACGCGATGCCTTGGTCGGGCTGGGCTACCCGGTGCAATGGCACACCTACCCGATGCCGCACAGCGTGCATCCACGGGAGATTGCGGATATTTCAGCGTTTTTGAAGGCGGTTTTGGGGTGAATCAACCGAACATGCTACAAATAAAATAGCTGCTTAGGAAATAAATACGCCGTCTATAGGCATATTCAGCCTATTTTCTTATCATTTAACGACCAATTTACCATTTCCAGCCACCACGCGGCCAATCGCGGCGGCTTCTAGCAGATATGCCAATAGCTACAGAAGTCATTTATCGCAATTACCTATTCAGGCACAAGATACAGCTGAGGTAATAAAGACTAGCAAAGTGTAAAAAAACTGCACTTAATCTATATATCTGTCAAAATAGAAGTAATTTTCTTATATATATTGCGAGACTTCTACATGTTGATCGAATTCTCTGTCAGTAACTTCCGTTCATTTCGGGAACGACAAACACTGTCAATGGTGGCAGCGCCGCGGCTACGAAAACGCGAAAACGTGTTTAAACCAGAACTCACCGGCGAAAAGTTTCCTGACTTACTTAAGGTTGCTGTTATTTATGGACCCAATGCCTCTGGCAAAAGTAACTTGCTCAAAGCGTTGGGCGTTGTGCAAAAAATTACCTTGCGAGAACCAAGTACACGCGATATACCGCTACCAATATCTCCGTTCCTTTTTGACCCTGCACTAGCAGATGAACCTAGCGTGTTTGAACTTCATTTCATTCATGCCGGAGTTCGGTACCAGTTCGACCTAGCAGCAACAAACGAGCGTATCGTTAACGAAAAATTACTTGCATTTCCCAAAGGTCGTGAGTCACTTCTCTACGAGCGGCAACATACAGCGCAAGGTGAAATCTATAGCTTTGGCCCCCAATTAAAAATGGGAGTAAGCGATGACATCCTTGATGCTTGGAAAAAATTAACGCCACCAAGGTTGCTCTTTATTGCACAGGCAGTTGCGAATAGCAGCGAGGAGCTGATTCCATTAAAAGCCCCTTTTGAATGGTTAAAAGAATCGAGCTTTTCAGTTTTAAATGGTATGGATGAAATGGCCGCAGCCGCACAGCGGTTAGCCGGAAAGGCCGAGCTTCACGCAAAGGATATTGCGTCATTTCTTCGTGAAGTAGATGTTCCCATCTCGAAAATACGAACAGAGACTATTGAGAAGCCGGAAACACGAGTAAATCTGGGACTTATTAACTCCGTCATTGAACGAGACAAATCAGCGCCCGCACCGTCCAAGAGGAATAAAACCATTCTCACCCACAAAACAGCATTAGGCGAAGCTGACCTGAGTTACGAAGATGAGTCAGAAGGAACAAAAAATCTATTTGGCTTCTGGCTGCCATGGATCACCAAAGACCCGTCACATAGTTCCGACCGTCTGTTAGTCGTGGACGAGCTTGACAGCAGCCTACACCCAAAAATTGTTGCAGCCTTGGTTGAGAAACACATCAATTCCGCTCTACCTTCTCAACTTATATTTACCACACATGACACTCATTTGATGGATGCTAAGTTACTGCGCCGCGACCAATTTTGGATCACAGAAAGAGATCTCAATGGCGCGACCCAACTCAGATCGATTCATGACTTTGAGGGACGTGACAGCGAAGACATAGAGAAGCGTTACTATGAGGGACGCTATCGAGGGTTGCCACTGGTGAAGCGGAGTTAGTGAGGATGGCACGCCCACCCTCCTCATTTGACCGCAAGAAACCAAGCTTCAAACAACAGGCACGTGTGTTGGTACTTTGCGAGGACACGAAATCAAGTCGGCAGTACCTCGAAGATGCTGCCCGCCACTTTCGAGCCCATGCCGAGGTTGATATTGAGCATTGCGGAAAAAATGATCCGCTAAGCATTGTCAATGAGGCTATAAAGCGGCAGGGGCTTTTCGACCATGTCTATTGCGCAATAGATCGGGATCGTCATGAGAAGTTTGACGATGCGTTGGCACTGGCTACAGCAAATGCACTGAAGATCACGGTAATAGCCTCCTATCCTTGTTACGAATTTTGGCTATTGCTGCATTTTCGAAAAACACGCAAATCATATATGGGCGTGGGTAAAAACTCTGCAGGTGATCTCCTCGTGAAAGACCTGTGCAAAGAGGAGGGTATGGAAAACTATGACAAAGGTGCATCCGAAAAAATCTTTGACGATTTGCTGATCAAACTACCCGATGCTAGGCTGCGAGCAACACAAGTGCTGGCCGAAGCTATTAACGATGATGGGATAAATCCGAGCACTCGCCTTCATGAGTTGATCGAACTGTTCGAACAATTGGGCGCACCACAACCAGTCGCTTGAGTCTGTAGGCAACACTACCTTTAGCTTAGATAAATC
This sequence comes from Polaromonas sp., assembly GCA_043769295.1. Classification (GTDB taxonomy): domain Bacteria; phylum Pseudomonadota; class Gammaproteobacteria; order Burkholderiales; family Burkholderiaceae_C; genus Aalborgiella. The sequence continues at coordinate 10,879 of JAYVJL010000184.1, read as the reverse complement.
ACAAGATCGGGAAAACTATTTCCGATTACGCCACCTCTCAATACACCACCAATTGACCGTTTCCAGCCACCACCCGCCCAATCGCAGCAGCGTCGTCGAAACCGTGCTGCTTGAAAATCTCCAACACCTGCGGCACGATGGCGGGGTCGCAGGAGACTAACAAGCCGCCACTGGTTTGCGGGTCGGTGATGAGGGCGAGGTCTTCATCAGCAAAACCAGCAGGGAGGGTCACGTCTTTACCGTAACCCAGCCAGTTGCGGCCTGATGCGCCGGTGACGGTGCCTTTGGCAGCCATAGCACGCACGCCGGGGAGCAATGGGACGCTGGCGTAGTCGATTTCCAGGTTGGTTTTGGAGCCACGTGCCAGCTCCAGCGTGTGACCGGCCAGGCCGAAACCGGTGATGTCGGTCAAGGCGTGTACGCCGGGCAGGACGGACAAATCGGGGCCGGGGGTGTTCAATTTCGTCGTAATTTCGATCATTTTGGCGTAGCCGGCCTCGTCCAACTCACCCTTTTTCAAGGCGGCGGACATGATGCCGACGCCGATGGGTTTGCCCAAAATCAGCACATCACCGGGCTTGGCGTCAGCGTTGCGTTTGACATGGTCGGGATGCACCAAACCGAGCGCGACCAGACCGTAGATGGCTTCAACCGAGTCGATGGTGTGGCCGCCCGCAATCGGGATGCCTGCGTCGCGGCAGACGGACGCGCCGCCTTCCAGCACCTTGGCAATCGTCTCGGTGGACAGCACGTTGATAGGCATGCCAACCAAGGCCAACGCCAAAATCGGCTTGCCGCCCATGGCGTAGACGTCAGAAATGGCGTTGGTGGCGGCGATGCGCCCAAAGTCATACGGGTTGTCGACGATGGGCATGAAAAAATCGGTGGTGGCGATCAGCGCCTGGGTGTCGTTGAGTTTGTAGACGGCGGCGTCGTCGGCCGTTTCAATCCCGACCATCAGCTCTTTGGGCATGGGCATCGCAGTAATGCCCTTCAGGATTTCGCTCAGCACGCCCGGCGCGATTTTGCAACCGCAACCGCCGCCGTGGGACAGGGAGGTGAGTTTGGGCTCGTTCATTTGCAGAGCGGTGGTGGCGGAGGTTTGGCTGTTGGTCATGGTGAATGGCTTGTTAAGAATGATTGAATAAAGTGTCAAATAATTTGAGCAACCCGGCTTTTTCAGTTTCTGGCTCGAAAAGAGGGGATCTAAGGTTGCATTGTCGTGCCAACTGGGCAAGTTTGCTCAGACCCTGGTTGGGCGCGGGGTTTTGGCTGTCCCGGCAAGCTATCAAGGCTTGGGTCAGCTGCTCCGCGTTGCCGCAATCAAAATAACCCGCATAGTCAAACCCCAACATGCCCACATTGCCGTCAATGCGCGAGGCCAGCACGGGGGTGCCGCACATCACCGCCTCCATCACCACGTGGGCACCACCTTCCATCTGGCTGGGGTGGACCAGGACGTGGGCGTTGGCAATATGCTCCAGGGTTTGCTCATGGCTCAACTCGCCCAAATAACGGTAATTGGGCACATCTGCGGCTAACTGGCGTGCTTCTTCACCCAACGCCGCGTCCAACGGCGCGCCAATGTGCTCCAGAACAATGTCGGGGCGGTGCGCCAGGGCACGTGCGGCGGCAAAATAAGTTTGCGGAGATTTTTCGGTCCGCAGGTGGCCAACCATCACGGCCCGCATTTCTTGGGAGGATTTTTGCACCAGTGGGCGGCGTGGCGTCGATTGAAAAACCACGCTGCACTTGCTGCGTAACTCGGGCGGCAAGCTGCGCGGCCCCAGCTCCTGCAGCACAATCAGGCGCTGCGCCAGTTGGAGCGACTGCTGCGCCTGCGCGTCCACCGCAATGTCACGGTACAAATCGGTGCCTGTCAGCGCCAGTACGAGGGGTTGGTCGGGATGTGCCGCAGCCCAGCGGGCGATGGTGGCTGCCGAGCGGCGGGCATGCAGGGCGAGCATCGCGTCAAAGGGCTCGTCGTTCCAGCTTTGCATGATTTCCACACGATAATGCCCAGACAGCATCGCTTGCCAGCGCTTGGCGGTTTGCCAGTTGCCATTGTTGGCAGCGGCCAGCGCGGGGCTGACGATGCAGATGGATGGTTGTTTGGTTATTTGGTTGGACATAGGATACAAAGCTGCGCAAATTATGCACGTAGATACCGTAGACCCTTGGCGCACTGCCGATGCATCTCGATTGGCCAGCGCCTTGCGTGAGGTACGCAACAGCACGCTGGGGCTCTTTGACGCCTACGTCAAAGCAGGGATGCTGCAGGTGCCTCAGACCAGCGAGTTGAACCCGCCGCTGTGGGAACTGGGTCACATTGGCTGGTTTCAGGAGCTGTGGACCAGCCGCAACCCGCTGCGCGATGCCGGCGAGCGCTGTGACCCGGCTTTTGCGCGCTTGCCGTCGGTGATGAACACATCGGACAGCTTGTACGACTCCAGCGCCGTGGCGCATGACACCCGTTGGAATCTGCCGTTACCCTCTGTCGAGGTAACCAAAGACTATCTGGCCGCGACTTTGCAGAACACCCTGAACCTGCTGGAAACGGCTGGTCAATCTGACGATGCCCTGTACTTCTACCGCCTCGTCCTGTTCCACGAAGCCATGCACCTGGAGGCCGCCATCTACATGGCGCAGGTGCTGGGGGTGGCTATGGATGTGATGCTGCTTTCAACACCTCCAAATACGACAAAATCAATAGCATCTCAGCTATATTTCACGCCGGTTAGCAGTCAAATAAGCATCAAAAACACGGTCTGGACGCTGGGCGGCCAGAAAAATAGCGCTTTAAATAGCCCTGAATACGGCTTTGCTTTTGACAACGAGCTGGGCGCGCATGCCGTGCCAATCACCGCGTTTGACATCGACAGCCAAGCCGTGCGCTGGCGGTCTTACCTGCAGTTTGTGCAGGCGACCGGCCGCGCCCTGCCCCGTTACGTGCGCAAAGCCGACAAGGGCTATGAACAGCAGCATTTTGGCCACTGGCAAGCGCTGGACATGCAAGCCGCCGCCGTGCACCTGAGCTGGCATGACGCGCAGGCCTACTGTGCTTGGGCGGGGCGCAGACTGCCGACCGAGGCGGAATGGGAGTGTGCGGCGCTGACTAGCACCGAACCAGCCAAAGCTTTTGCCTGGGGCGAGGTGTGGGAATGGACCAGCAGCACGTTCGCGCCCTACCCCGGCTTCACGCCCCATCCGTATCGGGACTACTCAGAACCCTGGTTTCACAGCCGCCCCGTGCTGCGCGGCGCATGCCTGGCGACGCAGCCGATGATGCGCAACGCGAAGTACCGCAATTACTTCATGGCGGAACGGACGGATATTTTTGCGGGGTTTCGGACTTGCGCACTGTGATTTTGAAGAGGATTTACGCTTCAGCCCAAAACACGCAAAACTGGGCGGCCTCATCCTGCCAGTGCTGAAGGCCCTGAAAACCAGCCTCCGCGAGCAATCCGGCAAAGCCATCGACCGTGTATTTGTACGAATTTTCGGTATGGATGCCTTCACCTTTGACAAACGCCCGCTCGCCCCCCGGCCAGCGCACGGTCAGGTCTTGTATGGCATCCAAGTGCATTTCAATCCGTGAGAAGGTGGTGTTGAACAGCGCCCGGTGCTGCCACTGGGCGATGTTGAAATCGCTCCCCAACAGGCGGTTCAAGTGCAACAGCATGTTGCGGTTGAAGGCGGCGGTCACGCCCAGGGCATCGTCGTAGGCGGCTTGCAGCACGGTGCTGGATTTGACCAGATCGACCCCGATCAACAAGCCACCTTGCCCGTGGCAGGCCGTGCGAATTTGCCTTAAAAAAGGCAAAGCGTCGGTTGGTGTGAAGTTGCCGATGCTGCTACCGGGGTAGAAAAAGACGCGGCGGCCTGTGCTGACGTCAGCGGGCAAGTCCAGACTTGCTGAAAAATCCATGCCCACACCCAGCATGGGCAGCGTGGGGTGCTGGCGTTGCAGGCTGGTGAGGGCTTGCTTCAAAAAATCGACCGAAATATCCACCGCCACATACTGCGTGGGCTGCAAGGCGGTGAACAGTTTGGCCGCCTTGGCGCAACTGCCCGCGCCCAGGTCGATCAGGGTGTGTCCCGTGCCCACAGCGGAGGCCATAGCGGGCAAGAACTGCGCAAAAATCGCTGTTTCGGTGCGGGTGGGGTAGTACTCGGGCAGCTCGGTGATGGCCTCAAACAGGCGTGAACCGAGCGCGTCGTACAGGTATTTGGGCGAGGTGACGGCATGGTCAGCCAGCAAACCGCCTGCCAGCTCGGCTCGCACGGCGGCTTGATCGTCGAAATGCAGCTGCACAAAGGCGGGGCTGGTGCAGCAAGGGGCGGAAGGGGCGACAGACGTGTGAGGGGTTGGCGTAGCGGTCATAAGTATGGATATTAGCCGAGACTGCAGCGATGCTGGGGTTTAAGTCAGCCACGATCTGCATCCGCCTTGGGTTTCGAGTTTAATAAGGTACTGTTTTATTTTTGAGGTGTTTTATGTCGCATATTTCAATCTCCCGCGCTCTGCGCTTTGTTGTGGTCGGTTTTGTGGCGCTGTTCAGTGCGATGACCTTCGCGCAGGCTGTCTTCAAAGTCACCGCCATTCCCGACGAATCCCCCACCGAGCTGGCCCGCAAAGCCGCGCCTTTGCTGAAATATCTGGAAAAAACGCTGGGCATGAAGGTTGAATTCACCCCTGTGACTGACTATGCCGCATCCGTTGAAGCGTTGGCCAACAAGCAGGTCGACATGGCCTGGTACGGTGGTTTCACCTTTGTGCAGGCCAATATCCGCTCGGGCGGCAAAGCCATCCCGCTGGTGCAGCGCGAGGAGGACGAAAAGTTCCGCTCCGTTTTCATCACCAGCGACCCGGCCATCAAGACGTTGGCTGATTTGAAGGGCAAAAACGTGAGCTTTGGCTCCGCCTCCAGCACCTCTGGCCATTTGATGCCACGCAGCTTTTTGATGCAGGCGGGCATCGATCCGGACAAAGACTTTAAGCGTGTGGCGTTTTCAGGCGCACATGACGCCACCATTGCCGCTGTTGCCGCCGGTAAGGTCGAAGCCGGCGCCTTGAACATCTCGGTGTGGGAAAAGTTTGTCGCCGACAAAAAGGTCGACACCAGCAAAGTGAACGTCTTTTTCACCACCCCGCCGTACTTTGACTACAACTGGACCGTCCACGCCGACATGCCCGCAGCCACCCGTGAAAAGCTCACCAAGGCGTTTTTGGCTTTGAACAGCAACACGCCTGAAGGCAAAGAAATCCTGGATCTGCAGCGCGCCACCCGTTTTGTCGCCACCAAGGCCGACAACTACAAAGGCATTGAACAGGCCGCACGTGCTGCGGGTTTGTTGAAGTAAAGTAATCCAAACAAGATTACCATAAATAATATAGCAATCCAGGCAATAAATACGCCGGCTAGTGGCATATTTGACCATGAAAATCGAGTTACAGCAGGTTTCAGGCCGCCACCCGGCCGCCAAGGCGGGTACGCCCAACGCCATTCGTGGCGTGAGCCTGTCGGTCGCGGCTGGCGAGCAGGTCGCCATCATCGGGCCGTCGGGCGCGGGTAAGACGACGCTGCTGCATGTAATGGCCTGCGCTTTGCAGCCCGCGTCAGAGGCGGAGCCAACGGCACCTGGCAAGCTGCAAATTGACGGTCAAGACCCGTGGCTAATGCCGCGCTCGGCCTTGCAACGCCTGCGTGGTCGCTTGTTTTTAGCACCCCAAGTGCCGCCACTGCCAGCCCGCCAGCGCGTCGTCAATGCGGTTTTGGCGGGCCGCTTGCCGCATGAATCGCTGTGGCACAGCTTGTCTCGTTTGTTTTATCCGCGTGATTTGGCACCCGCCCACGCGGCCCTGGTGCGGTTTGACCTGAGCGACAAGCTGTTTGACCGGGTTGACCGGCTTTCGGGCGGTGAGCGCCAGCGGGTCGGTTTGGCGCGTTTGCTGGCTTCGCAGGCGACGCTTTTATTGGTCGACGAGCCGTTGTCGGCGCTGGACCCAAGCCGCTCGCAGCAGGCGATAGACGCGTTGACAGCGACTGCGCGCGAACGCGGCGCCACGCTGGTAACCACCTTGCACCATGTGGAGATGGCATTGGCCAACTTTCCCCGCATCATCGGCCTGCGGGATGGTGTGGTGGCGTTTGACCTGCCTGCCGCACAGGTCACACCTGTGCTCTTGCAGCAGTTGTATGCCAATCACCTGCATGAACTGGACGGCCCCGCCCCCGAGGCTGATGGTTTGCCGGCAGCCGAAGCAGCGCCGGTGGTGATGCTGTGCCGATAGCCCGGGTAACACCTCCTGAACTACGCGACCCTGCGCGGCTGGGGCGCGTGTTTAGCTGGCTGGCCGCAGCCGTGGTTTTGTGGCCGCTGCTGGTGCTGAGCGAGTTCAAACCCGGCCAATTGTTTGAGCCCGGCGCGTTGAAGCCCACCCTGCATTTTCTGGCTGATTTTTTCCCACCCAAAACGGATGTCGATTTTTTAGCCATGGTCGTCCGCGAAACCTGGCGCACTGTCGCCATTGCCACTGCCGGTTTGACGCTGGCGATGGTATTGGCGATTCCGCTGACGCTGCTGTCGGTGCGGGTGTTGTCGATTTCAGCACTCAGCGGCCGCATGGCCTGGCTGCCCAGTGTGCTGCGGCAGGCCATTCGTGGCGTGTTGATCGTGCTGCGCAGCGTGCCCGAGCTGGTCTGGGCGCTGGTCTTTGTCCGCATCGTTGGGCTGGGGCCGACATCGGGTGTGCTCGCAATTGCACTGACCTACGGCGGCATGTTGGGAAAGGTCTATGCGGATATTCTGGAAAGTGGCGACGCCCACGCCAGCCAGACCCTGCTGCGCAACGGTTCTGGCCGCTTGCAGGCCTTTTTTTACGCGCTGCTGCCGCAAACGGCGGCGGAGTTGACGAGCTACACCGTCTACCGCTGGGAATGCGCGATCCGCTCGTCCGCCGTGCTGGGCTTTGTCGGTGCGGGCGGGCTGGGGCAGCAGATGGACTCGTCGATGAAGATGTTCAACGGCTCAGAGGTGGGCACCATGCTACTGGTGTTCATGCTGTTGGTGTGGCTGGCCGACAAAGTCAGCGCCTGGTTGCGCAAGGGTTTGGGCTAGTTCTGAAATGATGGCGCCTACCAATTCCTCCATTCCACAGCAATTGCCTCCCAAGCTGTTTGATGCGCGCTGCAACGCCTGCTGGTTTGTGCTCGCCATGCTGGCGCTCGTCATCGCCAGTTTCTGGTCGCTGGATTTGCAATGGGCGCAGTTTCTGTCCTGGCAGGCATTCAGCAAGATGGGGCGGTTTTTGGGTGAATTGTTCCCCCCGAACGTCGAACCCGCCTTCCTGAAAAAATTGGGCTTTGCCACGCTGGAAACGCTGGCCATGTCGGCACTGGGCACGCTTTTGGCGGTGGTACTGGGTCTGGTTTTGGCGCTGCCCGCCAGCAAGTCGCATGCGGACGACCCCGCCCACTGGCGCGGCTTGACACGGCTCGTCCTCAACGCGCTGCGCAGCATCCCCGAGCTGGTCTGGGCGGCGATGCTGCTCATCACCGTCGGTCTGGGGCCGTTTGCCGGGACTTTGGCGCTGGCGCTGCACACGGCGGGGGTACTGGGGCGCTTATTTGCTGAAGCGATTGAAAACGCACCGGCTGGCCCGGGTTTCGCACTGCGGACACGTGGCGTGGGCGAAGGCCGGGTCTTCATCTACGCCACCCTGCCGCAAATCTTGCCGCAATTGCTCAGCTACACCCTGTACCGCTGGGAAAACAACATCCGCGCCGCCGCCGTGCTTGGTGTGGTTGGCGCGGGCGGCCTGGGGCAGATGCTGGCCTTTCACATGGGCCTGTTCCAGATGGGCGAGACCGGCAGCATTTTGCTGGCCATGCTAATTCTGGTAGCGCTGGTGGATGCGCTGAGTTTTGCCAGTCGCCACTGGATGGCGGTGTAGGCTACAGGCCTTGACAACCGCCCCGCCGAAACCGCGTTCCGTTCCTGCATACCTGCCAGTTAACTGTGCGTCAGGTTGGCGATTCAGTCCTACACGCCGAAATTTCGAGTTGCTTTTCAATTCAGTTTTCTGTCTACTGTCACACGTCACAAGCCCTTCAACTCGCGAATCTCGCGACCTCCATCCATTCCAACGTGAAACTTCCCCTTGATATTTCCGGGCTCGTGCGGCCCCAGCCGCCCCACTCGCCGCAGTTCATTGACCTGTACAACCAGGACGGCCAGGACGCGCGCGCCGGGCCGCTCGACGGCAACGCAGAGCTGATTGCCGGCTTGCACGCGACGCCAGCCTGCGTGTCGCCCAAATACTTTTACAACGCCCTCGGCTCAAAGCTTTTTGAGGCCATCACCGGGCTGGACGAGTACTACCCGACGCGCACCGAAGGCCTGATCTTCGAGGCCGCCAACAACCAGATCACGGCAGCCCTGCTTGATGCCGGCGTGAAGGAGCCCTGCTTGATTGATCTGGGCGCCGGCAACTGCGCCAAGGCGCTCGCGCTGATGCCGCATATCCGGCCGCGTCAGTATGTGCCGGTTGATATTTCAGTCGAGTTTTTGCGCGATGCCGCCGGGCGGGTTCAAGACAGCTTTCCGGCGCTCGACATCGTCGGCCTTGGGATGGATTTCTCAAAGGGCGTTCAGCTGCCGCCGCAGGTGCAAAGCCATGACCGCGTATTTTTCTACCCCGGCTCCAGCCTGGGCAATTTTCAGCCCGACCAGGCGCTGACTTTCCTCAGCCACATCGCCGACCCGCAGGAAGGCATGGCACGCGGCCTGCTGCTGGGTATTGATCTGGTCAAGGACACGGCGGTGCTGGAGGCGGCCTACGACGATCTGTTGGGCGTCACGGCAGCCTTCAACAAAAACCTGCTGCTCAACATCAACAGCATTTTGAAAAGCGATTTTGATCTGCGCCAGTGGCAGCATGTCGCGCTGTTCAACACCGTGGAGTCCCGCATTGAAATGCACCTGGAAGCCAGCTGCAAGCTGGCCGTCGAATGGCCCGGCCACCATCGCCAGTTTGCCAAAGGCGAGCGGATTTTGACGGAGTATTCGTATAAATACACACTGGCTTCGATGACCACTTTGCTGCGCCAGGCCGGCTTTAAGGATGTGCGCTACTGGACCGACCCGAAAAGCTGGTTTGCGGTTTTCTGGGCCACGACCTGAGGCCAGTAACGCTGCCGGTTCAGGGCGGCTTCGCCAGTGCTTTGAAGGGTAAAAAAGGCCTGTAGCCCAGGTAAAACGTGCGCAAGCAGCTACTGTATTAATAGCAGTTCAGCATCAGGACTTAGCCACTTTTAGCCACCGAGAGCCCGCACGAACCCGGTCACACGCGTTCAGCCACCCAGGCCTGAACCGACTTCAGCGCGTCATTCAACTTCGCAGGCTCAGTGCCGCCGGCCATCGCCATGTCGGCCTTGCCGCCACCCTTGCCGCCGACCTGCTGGGCGACGAAGTTCACCAGCTCGCCGGCCTTGACCTTGCCCGTGCTGTCATTGGTCACGCCAGCAGCAATCTGCACCTTGTCGCCATCGACTGCTGCCAGCACGATGACAGCGGTTTTGAGTTTGTCTTTCAGCTTGTCCATGGTGTCGCGCAAGGTTTTTGCGTCTGCGCCTTCGAGCCGGGCGGCTAGCACCTTGATGCCCTTCACATCGACGGCCTGCAGCATCAGCTCATCGCCCTGCGACGACGCCAGCTTGCCCTTGAGCGCGGCAATTTCTTTTTCCAGCGACTTGACCTGCTCAAGCACCTGACCGATGCGGTTTTGCAGCTCGGACGGGCTGGCCTTCAGCGAGCTCGCAGCGCCATGCACCGTAGACTCGAGCGACTGCAAATAGGCCAGTGCATTTTCACCAGTGACGGCTTCAACGCGCCGCACGCCCGCTGCCACGCCGCTTTCAGCCACGATCTTGAACAGGCCAATATCACCGGTGCGGCCAACGTGCGTGCCGCCGCAGAGTTCCTTGCTTGAACCAATGCTCAGCACGCGCACCTTGTCGCCGTACTTTTCGCCGAACAGCATCATCGCGCCTGATTTTTGCGCCGCTTCCATGTCCATCTCGGTCGCGTCGGTCGCGACGTTGGCGAGAATCTCGGCGTTCACACGCGCTTCGATCTCGCGAATCTGCGCGTCGGTGACCGGCGCGTTGTGCGCAAAGTCAAAGCGCGTGCGCTCGGCGTTCACCAGGCTGCCTTTTTGCTGCACATGCGTGCCCAGCACGTCGCGCAGCGCAAGGTGCATCAGGTGCGTGGCGCTGTGGTTGCGCACGGTCGCGGCGCGTACGGCGGTGTTGACTTGCGCGTTAACTTCGTCACCGACCTTCAGCGTGCCCGCTTCCAGTTTGCCGTGGTGGCCGAACACATCGGCGCGGATTTTGAGGGTGTCGTCCACAGCGAAGTCCGCGCCCTCACCCCTGCCCTCTCCCGTGCTCGGGAGAGGGAGTAAAGCCTGACTTGCTCCCTCTCCCCTTTGGGATGAGGCGCCGCCCCGCAGCCGCCCCTGATCACCAATCTGCCCACCGCTTTCGGCGTAAAACGGTGTGGTGTTCAACACCACCACACCGTTTTGCCCGGCATTGAGCGCCTGCACGGCCACGCCGTCGGCATACAACGCCACGACCTTGGCGGGTTCTTCCAGTAGCTCGTAGCCGGTGAACGCATGGCCCTCGCCCGCGTAGTCGAGCGCGCGGTCCATCTTGAACTTGCCGGCAGCGCGGGCCTGGCTCTTTTGCTGATCCATTGCGGCTTTAAAGCCGGACTCATCTACTACGACGCCGCGCTCGCGACACACATCCTGGGTCAGATCAAGCGGAAACCCATAAGTGTCGTGCAGCTTAAAGGCCACGGAACCAGGGAG
>JAYVJL010000183.1:0-2523 GCA_043769295.1 Polaromonas sp. | reverse complement strand
CCAGGAACTTGCGCACTTCCATGGCCACGCGGTAGCGCAGCATCAGGTTGTTTTGCATGTACGGGCGGCGCAGGTCCAGCACGCGGTGCGTGAGGCGCGTGGTCTCGCTGAGGTTTTCGTCGTCGATCTGGAACGGCGGGGTGACGGACGGGTTCAGCACCACCAGCTCGTGGCACAGGATCTCGATCTTGCCGCTTTTCAGGTTGTCGTTGACCGTGCCTTCGGGGCGCGCACGCACCAAACCCTTGATCTGCACACAGAACTCGTTGCGCAGGCCTTCGGCCACCTTGAACATCTGGGCGCGGTCCGGGTCACACACCACTTGCACATAACCTTCGCGGTCGCGAAGGTCGACAAAAATCACGCCACCGTGGTCACGCCGGCGGTTCACCCAGCCACACAAAGTCACAGTTTCGCCCAGCAGGGCATCGGTCACAAGACCGCAATAGTGGGTACGCATTGCCATAATTTTCTCTTCGTTTATTTTTTGGAGATTTTGGTGATAAGTGCAGGGTCGTTCGGAGACACGACCCCCATGGACACGATGTATTTGAGCGCATCATCCACGCTCATGTTCAACTCAATGCAATCGCTTTTCTTCAGCATCACAAAATAACCGCCAGTGGGATTGGGTGTTGTTGGCACATACACACTCAAATAATCACCTTTGAGGTGATTGCTTACATCACCACCAGGCGTACCTGTGACGAATGCGATCGTCCACACATCAGGACGCGGCCACTGCACCAATACAGCAGTACGAAAGGCGCTTCCACCGTCGGAAAACAGGGTGTCGGATACTTGTTTCACACTTGAGTAGATGGATCGCACGACAGGAATACGCCCCAAGAGTGCGTCACTCCAGTCCATCAATTTTCGACCCAAGAAATTGCTCGCCGCGGCACCCACCACCAATAAAGTGGCCAAGGCCAATAGCAGCCCAAAACCGGGAATATGAAAACCGATCAACTTGTCGGGATGCCAGGCGGCAGGCAGGATCAGTAGCGTTTTATCAAGTGTACTGAGCATCCACTCCAGCAACCAGATCGTGATGGCCACGGGTACGATGACCAACAAACCGGCGAACAGCCATTTACGTAAAGCCGCCATCAGATAATCACGTTCATAGAGGTCAAAATGCTTTCGCTAACGGATTTAAGCATTGGAGGAAGGCGTGGAATTAGACGCAGATGCGGAAGGTGTTGCCGCTGGCTTGGACGCCGTCTCCGGCTTGGTCGTAGCAGGGCTAGCGATCTTCGTCGCAGACTCAGCACTATTACCCTCGGAAGTTGTAGGCGTAGATGATCCTGTCAAAGACTCAGCAGAATCGGTCTTGGCCTCTGTCGGCAATGCGCTGTTTTTACCCGCTCCTTCTCGGAAGTCGGTAACATACCAACCCGTACCTTTGAGCTGAAAACCAGCGGCGGTCAACTGTTTCTTGAAGGTGGGGTTACCGCAGGCAGGGCAATCCGTCAACAGCGGGTCGGACATTTTTTGTAAAACATCCTTGGCATGCCCGCAGGTTTCGCATTTGTAAGCGTAGATAGGCATAAGTTCAGAGGCTAAGTAGGTAAATATGTGGGGTTGCTAAAAACTGTCTGTGCAACCCTCAATTATAAGTGTTTACGCTAATTCAACAGCCAAATTGAATAGGCATCTGAAAACATGCCCCAATTGCTTAAAGTGCGCTGCTCGCATAATGGTGCACATGGCCTTTTTTATCGCCCATGACTTGCAGCAACAACGAACCTAAAACCATACCGATCAGCGCCGCCAGCAGACCCGCCAACTGTGCTGGAAACAGTTCTGACCATGAAGTTGCCCAAATAAAGAGCATCCAAGTTGCCACACCTAGAAAAATGGACAAAACCGCACCCTGTGTTCTGCCACGCTTCCAATACAAACCAAAAACCAGAGGCACAAAGGCACCCACAAAGGTTATTTGATACGCACCAGATACCCATTCATAAATGGGCGTTCCTTGCATGGTCATCGCGTAGGTGAGCACCCAAGCCGTAAACGCAAGCACGGACACCCGCATCGCCCTGAGAGTTGCTGCATCACTCATAACTGGCTTGATGTTGCGCAAAATATTCTCGACAAAAGTCGTGCTGGGTGCGAGCAGCGTTGCAGACGCCGTTGACATGATGGCTGACAACAAGGCACCGAAAAAGGCAATTTGCAAAAACAGAGACATTTTTCCCATCACCAAAGTCGGCAATACCTTTTGAGGGTCGTCCTTCAGCAATGCTTGCGTAGTCTCCGGCATGATGAGCACCGCTGCCATCACCACGAACATCGGGATCAGCGCAAAAAGAAAGTACAAAATGCCGCCGATCACTGGCCCGCGCACAGCTGTTTTGGCATCTTTTGAGGACATCACCCGAGCAAAAACGTCCTGCCGGGGGATCGACCCCAGCATCTTGGATATGGCGGCGGCAAAAAACAGCCACACTTTGTCGCCACCCGAGGGGAAAAACTGCAAACTGTCTATTTGAACAGCAAAGTTAACCACCTTGTTAG
>JAYVJL010000182.1:0-8595 GCA_043769295.1 Polaromonas sp. | reverse complement strand
TGGGCGGACAGTGACTGTATTGCGGTTTATGGTTTGGAATCAAACGCGCTGTTGGGTACAGCCCATGCAACGGCGGGTGAGTTGATACCCGACAGGTTGTTGAGTCCGCAAGAGATTGAGCAAATCCTGCAGCGTCAAGCTGCAGGGCTAGGTATTGATCAAGCGCTGGGTCGCTGAGTCGCTGAACAATAGTTAGTTAGACAGTTAGCAGTTAAACCTTGATGAGACAGATTTAGTCATTTAGAACAGTATCGAAGTAAACAGGAAGTTAGGAAGTAAGAACATGGATCAAAAACAAATTCGCAACATTGCCATCATCGCTCACGTCGATCATGGCAAGACCACCATGGTCGACCAGTTGCTGCGCCAGTCCGGCACTTTTGCAGAGCATGAAAAAGTTGTCGATACCGTCATGGACAACAACGCGATTGAAAAAGAGCGTGGTATCACGATTTTGGCCAAAAACTGTGCTGTGACTTGGGAAGGCACCCACATCAACATCGTCGACACCCCAGGCCACGCGGACTTTGGTGGCGAAGTTGAACGTGCTTTGAGCATGGTTGACGGCGTGGTGTTGTTGATAGACGCCCAAGAAGGCCCCATGCCACAAACCCGTTTTGTGACTAAAAAAGCCTTGGCGCTGGGTTTGAAGCCTATTTTGGTTGTGAACAAGGTAGACAAACCTGGTGCGCGTCCTGACTTCGTTGTCAACGCCGCTTTCGATTTGTTCGACAAACTCGGTGCAACCGATGAGCAGTTGGATTTCCCCGTGGTTTATGCCTCAGGTATCAACGGCTGGTCGTCTTTGGACGAGGGTGCGCAGGGTGAACAATGGGGTCCAGACATGTCAGCCCTGTTCAACACCATTCTCAATCATGTGCCACCTCAAAAAGGCGACCCCGCTGCACCTTTGCAATTGCAAATTTCCGCACTTGATTTCTCGACTTTTGTCGGCCGCATCGGTGTTGGCCGTATCAGTCAGGGCACGATCAAGCCGATGATGGACGTGGTCGTGATGGAAGGCCCGGATGGCAGACCCGTCAAAGGCCGTATCAACCAGGTGTTGACCTTCCAGGGCTTGGAACGTGTGCAAGCCACAGAAGCGGGTCCTGGCGAAATCGTGTTGATCAATGGTTTGACGGACATCGGTATTGGTGTAACGATCACGGACCCTGTCAATCCGGCACCATTGCCGATGCTCAAGGTGGATGAGCCAACCCTGACCATGAACTTCTGCGTCAACACCAGCCCCTTGGCTGGTCGTGAAGGCAAATTCGTCACCAGCCGTCAGATTTGGGACCGGCTGCAAAAAGAACTGCAACACAACGTCGCCTTGCGCGTCAAAGAAACCGGCGAAGAGGGTATCTTTGAAGTCATGGGTCGTGGCGAATTGCACTTGACCATTTTGCTGGAGAACATGCGTCGCGAAGGCTATGAGTTGGCTGTATCCAAGCCACGCGTTGTGATGAAAGAAGTGAACGGTGAAAAGCACGAACCCATCGAGTTGGTGACTGCAGACATCGAAGAACAGCACCAAGGTGGCGTGATGCAGGCTTTGGGCGAACGCAAGGGCGATCTGGTCAACATGGAACCGGACGGTCGTGGTCGCGTCCGCCTGGAATACCGCATTCCCGCACGTGGCTTGATCGGTTTCACCAACGAGTTCTTGAACTTGACACGTGGTTCTGGTCTGATTTCCAATATTTTTGACAGCTACGAACCGCACAAAGGCGAGATTGGTGGCCGCAAAAATGGTGTGTTGATCTCCATGGACGCGGGTGAGATTTTCACCTACGCACTGGGCAAGCTCGACGACCGCGGCCGTATGTTCGTCAAGGCGAATGATCCGGTTTATGAGGGCATGATTGTGGGTATCCACAGCCGCGACAACGATCTGGTGGTCAATGCCACCCGCACCAAGCAGCTGACCAACTTCCGCGTTTCAGGCAAGGAAGATGCGATCAAGATCACGCCGCCGATTGATTGCACGCTGGAATACGGCGTGGAGTTTATTGAGGACGACGAGTTGGTTGAAATCACACCAAAATCGATCCGTCTGCGCAAACGCCATTTGACTGAAAGCGAACGCAAACGCGCTGGCCGTTTTTAAGCTGAGCTAGCTAGCTCTCAAAAAGGCGGCGTGCATGTAGGGCATCCCGCCTTTTTTAATTTGAATCATGGATATGTCGTTGCTATGAAGTTAACCCATCGCCAAGCTGTGTTGTTGATGGTGGCCTGCACCTTGATGTGGTCCATCGCAGGCGTAGTGACGCGACATCTAGAATACGCCAAAAGTTTTGAGGTGACTTTTTGGCGCAGTTTTTTTACGCTGGTATCGCTGCTTGTGATTTTGCCGTTGATACATGGCAAAGCTTTGATTCAAAAATTCAGGCAAGGCGGCTCAGCTTTGTGGATTTCCGGGGTGTGCTGGAGCGTGATGTTCACGGCCTTCATGATGGCTTTGACTATGACCTCGGTGGCCAATGTGTTGATCACTATGTCCGTAGGACCGATGTTCACTGCCTTGATGGCGCGGTTTTGTATCGGCCACCGCTTGGCCACCCGAACCTGGTTTGCCATTCTTCTGGCCGGTTTTGGCATCGCCTATATGTATGCGGCGCAGCTCAATCTGAACGATTCAGCGCAGATGACCGGCATGCTGGTTGCTTTGGGTGTGCCGCTGGCGGGTGCCACCAATTGGACGGTGGTGCAGCACTCGCACGCCACGGGGCACAATGTGGACTTGGTACCAGCCGTGTTGGTCGGCGCGTTCATATCCAGCTTGGTGACCTTGCCGCTGGCGCTGCCGTTTCATGCGTCGCTGCATGACATTGGCTTACTGGCCGCACTGGGTTTGGTGCAATTGGCCATTCCCTGCACCTTGTCGGTGGTGTGCGCGCGTTATTTAGCCGCACCTGAAATTGCCTTGCTTGCGCTGCTGGAGATCATTTTTGGCATTGCGCTGGCCTGGTTCGGTGCAAATGAGGCGCCAGGATCATCGGTGTTGTTGGGCGGCAGCTTGGTGATTGGCGCGTTGTTTATCAACGAGTGGCTGGCCTTTCGCGAAAGAGGGCGGATGGGAGCCTGAGGTTTTCAAAGCCGCGCAGGTTTGGCATCTCAAAATACTGTTAAATTCTGGGCATGACATCATCGCCCACCTATCTCGCCAAGACACAGCCAAACGCCCATCCACATTACAACCGAGCCGACTTGGCACGCATTGCCGCACAGGCGATGGTGGCGCGGGGTTTGGCGGCTGGATTTTCGCAGCAGGCGATGCAGCAAGTGGCAACACTGACCCAGCCCAGCACCGAGAAGCACCCCGACATTCTCGATCTGCGCCACCTGCTGTGGTGCTCGATCGACAACGACGACTCCCGTGATCTGGACCAGCTCAGCGTGTGCGAAGTCTTGGCCAACGGCGCCGTCAAAATTCTGGTCGCTATCGCCGATGTGGATACCCTGGTCAAAAAAGATTCGCCGATCGACATCTGCGCACAACAAAACACCACCTCGGTCTACACCGCTGCGCGCATCTTTCCCATGCTGCCCGAGCGTTTATCGACCGATTTAACCTCGCTCAACGCCCGGCAAGACCGTTTGGCGGTGGTCACTGAGTTGGTTTTTTCTGCTGATGCCCATCTGACGAGTTCCACCATCCACCGTGCCCGGGTTCATAATTTCGCCAAATTGGCTTACGACTCGGTTGCCCAGTGGCTGGAAGGCAAAGGCGAGCTGCCAGCGGCGGCACAAGCCATCAAAGGCATGGATGTACAGCTTCGCACCCAGGACGCGGTGGCGCAAAAGCTGCGCAGCTCGCGCCGTGCCATGGGCGCGCTTGAGTTTGTCACCATCCAGTCTAAAACCATCTTTGCTGGCGACGAAGTGGTGGACGTCAAACCACAACAAGCCAACCGCGCCCGCCAATTGATTGAAGAGCTGATGCTGGTGACCAACGGCGTCACCGCCCGCTATCTGGCGGCGCAGGGCTACAGCGCCTTGTGCCGCGTGGTGCGTTCCCCCGAGCGTTGGGAGAAGATCGTCGAGGTCGCCCAAGATTTGGGGGATATTCTGCCCAAAGAGCCCGACTCCAAAGCGCTGGAAGCTTTTTTACGCAAACGCAAGCTGGCTGACCCACTGCGTTTCCCCGATTTGTCACTGGTCATCATCAAACTCATGGGTGCGGGTGAATATGCCGTGCAAAAGCCGGGGGCCGCCATTGTTGGGCACTTCGGTCTGGCGGTGCGTGAGTATTCGCATTCCACTGCTCCTAATCGGCGTTTTGCAGACCTCATCACCCAGCGTCTGGTCAAAGCAGCCCTGGTTGGCGCTGCCGCCCCCTACAGCGATGAACAGTTGGAAGCGCTGGCCAAACATTGCAACGAGCAGGGCAGCGATGCCAACAAAGTCGAGCGCCAGGTCCGCAAATCTGAAGCGGCGCTGGTGTTGCAGCCGCGCATTGGACAATCCTTCGAAGGCATCATTACCAGTGTCTCCAGCAAAGGCGTTTGGCTGCGCGTGTTTTCACCCCCTGTGGATGGGCGCGTGGTCGCCGGTGAAGCAGGTCTGCGGATTGGCCAAAAACTCACCGCCAAACTCCTGCTTGCCGATGTAGAACGCGGTTTTATTGATTTTGAACGGGTGAACTGATGGGAATGAGCATGCAAACCGAAGTTTTGTTTGAAGTACGCGGTGAGACGGGTTTTATCAGTCTGAACCGACCCAAAGCCCTCAATGCCTTGAATTTAGGCATGATTCGCCTGCTCACGGCACAACTGCTGGCTTGGCGCGACGACGCGGCGGTGACCTTTGTCGCCATTCGTGGCATGAGCAAACCCAGCGCTGAGGGCTTGGTCAACCCGTTTGGCAACTTCAGTGCAGGCGGCGATATTCGTTTCTTCCACCAAGCGGCATTGGCTGGCAATCCGGAGTTGGAAGACTTTTTCACCGAAGAATACCAACTCAACTACCTGATTGCGAGCTATCCCAAACCGTACATCGCCTTGATGGACGGCATCATCATCGGCGGTGGCATGGGCATTTCGCAAGGTGCCAGCCTGCGCATCGTGACCGAACGCACCAAAATGTCCATGCCTGAAACGGGGATCGGACTCTTTCCTGACGTCGGTGGTGGCTACTTTTTAAGCCGCTGCCCCGGCCGTGTCGGCGAGTATTTGGCCTTGACCGGTGTGGTGATTGGCGCTGATGAAGCGATTGCCTACGGCTTGGCAGACCAGAAAGTGGACGCTTCAGCGTTACCGGCCTTGTGGCAAGAGCTGTCTTGCTTTGATGCCGTGGCGGCGTTGGAGTGCAAATCTGAAGGGGTATCTGCAGCTTTCGAGTTGAAAATTGCTATTTATAGTATAGCAACTAAGTCAATAAATACGACGGCTATGAGTCAAATTGACCACTATTTTGCACTGCCAAGTGTGAATGCCATCGTCCACGCCCTGGAAGCCTCCGCCGACCCGTGGGCGCTGCAAACCGCGCAAACCCTGCGCAGCCGTTCACCACTGATGCTGCATGTGACGCTGGAACAGATTCGTCGTGGCCGGCAGTTGGACTTGGTGTCTGACCTGCAAATGGAGCGTGATCTGGTGCGGCATTGCTTTCACTCCGCGCATTTGGGCAGGCACGGCGTGCACAGTGAAACCGTGGAGGGCATTCGTGCCCTGGCGGTGGACAAAGACCACCACCCCAAGTGGCAACCCGCCCGCATTGAAGACGTCACCCCCGACATGGTGTTGCCGTTTTTCAACAGCCCTTGGCCGGCCCATGCCCATCCTTTGCAGGCGTTGGGTTTTGGCGTGTTAGCGTGCTAGCGTAAATGTTGATTCCTGACCTACACTTAGCCTGTCTTGACCTGGCGCAGTTGTTGGTCATTTGACTTTTTATCCCTTTCACCATTCACCCGCTTACTTTGTAACCATGGCTCTTACGTTTGTATCTGAAGCATCGAACAAGTCGCGTATGGACGACTATTTCACCGCGACTATCGTCGGGCTGCCAGAGCAAGTCAATTTGGGCACGGCGTTCAGCAGCCGCATGCTCAAAAGCGAACAATATGTCACCATTGACGCGCTCACCGCCAAAGCCTGGCTGTCAGAACCCGCCCGCGAAGCCTTGAAGGCGCAGTTAAAACGACCCAAACCGGACATGGGTCTGCCGATTCCCGCCGGCAAATTCGCCCGATCAAAGCGCTGGAGCCAGTCGCCCATCGTCATTTTCCTGCTTGGCTTCGGTGCTTGCGCGGCTTTGCTGGCGCTGTACGCGGTGCAGCCCTGGCTGCGGCTGCCGTTTATTCCATTTGCCTAGCTTTATTGTTCTTTATAGCCCTCCACAGCCGATATTCTTCATGACCGATTCTTTTTCCAAACAACAGGACAACTTGGTGGTCGACCCGCTGGGCATGAACATCGTCAACCGCATCGCGCCCGAGTCCCATGTGCGGGGCGATGTGGCTTTTCAGGGTGGTTTGCTGGTGCAGGGCAACTTGTCGGGTTCGGGCCAGATTTTGGGTCGCTTGATTGTGTGGCATGGTGCGCAGGTACAAGGGCATTTTCGGGTGGTGGGCGATTTGTACGTGTTTGGCCGTATTGGTGCCGTCGGTGCAGATGCGACCAAAACTGTGATCGAGTGCATGGGCACGGCCTACATCGCCAGTAGCGCATCCACCACGGGGACGATCACGGCGCAGCGCCTGCGCCTGTATGAAGGTGCCGACCTGCAAGGCCCGTTTAAAACCATAAAAAATATCGAAGCACTGCCAGAATTAGACCAAACCGCTTGAATTTAGCTATGATGCCTGCAACCTATTTTTGATTAAAAAGCCATGTCCAACTACCTCAACACCACCCCAGAAGGCGACCATTCGGGCATGGCCACACTTGGCTCCGCCATGCCAGAGACGAACAAAGCGCCCCTGTTGACGCAGGTCGAAACGTTTCAAGACGATCAGGTGTCCGACGCTGGGGCCGGAGCTTCACAAAGCAAAGCCGACAAGCTGTGTTTAATAGAAGAGGGCTTGACCTTCACCGGCAACGTCACCCTGCAAGGCCCTTGCACCGTCGCAGGTGACATTGTGGGCAATTTGCGAGAGCAGGCCAACGCGAGTTCGCAAATCGTCATCACCGAAACAGGCTCGGTGGAGGGCGATATTTTTTCGCACAAAGTCTCGGTCATGGGCTGCTACAACGGCACCATCGACGCCAGCGGGGGCAGTGTCGATCTGCATGCCAAATCGGTGGTATCAGGTCATATCCGCTATGGTCAGCTGCAGGTCAATGGTGCAGATTTGAATGCCACGCTGGAACGCGTCGCCACCAAAACAAACCGCTGAGCGTGGACCAAGCGTTTGAATCAAGCAATGTGCTGACGAGCGAGGCACTGCGAGCAGCCGCTTTGACCGCCTCCGCCCGGCGCGGCGCGCTTGTGGCGCGCCAGCGCATTGTGCTGCGCTGGTCGGCCTGGTTGTTATGGAGGTGGTTGCTGCCTGTGATTGGTTTGGCAACCGTGCTTGCCGCGTTGTTGACGTTAGCGTCAATCACGTTTTGGGGGTCTGCCCGGGTTTTTGACACCAGCCAAACCTGGCTGGCAGCGCAGATGGGTTTGTCACCAAATACAGTTGTTCCATCAGCCACGTTTCCCAATTTCAGCGCCACGCCCGGCGTCATCCCGCAATTGCAAATCGACCGCAATTATTCCAACCATGACCAAAGCAATCCGGCTGTAGCTGCAGCGTCAGCCGTGACTGCAGTGCCAGAAGCGTCCATTGCACCAGCTACTTCAACTTTTCCCACCCCGTCTTCTCCCCCCAAACCATTAGGAGCTCAACCGTGAGTCAAAACGACAAATCCAACAACAGCATCGCCCGACTGGTGCCCGCTGAACGTCTGAATGCCATCAGCAGCTTGTTAGGGGAGGGCGCTGTATTTGAGGGTTCTTTCCAGAGCAGCAAAGATTTGGGCATCAAAATCGACGGCAAACTCAATGGCAACATCGTCTTTGAGCAGGGCGGTGCCATCCACATTGGGCCGACTGGTGTGGTTGAAAACACCTCGATAGAAGCCGATTATGTCTTCATCGAAGGCAAGGTCAAAGGCACCATCGTGGCCCGTAAATCGCTGGAAATAACCGGCTCAGCCACCGTGATTGGCGACGCCATGTACGACGCCATGGTCGATGTGCACCCGCGCGCGCGCATCCGTGGCAAGCTGGAATACCGGGGTGATGTGGACGCTGCCGCTAGTTGAGCTTAAAACATCAAAATAGTAGCCAAATATGCTTCTAGTCGGCGTATTTATTGCCTGAGTAGCTATCTAAATAATAGCTGCAAAGCTACTTGTTCCGCGACTTCATCGCCCGCTCAACCTCGCGTTTGCCTTCGCGGTCTTTGATGGTGTCGCGCTTGTCGTGTTCGGCCTTGCCTTTGGCTAGTGCAATCTCGCATTTCACCTTGCCAGCTTTCCAGTGCAGGTTCAGCGGCACCAGCGTGTAGCCCTTTTGCTCGGCTTTGACGATGAGTTTGTCGATCTGCTCACGGTGCAGTAACAGCTTTTTGGTGCGGATGTTGTCCGGGTTGACGTGGGTGGACGC
>JAYVJL010000181.1:0-3085 GCA_043769295.1 Polaromonas sp. | reverse complement strand
ATGACGTAGCAAAGACACTCGACGTCATCGAAAAATTGCAGCCCAAAACAGTCATTCCTGGCCACGGTGCCGTATTCACCTACGCTGCGGATGTGCTTGAACGCGCACGAACGCGCCTGGATCACTTTGCGCGCAGGCCTGACAAGCATGCGCGCCATGCCGCCAAAGTACTGATCAAGTTCAAGCTGCTGGAAATACAGCAGCAGCCGCTTGAGGAACTGATTCAGTGGGCGACTGGAACGGATTATCTGGTGCAGATTCGCGATAAATTTTTTGAGACCGAGCGAATAGCAGACTGGATTGAGGCGATGCTGGACGAGCTTCTCACCTCTGGCGCACTGGTGCGAAAAGGTAATCTGATTTTGAACGCCTGATCGGCGCGGGTGGCACTCGATCAACGGGCCGAGAATTTCGACCGGCGCCGTGTCCACGTCATCAACCAGCTG
Source organism: Polaromonas sp. (assembly GCA_043769295.1). Lineage (GTDB taxonomy): Bacteria > Pseudomonadota > Gammaproteobacteria > Burkholderiales > Burkholderiaceae_C > Aalborgiella. The sequence goes on along the minus strand of JAYVJL010000181.1, from coordinate 2,639 downwards.
CACCAAATGCGGGTTGCCCATCGACAACGTTGCTATTAAAACAGGAGCTGCTTGCGCACGTAATACGGGGGCTAGAGGCCATTTTTGCCATGAACTTTGTAACTGCGGCGTCAAACCTTCGGCATCGAAAGACATACGGTCCAGCGCAACCCCACCGTGCGTATCCCGGACTGGACTCTTGCCTTCAAGCCCCAACCGCAAGACCTGGTTGACGCCATCCCCAAGCGCCGGGGCGGCATGCTCATCAACCTGGACAAAGCCTTGCTCTGGAGCGAGCCGCTGGCGCGCGGCTGGAACGTGTATTTAAAAGCCGTACGCACCGACCTGCCGATCAACCCCAAACTGCGCGAACTCGGTATCTGCACTGTGGCGCTGCTGACCGGGGCCAGCTATGAATACAAGCACCATGCGCCTGATTTTCTGACGGCTGGAGGTACGCAGGTTGAGCTGGATGCGCTGAATGCGGTGGTGAAAGTCGACGCACGCCCGGGCGCAGCACACCCGGCGCTGGGCACCGTCGAGCAACTGGTGGTGCGCTACGCGGCGCAGATGACGCTGGATGTCAAAGTGACCGACGAGGTCTTCAATGCGCTGCGCGAGCACTTCGACACGACGCAGCTCGTCGAGCTGACGAGCGCGATTGCGACTTACAACATGGGGGCCCGGTTTTTGGTGGCTCTGGGGATTTCGGCGGAAAAATAAAGACCCTGAGAAAAAGCAAAAGTGGCCGTGCGGCATGACACTATAAAAAGGTGCTGATGGCCTAAACCGCCAACACCAGCCAGACCGCTATTCCGCGGGGTTTGTCGTTTCTGGCCGCGTCATTGATATCTTGTCCATCCAGAGGAGCCCATGGAAACTACTTTGCCCCATGAACCCGCCATCACCCTGGGGTTTTCTACCTTGGAACCGGTTGCGTCGCTGCTAACCATCGCGCACCTCTTCGGGTCAGCAAAGACGCGCTGCGGCATCTATTTGCTGTCCTTCCAGTCCGGGCTTTTTTATATCGGCCAAGCAGTGGAAGTGGTGCGGCGGTTTTCACAGCATCGTCGCAACCACGACGACATCGTGGGTTTTTCCTTTATTCCCGTTAACAGGACAAACCTGGACAACACCGAGAAGGCCCTGATTTATCAAGCTGAATCCTTGGGGCTAAAAATCACGAACGCGGTCCACGTCACCAGCATCGTGGGCGATACCGACCTGGACTTGGTGGTCTCCACGAATGACCAACAAACTTGGCTGCGCGACCTGTCGTATTTTGACAGGGCAGAAAATCACGATTCAAAAATCATCCTCCCCGAAGTCCAGCAAGTTCGCTTTTCCAAGCATTTCGCCAAGTTTGAGAAACACCCCTTGGCCCCTTGGGTGCTGCCCCTGGTCAAGCACTATGTCGGGCAATGCCTGCCGGCCCCTAGGCAAACCGAATACTCCTTCTGGTCGGTCAGTTGCATGCCCAGCACGAACCAAGGGACCTGGCCCCGGCTGCTGTCCGTCAACGCAGGGGTCATGGAGTTGTTTGTTGCGGGATGGGTCAAACAGCAGCCCGATGAACTGTGGTCGTTCATCACCGTGGCCGAAGACGTCCTACTCCAACAGTGGGGCTCGGTGGATGCGCTGGTGAAGATTTACCCGTTTGTCGAAGTCGTGCGCAGAGGCTATCGCGACGCGGGCCAGCACCAGGTCACGCTCCATGTGCAAGGCAACGACGCCATGGCGGAGTTGTTGGCCGACGAAAGCGTATCCAAGGCGGCGGCCGTGCTCGCCCTTCGTGTCATGAGAAAACGCGCCACGATTTATGCCAAGTTCCACTGCCCGCAGTTGGCGGATTTGGCGCTGGGGGAGTGAAGATCGGATGAAGAAAACAAGCCGGTGGCTTATGCAAGCTTGCCTCCAGCCATGAAAACCCTTTCACAACCGCTCGGCCGCTCTGCCCCTTTTTTTTGATCCGCCCGAGGCGCTCAAGCTGCCTTGATCCCTTTGTCCTTGACAACCTCCCAGATATCGATCTGCTTGTCAATGAAGACCCGCGCGGTTGTCAGGCGGGCAGGCAAGGCCCGTTCTGCGAATGGACCAAGGTCTTCGCCGATTGCGGCGAGCACGTCTTCGGGAAAATGGCTGATCTGACCCAAGTCTTGGCCCATATTGCATGAGCGGTCGCAGTCTTCTACATTTGATGTAAAACATCGTTTGACATTTACCACGTCGCTGCGTATACTTCAAACACCACATTTTTCCCGATAGCCGCACTATGCAAGTCTCTTTACGCAAACTAGGCAACTCCACCGGCCTGACCTTCCCGCCCGCTTTGTTGCGTGACCTGGGGCTGGTCGCCGGCCAGGTGGTCACACTGGACAAGACACCCGACGGCAACCTGCTGTTGCGCCCACAGCGTGAACGCCGCAAATACACGGCGGCCGAACTCAACGCGCAGTGCAAGCCCAAAGCGCCCATGCCGGCCGACCTGGTGGCATGGGAGCAGATGCGACCTGTGGGCAACGAGACGCTTTGATGCGCCGCGCCAACACCAAACAAGGCGACATCGTTCTCATCACATTGGACCCGACGGCCGGCAGTGAGATGCGGGGCACGCGGCCTGTGCTGGTCTTGTCGAATCAGGATTTCAACCAGGGCGGGCG
>JAYVJL010000180.1:0-11539 GCA_043769295.1 Polaromonas sp. | reverse complement strand
GGACGCAGAAAATCTGGCGTGGAAACTGGACGCAGTGCTACGCAGCCATGCACCTGAAGCCTTGTTGAACAGCTACGCCAGTGAACGTGAATACGCGGCTGATGAAAACATCCGCAACTCCACCCGCGCGACCGACTTCATCACCCCCAAAAGCAACATCAGCCGTGTGTTTAGAGATGCCGTGCTGGACTTGGCCAAGGACTACCCCTTTGCACGCACTTTGGTCAACAGCGGGCGTTTGTCCATACCTGCAACGCTGCATGGTTCTGTGTTGAATACGCCAGACGACGACAACTTTGAAGGGCGTATGGTGCCCGGCAGTACAGCGCTGGACGCGCCAGTGCAGTTGGCGGATGGCCGCACATCGTGGTTGCTACCGCAATTGGGAGCTGGTTTTACGCTGATGATTTATGAGATTGAATTTGATTCGGAATTTGAAGCAAAGGCTGCATATTTGCCAGTTTCAATCGTGACAATACAAGCGAAAAACTCGACGGCCAAATCTTCTAAATCCAATGTTCTGATTGACCGCGACGGTTTGATCGCCGAGCGTTATGGCATGCAGCCTGGCACGGCTTACTTGCTGCGCCCAGACCAACACATCTGTGCACGTTGGCGGCAGATCACGCCGGCAAAATTGCAGGCTGCGTTCGACTTGGCCTTGGCTAAAAATTGAAGGAAAAGCGTCATGCTACTTATCACCACCCCCAATTTAAGCGCACCCGATGATTTTTACGAAGCACTGATCAACGCGCATCAAGACTTGTCGCTCGAAGAAAGCCAGGCATTGAATGCGCGTTTGGTACTGCTGTTATCGAATCACATCGGTAACTTGCAAGTGCTGCAAGAAGCATTACAGGTTGCCAGAGAAAATGGAAGCCACACTACGGAAAGTGCATAACCATCATGACAACCACACAAGTGTCACCCTTGAATTACCTAAGCGGTTTTGGCAACGAATTTGCCACCGAAGCCGTGCCCGGCACACTGCCGCAAGGGCGCAACAGCCCGCAGCGTGCGCCGCATGATTTGTATGCCGAGCTGATTTCGGGCACGGCTTTCACCGCGCCACGTGCAGAAAACCGCCGCACTTGGCTGTACCGTTGCCAACCCTCGGTGATGGTCGGCGGATACAAACCATACGCTCAAGCTTTGTGGTGCACAGGAGCTGCGCAAGGCGTATCTACACCGCCTGATCCGATGCGCTGGAGCCCAGTTGCCATTCCTGTAGAGCCTACAGATTTTGTCGATGGCCTGCGCACCCTGGTTGCCAATGGTAATGCCGATGCGCAAACCGGCATGGCCGCGCATGTGTATGTGCTCAACCGGTCTATGGAGCGGCGCGCTTGCGTCAACGCGGATGGCGAAATGCTCATTGTTCCGCAGCAAGGACGTTTGCTGATCACCACCGAAATGGGCGTGTTGGATGTGAAGCCCGGCGAAGTCGCTTTGGTACCGCGTGGCGTGGCTTTTAAAGTTGTGTTGCAGGATGATTCTGCTCGCGGCTATGTGTGTGAAAACTACGGCGCACATTTTAGACTACCAGAGTTAGGCCCGATTGGCTCAAACGGTTTGGCCAATGCGCGAGATTTCAAAACACCGGTTGCGGCGTTTGAAGCTTCGTCTGGGGCCTATGAAATCATCAAAAAATACGGTGGCAGTTTGTGGTCAGCGCAGATGCTGCATTCACCTTTCAATGTGGTGGCCTGGCATGGCAACTTGGCCCCGTTCAAATATGACACGGCCAACTTCATGACGATTGGCTCGATCAGTTTTGACCACCCAGATCCATCCATCTTCACCGTGTTAACCTCGCCGACCGATATGCCCGGCACAGCCAATTGCGATTTTGTCATCTTCCCGCCGCGATGGATGGTGGCGGAAGACACCTTCAGACCGCCTTGGTATCACCGTAACCTGATGAGTGAATTCATGGGGCTGGTGCAAGGCCAGTACGATGCCAAAGAGGAGGGCTTTGTTCCTGGCGGCGCATCGCTGCACAACTGCATGGTGCCGCACGGGCCGGATTCAGACGCGTTTGCCAAGGCCAGCACCGCTGAGTTGAAGCCGCACAAGCTGGATAACACCCTGGCCTTCATGTTTGAAAGCCGCTATCGCTTTGTGCCCACCGCCTTCGCCATGAACGCTGGCATGCGGGATAACAACTATGCTGCCTGCTGGGCGAATCTTCAGGATAATTTTAAACCATGACCACAACCACCAATGCCACCCTGCATACCTTGGATGCCACACATGCGCCATCGCTGCGCAGTTGGGTGCATTCCGCCAATGATGCACAGTCGGATTTTCCGATTCAAAATCTGCCTTTTGGACGATTTCGTCCCTCCGGCAATGAACCTTGGCGCATTGGCGTGGCGATTGGTGACCAGATCCTTGATCTCCAGCTGGCTCGTGACAAGGCAGATTGGACCTCAAAAGTTAGCAGCTTGCTGGAACCTTTGGCGCAAGGAGATTTGAATGCGTTCATGACGCTGGGACCAGTGGCACGCCGCATGCTCCGTACCGCTTTATCGCAGGCGCTGAGCGAAGGCTGTGCGCAGCAAACAGCACTCAGCGCTTGTATTTTGTCGCAAAGCCAGGCCGAGATGACGGTGCCTTGCAGCATCGGTGACTACACCGATTTTTATACCAGCATTCACCACGCGACGGCGGTGGGCAAGTTGTTTCGTCCCGACAATCCATTGCTGCCCAATTACAAGTGGGTCCCTATTGGCTACCATGGCCGTGCATCCTCCATACAGGTGAGTGGTCAAGTTTTCAAGCGGCCCAAAGGTCAAATCAAAGACACGGGTCCTGATGCCAAAGAGGCACCGTATCTGGCGCCATGCAAGCGGCTGGATTACGAGCTGGAATTGGGGCTCTTCATCGGACAGGGCAATGCACTGGGTGAGGCTGTTGACATTGCGCAAGCAGAAGACCACATGTTTGGCCTGTGTCTGCTCAACGACTGGTCGGCGCGTGATCTGCAGGCTTGGGAGTACCAGCCCTTGGGGCCTTTTTTGTCAAAAAACTTTGCCTCAACCATCTCACCCTGGGTGGTGACCATGGAAGCCTTGGCACCTTATCGAACGGCGTTTGATCGGCCAGGCGCTGATCCGCAACCGCTGCCTTACCTCAGCTCAAGCGCCAACAGTGCACAAGGTGCCATCGATATGACCTTGGAAGTATGGCTGCAAACCGCGGCGATGCGCGCGGCGGGTGATCCTGCGGTTCGTCTGAGCCAAACCAACTACAGCCGATCCGCCTATTGGACACTCGCTCAGCTGGTGACGCATCACACGGTCAATGGCTGCAATTTGCAGGCTGGCGATATGCTCGGAACCGGTACCTTGTCTGGCCCGGCAGCGTCTGAGGCGGGTTCTTTGCTGGAGTTGAGTTTGGGTGGCAAACAAACCATCACGCTGCCAAACGGCGAGCAGCGCAGCTTTTTGCTGGATGGCGATGCCGTTATTTTGCGTGGTTTTTGCGAATGCAAAGGCATGAGACGCATTGGTTTGGGTGAAGTAAGTGCGACCGTGTTAAATTCGGCGTAACGAAACATGGATGGCAGATTACACGCTTGTAGAAAATGAAAATCCTTATCCTCAACGGCCCAAATCTGAATTTGCTAGGTGCACGCGAGCCATCACTTTATGGAAGTGTCACATTAGCGGATGTGGAGGCAATGTGTAAAAACGCTGCGAAGCGCCACGGCTTTGAGGTCGAGTGCTGTCAAAGCAATCATGAAGGTGCATTGATCGACAAAATACACGAATATGGTCAACTTTATAGATCAGGTCTTGCGAAAGGTGTGGTTTTGAATGCTGGCGCATTTACCCACACATCTATTGCGCTGCACGATGCGATCAAGGGTGTCGGTGACTTGCCTGTGATTGAGGTGCATATCTCAAATGTTCATGCGCGAGAGGAATTTCGTCATCATTCGTTCATCTCATCAGTAGCCGCAGGCGTCATTGTGGGGTTCGGTGTTGATGGATATGTCATGGCTATAGATGCCCTGGCACACAAAACCAATTAGCGGAATTTCAATCATTGGAACCACTTCAGTCTTTCGTCGCCCTGCGTTGCACGGCTTCCACGTAAGACTGGCCATCGGGCGGGCGACCTGCGCGCTGGCTTTCCCAGATCATCTGGCCCAGACACGCCATGGTGGCGTGGTGGGCGTCGTGCAGGGAGTCCAGCCGTGCCGTCAACAGCTCAACCGCCTGCCGGATCCCCTTAGGCTGGTCAATCGAGCACTGCTCGCTGATGGTCAAATGCATGGACAGATGCAAAAACGGGTTGGTTTCGCTGGTCTTGCCAGCATCAGGCTGTTCCAGCTTGAGCAGCGCCTCCTCCACATCGCTGAAATCCCCATGGTATTCAGGGTGCTCATCCATCCACTGACTTGCTATTATTTCAATAGCTTCCAAGGACGAATTGACGCCGGCTTTGGCATAAACGGAACAGAAAAACCGGCGGACATCGGCTTGGGAAGGTTGGAATAGCATGCAGTATTTTAGTTGACTGGTAGACTTGTACGACAACGCTTTTACCCATGACCTTTCCCCTTATCACCGACCCGTTTTTCTATGCTGTCGCCATTCCTGCGGTCCTTCTTTTGGGTATCAGCAAAAGCGGCTTTGGTGCGGGATTTGGCTCTTTGGCTGTACCCATGATGGCCATGGCCGTCACAGTTCCCCAGGCAGCGGCGATTTTGATGCCCGTATTGCTGCTGATGGATTTGTTGGGCATGGCCGCTTTTCGCAAAGATTTTGATAAACAACTGTTGGTTTTCCTGATTCCATTCGGTTTGCTTGGCACGGTGGTTGGTACGTTGCTCTTCAAAGTGCTCGATTCACACCTGGTGGCCGGCATTGTGGGCGTGTTCACACTGGTGTTTTTGGCGCAGCGGTTGCTGTTTCCACCCAAACCGGGCAGCGCACCGCCACCGCGCTGGCTGGGTGCACTGCTGACCACCACCTCGGGCTTCACCAGCTTCATCGCGCATGCCGGTGGCCCGCCGATCAACGCCTATGTGATTCCGCTCAAACTTAGTCCGCTGGTGTTTTCCGCCACCATGTCGTTTTTCTTCTTCTTTATCAACCTGTCGAAGTGGGTGCCCTACGCCTGGCTGGGGTTGCTGGACATGCGCAACTTCTCCACCTCTGTGGTGTTGCTGCCTTTGGCACCCGTAGGTGTTTTCATCGGTGTACGCATCGCAAGGCGCATCAACCAGGTGCTTTTTTATCGATTTTTGTACACGGGCATGTTTTTGACGGGATGCAAGCTGGTTTGGGACGCTTTTCGCTGATTTTAAAACCGGTTGAAAAAAAACTTAAAAATCGTCCTGCATACTACTTTTTCCCGCCATCTCCCGCTCCCGCGCCATCTGCTCCGCCAGCTGTTCACGCCCTTGCTTGACCACGCTGATCACCTTGGCGCGGTCTTTGTAATGTGGGTGCATTTGCTCCAGCAGGTCCAGATTGTGGGTTTTGAACAGTTGCACAATCCGGCTTGCATCGGGTGCGGCATAACCCAGCAGCTCCAAAACACTGCCAGCGCTGAGCAGGCTGCTTTCAAACATCTCGCGCTGAATCAGGGTGATGTCGCGGTCGCGCAATTTGTTCCAGTGCGTCGCGTCACGTGCGCGCACCACCAGCTGCAGCTGCGGGAAGTGTTCTTTCGCCAGATCGACAATTCCCAGCGACTGCTCCACGTCGTCACCGCCACCACCAGAATCTCCGCCGTTGCCGCACCTGCTGTGCGCAGCAGGTCCAGCCGCGTGGCATCGCCGTAAAACACGCGGTAGCCAAAGCTGCGGGCGGTTTCAATCATCTCGGCATCGTGGTCCAGCACGGTGGTGGGGATGTCCTGCGCCAGCAGCAGGCGGCCCACAATCTGCCCGTAGCGGCCAAAACCCGCGATGATGATGGGGGCGACCTGCTGTTCCGAGATTTCTTCCGGCTGGTTGACGCCGCAGTGGGCGTAGCGGGGCAGCCAGAATTTGTCGATCAGCACCAGCAGCACCGGGCTGACCAGCATGGACAATGCCACCGCACCGATCAACAGCGATGCTGTCTCGGCCGGAAACACCTTGGCACCCGCCGCAGCCTGAAACACCACAAAGGCAAATTCGCCCCCTTGCGCGAGCAACAGGGTGAGCACCGGGCGCTCTTGAAAAGGCACCTTTATGGCTTTGGAAATGCCATAAATGACTGCAAATTTAATAGCTAAAAAACCAATCAATATGCCGGCTATCAGCCAAGGGGACTTGATGATCACAGAAAAATCGATACTCATGCCCACGGCGATGAAAAACAGACCCAGCAGGAGCCCTTTGAAAGGCTCAATGTCGGTTTCCAACTCGCGGCGGTACTCGCTCTCGGCCAGCAGCACACCGGCCAGGAAGGCACCCAAGGCCATGCTCAAACCCACCAACAGCATCAGTGCCGCAATGCCCACCACCAGCAGCAAAGATGCGGCCGTGAAGATTTCAGGCGTTTTGCTGCGTGCAATCCAGCGGAACACGGGGCGCAGCAGCAGCCTTCCGCCGATCACGATACTGCCGATAACTGCTATGATTTTAGTAGCTTCATAGGCAATATTTACGCCGGATGAAGCCTCATTTGCTTCTAAAATAGGACTGAGGAGCGGTAAAAGAGCCAAAATGGGGATGGCGGCGACGTCCTGGAACAGCAGCATCGAAAACCCGGCTTGGCCGCTGGTGGTGGGCAGCAGATTGCGCTCTCCCATGACTTGCAACGCAATGGCGGTGGACGACAAAGCCAGGCCCAGCGCAGCGACCAGGGCGGTTTTCCAGCCGCCCAAAGCGCTGGCCACGCTGGGAATCAGATAGCTGGCTGCCCAAAAAGCGATAAAAAGCAACCCCGCGCAGCCCAGCACTTGGGCGCTGCCCCAGCCAAAAATGGGGCGGCGCAGGCTCCATAAACGCTTGGGTTCCAGCTCCAAACCCACCAAAAACAGCATCAATACCACGCCAAATTCAGCAAAGTGCAAAATATCTTGCACATTGGTGACCAGTGCCAAGCCCCAAGGGCCAATCGCCATGCCTGCGGCAAGATAACCAATGATGCTGCCCAGACCGAGTTTTTTGGATACCGGCACAGCGATGACGGCTGCGCCCAGGTAAATTAAAGAGTTGATGAGCCAAGTGGGAGCGTGTTCCATAGGTTTTTGCAGAGTTGAAGGCGCTAACGTCATTATTGTCGCTGTAGTTATTCGTGTCGCTGACAAGTCACGCAAACGACTGGGTATGATTCGACAAACCGTTACATTCTTGCCATGAAAACATTCAACACCCTCAACGAACTCGCCGCCTGTGTCGGCCAGGAAGTCGCCACCAGCGACTGGCTCACTGTCACCCAAACACAGGTCAACACCTTTGCCGACGCCACTGGCGACCACCAGTGGATCCATGTCGACCCTGAAAAAGCCAAGGCAGGGCCTTTTGGCGGCCCGATTGCGCATGGTTTTTTAACCTTGTCGCTGTTGCCTAAATTTTTTGAATCTGCCTTGAAAGTCACCGAAACCCGCATGGGCGTGAATTACGGTCTCAACAAGGTGCGTTTCATGTCGCCGGTATTGGTGGGCAGCCGCCTGCGTGCGCGGCTCACTCTGGTGGCCTGCGAGCCGATTGACAACCACGGCAAGCAGATGACCTGGGATGTCACCATCGAGCGCGAAGGGACAGACAAACCGGTGTGCGTGGCGCAATCATTGTCCAGAAGCTACCCTTGAGCTTGAGGTACGGGGTAAAAAAAACTGTTTTGCCGCCAGGCCTCGTACACCGTCACCGCCACTGCGTTGGATAGATTCAAACTGCGTTGGGTGGGAAGCATAGGTAATTTGAGTCGTTGTTCGGGCAGAAATGTATCACGCAACGCGGGTGCGAGACCTTGGGTTTCAGATCCAAACACCAAATAATCACCGGTTTTGAATGCGGCTTGATGCGCTAGGCGGGTGCCTTTGGTGGTGAGCGCAAATAGCCGTTCGGGTGTGGGTTGTTGGTCGTCCAGAAAGGCCTGCCAGTTGGCGTGGCGCTTCAATTCCGCGTACTCGTGGTAGTCCAAACCCGCACGGCGCATGTGTTTGTCATCCATGGAGAAGCCCAAAGGCTCGATCAAATGCAGGCTGCAGCCCGTGTTGGCGGCCAAGCGGATGATGTTGCCTGTATTGGGCGGGATTTCAGGATGAACGAGGACGATATGAAACATGCACCTATTATCGGGCCATACAAGAAGCATGGAGCCGGTTCGGCGGCTGTCTATCCGGCTTCGGTTCTGGCAAATACAATGGCTGTGATGTGGCTGACCTGCGCTAAACGCAGTGCTTTGGCTGCGGCAAACAAGGTAGCACCACTGGTCATCACATCATCAACCAGAACCACGCGTCTGCCGTGCAGTTGCGCTGCACGCAGGGGTTCCGCAGCGAAGGCTGTGGCTACGTTTTTCAGCCGCTCAGAGCGTGTCAAGCTGCTTTGGGTCAAGGTGTTTTTAACGCGCAGCAGCAGTTGTGCGTCAGTCTTTTCAGGCGACAAACGCTTGCAGAGCTGCAGCGCCTGGTTGAAACCGCGCTCGCGCAGCCGTTCTGCAGACAAAGGGACAGGAATCACCACATCGGCACGGTCTAATGCAGGCTCTACCCATGGTGTGCTTTTGAGCAGCAGGCTAAAGGCGTTTGCCCATGCCGGGTTGCTGCCAAACTTATAGCTGGTGATACAAGTGTTCCAGGGGTAGGCGTAAGAAACAGCAGCCAGACAGTTGTCCAAGGGCGGCGGGTTTGTCAGGCAGGCACCGCAGTGCTGTAAATGCGGCGAATTCGGCAGCGCCATTGCAGGCAGGGCCAAAGCACAGCCTATGCAACGCGCGACCGGCTGGGCAAAGCGGGTGATGCAGGACTCACACACCAAACCATGGCTGGGCCAGGACCGGCAAACCGAACATTGGCTGGAGATGTGACCCAATAACCGATGCGAAGCAGGGCTGAGGTGTTGACGGAAAAGACTACGAAACATGGAGACAATATACTCGTTGATTCTGAAAGCAGCTCCTAACACCATGACCAGCGAACGTCCACCCACCATCTCGCCCAATGCATCCGAGCGCTGGCAGCGGGTCGCCCCGGCTACCTCGCCGTGGCTGCATGAAGAGGTCGCACGTCGCATGGCGGAGCGCCTGCGATGGATCACCCTGCATCCCAAGGTTTGGGCACATTGGGGCGCTGTGCGGGGAGGGGTACAGATTCATGCTGAATTGGTCGGCCATTACCCAAAATCTGACTGCTTTATAGAAGAAGCCGGCGATAAATATGCCTATGCAGCTACAAAAAGTATAGCAAAAAGAAGGTGGAATTTAAACAACCTGCTGGGCGCTGGTCCTAAAACACAGGTAGCCCACCCGCCGGATGGTGGCGTGGACATGCTGTGGGCGAACATGCAATTGCACGAGGCACTTGATCCGCAGGCCTTGTTGGCGCTGTGGCACAAAGCGCTGGCTGTGGATGGTTTTGTGATGTTCTCATGCTTGGGCCCGGACACCTTGCGTGAGCTGCGCGGCATGTATGAGCTGCTGGGCTGGCCCGTACCCAGTCATCAATTCACGGATATGCATGATTGGGGCGACATGCTGGTGCAAGCCGGTTTTGCCGAGCCGGTGATGGACATGGAGCGCATTGTCTTGACTTACGAGACACCCCGAAAGCTGCTGGAAGATCTGCGCGAGTTGGGGCGCAATTTACATCCTGCACGTTTTCCGGCATTGCGCGGCAAAGCTTGGAAGGCGCAGTTGGAGGCCGCTTTGGTGCAGCATCTGGCCGACCCACAGGAGGACGGGCGCTTGAAGCTCACGTTTGAGGTGATTTATGGCCACGCCATGAAACCCAAGCCCCGCGTGAAGCTGAGCGAGCAAAGCGCGGTGTCGCTGCAAGATATGCGCTCAATGCTGCAAGGTAGCCGAGGGCGCAAGTCAATCGAAGACGCAAAAAAGTAAAAAAGCCTGCAAGTGTTGCTACTTGCAGGCTTTTTTGATGTTCACACCCCAATAAAAAGGACGCTACTGATTCAAATTACTTGGCGCGAACGGTGCGTGCCTTGGCCATATCACGTGGCACAAACACTTTTCCGCCATTACCAGGCTTTGCAGCTGGCTTGGCAAATGAAGGCTTGGCAAACGCGGGTTTGCGGTCCGCAAAATCACCACGCGGGGCGAAATCTTTACGCGGTGCAAAGTCACCACGAGGGGCAAAATCAGCACGAGGAGCAAACTCTTTGCGCGGCGCAAAGTCGCCACGTGGAGCAAAGTCACCGCGAGGCGCTGAATCACCACGCTCACCACGTGGGGCGAAGCCACCATTGCCACGGTCGTTACCACCGCGGTCATTGCCACCAGCAAAACGGTCGTTGAAACCACCTTTGCGAACGTAGCTGTCTGGGGCACGGGCATTGTCAGGACGGCCGCCAAAACGATCGCCTTGAGGGGCGCCGAAACCACCACCTTGAGGCGCGCGGTCGGCAAAACCACCACGATCACCACCAAAGTTGCCGCCACGATCGCCACCGAAGCCACCACGGCTAGGGGCAAATTTGCGGTCACGGCCAGCGCCGCCACGGTCACCACCAAAACCACCACGGTCTGGACCACCGAAGTTGCCAGGACGTGAGTCAGGGAAGCGTTGTTTTGGCTCTAAACCAGGGATCGTTTCTGCTTTGAAAGCGGTACGTGTGTACTGCTCGATGTCCATGATGCGGCGGCGGTCGCGGATTTCAGCAAAGCTGACTGCGATACCGTCACGTCCAGCACGGCCTGTACGACCAATACGGTGGGTGTAGTCTTCAGCTTTCATGGGCAGGCCAAAGTTGAACACGTGGCTGATGGATGGGACATCCAAGCCGCGCGCTGCCACATCGGTTGCCACCAAAATTTGAACTTGACCTTCGCGCAGCGCTTGCAAGCGGCGGTTACGGATGCCCTGGTTCAAAGCGCCGTGCAAAGCAACCGCACTGAAACCTTCTTGTTGCAGGTCGTTGGCCAAACCATCACACTCGATCTGGGTGCTGGCAAACACGATGGCTTGCTTGATGTTGGTGTCGCGCAACCAGTGGTCGAGCAGCTTGCGTTTGTGCTGGGAATTGTCAGCCCAGAACAAAGATTGCTTGATGTTTTGGTGCTTGTCTTGCGGGCTGTCGATGGTGATGCGCTGTGGCTCACGCATCACACGGCCAGCGAGTTGCTGGATGCGTGGTGCGAAAGTGGCGCTGAACATCATGGTTTGTTGGCGCTCAATGGTCAACTGGTTGACTTCTGCGAGGTCGTCAGAGAAGCCCAAATCGAGCATGCGGTCTGCTTCGTCAACGACCAAGAATTTCACTTTGTCGAGCTTCAACTGGTGTGAGCGCTGCAGGTCGAGCAAACGGCCTGGCGTTGCCACCACCAAATTGGCGTTTTGCAACTTGGCCAATTGCAACTGGTAAGGCATGCCGCCCACCACGTTGGCAATGCGCAGGCCTTTGCAGTAGCGC
>JAYVJL010000179.1:0-7875 GCA_043769295.1 Polaromonas sp. | reverse complement strand
GGGGCTTTCGCTGGGGCCTTTTTTGCGGCCGGTTTTTTCGCAGTTGCCATTTATGTTCTCCTTGATCACATTACAAAGAGCACTTCATGCTTGTTTTTTATGCATAAAGCGATTTATGGTGTTGCGCCACGCTTGACTTAACCGTCAACTGCGCGCAGCACCATAAACAGGGTAAACACACAGCAGGTCCGGCTCTTTGGCCAGATCATTGCTACATGCAAATTTCATATCTTTTTTTGCTATCTTATTGTTTTATCCGACTTAATCCCAAGACAATGCACCACCCGATTGATACTCAATCACACGGGTCTCAAAGAAGTTGCGCTCTTTTTTCAGGTCAATCATCTCGCTCATCCACGGGAACGGGTTTTCTTCGTTCGGGAACAGAGTTTCCAAACCAATCTGCACGGCGCGACGGTTGGCGATGTAGCGCAAATAGCCTTTGAACATGGATGCATTCATGCCCAGCACGCCACGCGGCATGGTGTCTTCGGCATAGCGGTATTCCAGCTCAACGGCTTTCAAAAACAAGGCTTTGATCTCAGCTTTGAACTCTGGTGTCCACAAGCCTGGGTTTTCCAGTTTCAACTGGTTGATCAAATCAATACCAAAGTTGCAGTGCATAGACTCATCACGCAGAATATATTGGTACTGCTCGGCGGCACCCGTCATCTTGTTTTGACGCCCTAATGCCAAAATTTGCGTGAAACCCACGTAGAAGAACAAACCTTCCATCAAACAGGCAAACACAATCAGTGATTTGAGCAGGGTTTGATCCGTCTCATGCGTCCCGGTTTTGAAAAGCGGGTCGCTGATGGCCTCAATAAAGGGAATCAGGAACTGGTCTTTGTCACGGATGGACTGAACTTCGTTGTAGGCGTTGAAAATCTCAGCCTCATCCAGCCCCAGTGATTCGGTGATGTATTGGTAGGCGTGGGTGTGAATCGCCTCTTCAAACGCTTGGCGCAGCAAAAACTGGCGGCATTCAGGCGCGGTGATGTGGCGGTAGGTGCCCAACACGATGTTGTTGGCCGCCAAAGAATCAGCCGTCACAAAAAATCCCAGATTGCGTTTGACCAAACGACGCTCATCTTCCGTCAAGCCATTCGGACTTTTCCACAAAGCGATGTCACGGGTCATGTTGACTTCTTGCGGCATCCAGTGGTTGGCGCACGTTGCTAAATATTTTTCCCACGCCCATTTGTATTTGAAGGGCACCAGTTGGTTCACATCGGTTTTGCCGTTGATGATGCGCTTGTCTGCCGCATTGATACGTTGATGGGTGGGTGGCACAGATGCAACCAATTTTGAGGTGGTGGCTTCAGGCGTGGTGGCCGTTGCTGGTGTGGCAGTCGCTAAAAAAAGAGGACGCTCATCCGTGTGGTTTGTCGGTAAACCACGGTTGGTTGCAATCGGCGATGAGGGCTTGACTTCTTCGTCCCAGGTGAGCATATATGTTCCAGTATTCGGATTATGAAAGCAGTCGAAAAAAAATGAAAGGGCTCATTTCATTTGCTGTTTGATTGTGTTGCACATTTGCACTGAAAAGAAGAGCGCGATACATGTGTTTGCAGCTCGCGCGGCTCTTTCAGTCGCATT
This sequence comes from Polaromonas sp., assembly GCA_043769295.1. GTDB lineage: Bacteria > Pseudomonadota > Gammaproteobacteria > Burkholderiales > Burkholderiaceae_C > Aalborgiella. Next base: position 6,276 of record JAYVJL010000179.1, on the reverse strand, counting down.
AAATTACTGACATGACTCGCATGTCGGATCATCCACACCGCAAAATTTAATATCGGTTGCGGGCATGCTGCTGAGCTGCATTTGCGCGGCTGCAGCTGCGGCATCCAATGCACTCATGCCCTTAGGCGCTGCGTTATCTCCGCCAGAAGAAGACACCGCGTTCATGCGGCCATTCATCACGGTTGATTTTTCTGCATGTGTCGCACCCACAGTACGCAAATAGTAGGTGGTTTTTAGTCCCCGCAACCACGCCAGTTTGTAGGTGTCATCCAGCTTTTTACCAGAGACGCCAGCCATGTAGATATTGAGCGACTGCGCTTGGTCGATCCATTTTTGACGGCGCGCTGCAGCTTCCACAATCCAGGAAGTTTCAACCTCAAACGCGGTGGAGTACAAGGCTTTGATGTCTTGCGGCACACGGTCGATGGGGCGCAATGAACCGTCGTAGTGTTTCAAATCAACCACCATCACGTCGTCCCACAAGCCGAGGCGTTTGAGGTCATGCACCAAGCGGCCATTGATGATGGTAAATTCACCAGACAGGTTGGATTTGACCGACAGATTGCCAAAGCAAGGCTCGATGCACGCGTCCACACCGATGATGTTGGAAATGGTCGCCGTTGGCGCGATCGCCACGCAATTGGAGTTGCGCATGCCGTCCTTGGCTATTTTGTTGCGCAGGGCGTCCCAATCCATCGTGGAAGAGCGATCCACCTCAACGTAACCACCACGTTCTTCGGCGAGCATATCCAAGGTGTCCAATGGCAAAATGCCTTTGTCCCACAACGAGCCTTTGTAGCTGGCGTATTTGCCACGTTCTTTGGCCAAATCGCTGGACGCCCAGTAGGCGTAGTAGCAAATGGCTTCCATAGAGGTGTCTGCAAATTCCACCGCCGCCTGGCTGGCGTAGGGGATACGCAGCTCGTACAAGCAATCTTGGAACGCCATCAAGCCCATGCCCACGGGGCGATGCTTCAAATTGGAGTCACGCGCTTTTTTGACCGCGTAGTAGTTGATGTCGATCACGTTATCCAGCATGCGCATCGCGGTTGTGATGGTTTTCTTCAGTTTGACGTGGTCCAGCTGACCATCTTTCAAATGCTGCATCAAGTTCACCGAACCCAAATTGCATACCGCTGTTTCGGTATCGCTGGTGTTCAGCGTGATTTCGGTACACAAATTGCTGGAGTGAACCACGCCAACATGCTGCTGCGGCGAACGAATATTGCAGGGATCTTTGAACGTGATCCACGGATGCCCTGTTTCAAACAACATGGTCAGCATCTTGCGCCACAAATCAGCGGCCTGAACAGTTTTGGATGGGGAGATTTCACCACGTGCCGCTTTGGCTTCGTAGGCCACATAGGCTGTTTCGAAGTCGCGGCCAAATTTGTCGTGCAAATCCGGCACATTGTTCGGAGAGAACAGCGTCCACTCGCCTTTTTCCATCACGCGGCGCATGAACAGGTCGGGAATCCAATTGGCGGTGTTCATATCGTGCGTACGGCGGCGGTCGTCGCCGGTGTTTTTACGCAACTCCAGGAACTCTTCCATGTCCAGATGCCATGTTTCCAAGTAAGTGCAGACCGCACCTTTGCGTTTGCCGCCCTGGTTCACCGCGACGGCGGTGTCGTTCACCACCTTCAGGAACGGCACCACGCCTTGTGATTCGCCGTTGGTGCCCTTGATGTGCGCACCCAAAGCGCGTACACGCGTCCAATCATTGCCCAAACCGCCAGCAAATTTGGACAGCAAGGCGTTTTCTTTGATCAACTCATAAATACCGTCCAAATCGTCCGGCACGGTCGACAAGTAGCATGACGAGAGTTGTGAACGGCGTGTACCGCTGTTGAACAACGTCGGCGTGCTCGACATGAAGTCAAACGACGACAGCACGTCGTAGAACTCAATCGCACGTGCTTCGCGGTCCGCTTCTTGCAACGCCAAGCCCATGGCCACGCGCATGAAGAAGACTTGCGGCAGTTCGATACGGGTTTTACGGACGTGCAAAAAGTAGCGGTCATACAGGGTTTGCAAGCCGAGGTAATCAAACTTCAAATCCTGCTCAGGCTTGAGGGCGGCACCCAAACGCGCCAAGTCAAACTCCAGCAGTTTTTCATCCAACAGCTCGTTGTCCACACCTTTTTTGATGAATTGCGGGAAATACTCGGCATAACGCACGGTCATATCTTCGTGTGGCACCTCGCCACCCAGCACTTCGCGGCGGATGGTATGTAGGAGCAAACGCGCGGTGACGTAGGTGTAATCAGGCTCGCTTTCAATCAACGTGCGCGTCGCCATGATGGAGGCTTTGTAAACCTCGTCAATCGGAACACCGTCGTACAAATTACGCAATGTTTCAGCCAGAATCGGCGCCATTTGCACATCATCACCCAAACCAGCGCAGGCAGATTCGATCAAACCCGTCAATTGACGCATATCCAACGCAACGCGCTGGCCGTTATCGATCACATGCAACACAGGCGCTGGTGGTGCATCTTGTGCAGTCACCTTGGCGCGTTCCTGGGTGCGTTTTTCACGGTACAGCACGTAAGCACGGGCCACCTCGTGGTGACCGCCGCGCATCAGGCCCAACTCCACCTGGTCTTGCACGTCTTCAATATGGAAGGTACCACCGCCCGGACGCGAGCGCATCAAGGCACGAATCACCACCTGCGTCAAACCATCAACCGTATCGCGCACGCTGGCCGATGCCGCACCTTGGGTGCCGTGCACGGCCAAAAACGCCTTCATCACCGCCACGGCAATTTTGCTCGGCTCAAACGGAACGACAGCGCCGTTACGGCGGATGATTTGGTAATGGTCCAATGTTTGATTGGCGCTGCTATCTGCACGATCAACGCCGACAGACGTCGTCATAGATGAATGTGTGCCCAGGTTGCTGGTGGATGGGGTGCTGGATGTCGCAGTTGCGGCTTGCTGCATAGGGGGAACTCCTCTGTCTCAATGGGGCTGGTCGTTATGACTGCGAATTCGATACGTCGTTTCAAACTGGCTGGATCTTGCCGCTTGAAACACTATATCTGGGGTATCTGTTCGACACAAACCACTACCGGTAGTGTGCGTCGAAGTTTTCAGTTTACATCAAAACCATGGAAAAGTAAGCAATTATTTGGGTACTTTTTACATGCTTTTATTTGATAGCATCAGAGCAATACTTCACAATGCACGCAGCAACTTGACCCAGTCAAATCCTGCTCCCGGATCGGCTTTTCGGCCCGCTGCGATGTGTTCATGGCCGACAATATGCGCAACAGGGTAGTTTTGCTGCAACGCAGCACATACACTGATCAAGGTGTCGTACTGCGCAAGTTCGAAGCTGTCGCCCTCCAAACCCTCCAGCTCAATGCCGACGGAATAGTCATTGCAGTTGTCGCGTCCCTGAAAATTCGACTTGCCAGCATGCCAGGCACGGTCATCGCAACTCACAAACTGCCACAGTTCGCCATTGCGACGGATATAAAAGTGCGTCGACACCTCCATACCCCGAATCGTGTCGAAATACGGGTGCGCGTCCCAATCCAACGTATTTGTAAAAAGCTGCTGCACTTCATCACCACCGTATTGACCCGGCGGCAAGCTGATGGAGTGGATCACGACCAGATCCACGGGCGTCTCAGCCGGCCGTTCGCCAAAGTTGGGCGATGCCTGACGCCGTGCAAAAGCGTACCAGCCATCTTGCCATAAGGCGGAGGCATTCATCCGCGCTTATCCGGCCTTCACACCCAGTTGGCGGTGCTCAGAACTGCAAAACCACTGCTCGACCACGCCGCCTGGGCCAGGCAAGGCCTCGGTTTGTGGCAGATGCAAGCCGCAATGCGCGCACGACACCATGATTTGCTGCGTTTGAGCGCGCGTAGTTTCACGCGCTGATTGCTGTTTTTTGTCTTGCGTCGCGGCGATGCGGTTGTGACGCCACACCCAGACGCCGATAAAAACCACGACAAAAACCAAAAAATACTTCATGCAACCCGCCCCAAAACCACTTCCAGCACGAAGCGCGACCCGACATAAGCCAATAACAACAGGCCCGAACCGATGTATAACACCCGCACGGCGGTGCGGCCACGCCAGCCAAACTTAGCGCGACCAATGAGCAGCACGGCAAAGGCGGACCAAGACAGTATCGAGAAGATGATTTTGTGGTCCCATTTGAAGCCTTTACCAGCGCCATACAAAGGTTCACGAAACAGCCAGCCCGCCAGCAGGGTGGCCGTCAAAAGCACAAAACCAGCCGTCACAAACCGAAAAGTCAGGCGCTCAAGTGTCAGCAAAGGCAGACCGCTTAGTGTGCCTGCGGACAAACCGGGAGCCAACCGCATCTGCGACTCCGCCCGCATCATCAACCGCGCATGCACCACGGCAGCGGCAAACAAGCCATACGACGCCAGCCCCAGCGCCCAGTGCAGCGGCAACCACGGCGAAGCTGCGCTGTGCAAAGCCTGGCCCGGAAACACCAAAGCCAGCAACACAGCAACCGCGCCCAACCCCGCAAAAGCCCAAACCGCCTGCAGTTTCGGGTACATATGGCTTTCAATCGCATACACCGTCAGTACCAGCCACGCGGTCACCGACAAGGCCGGTGCAAAACCAAAACGCGGGACATCATTGGGAGAAACGCCCAGCAAGCTCCACAAGACAGCCAAGCCGTGCAAGCTCCATGCCGTCCACAGCAAACGACGAACGGTTTTCATGTTCAAACGGTCGCCAGCGGCCGATGGCGCCGCATAGGCGACGGCAGCGCCCACACCTAGAAACAAACTAGTTGCGGAGTAAGTGGCTGCAGTCGCTAAAATCATGCCTACAGTTTAGCTGCTCGCAAAGCACCGGGCCTATTTCCCCTATTAATTTCTGGTTGATCACCCGACTCCTACCTATGGCATCCGCTCTCACCGACAAACTCTCGCTCCTAGTTAAACAAATGCGCGGCCAGGCCCGCATGACCGAATCCAATGTGCAGGACATGCTGCGCGAGGTCCGCTTGGCGCTCTTGGAGGCCGACGTTGCCTTGCCCGTCGTGCGCGACTTCATCGCCCGGGTCAAGGAAAAAGCCATGGGCCAGGAGGTGGTTGGCTCGCTCACCCCCGGCCAGGCGCTGGTGGCGGTGGTGAACCGCGAACTGGTCGCCACCATGGCGGGCAGTGACATTGGCAGTTCCACCGTCAGCGAACTGAATCTCGCCGCCCAGCCCCCAGCGGTGATCTTGATGGCGGGTTTGCAAGGTGCCGGTAAAACCACCACCACAGCCAAACTGGCCAAACACCTGATTGAAAAGCGCAAAAAGAAGGTGCTGACGGTTTCTGGTGACGTCTATCGCCCAGCCGCCATCGAGCAGCTCAAAACCGTGACAGCACAAGCCGGGGCCGAGTGGTTCCCCAGCAGCGCCGATCAAAAACCGCGCGACATCGCCTTTGCCGCGCTCGATTACGCCAAAAAACACCATTTCGACGTGCTGTTGGTCGATACCGCTGGCCGCTTGGGCATCGACGAGGTGCTGATGAATGAAATCCGCGAGCTGCACGCGGTGCTGAACCCGATCGAAACCCTGTTCGTGGTCGACGCCATGCAGGGGCAGGACGCCATCAACACCGCCAAGGCCTTCAAGGACGCCCTGCCTTTGACCGGTATTATTTTGACCAAGCTGGACGGCGACTCACGTGGCGGCGCGGCGCTGTCGGTGCGCCACATCACGGGTGCACCCATCAAGTTCGCCGGTACATCGGAGAAACTCGACGGCCTGGAAGTGTTCGACGCCGAACGCCACGCCGGCCGCGTGCTGGGCATGGGCGACATTTTGGCGCTGGTCGAGCAGGTCACCGCCGGCGTCGACGTGGCGGCCGCGCAAAAACTGGCCGAAAAAGTTAAAAGTGGCAAAGGTTTTGACCTGAACGACTTTTTGAGCCAGCTCCAGCAAATGAAGCAAATGGGCGGTTTGGCCAGCATGATGGAAAAGCTGCCCGCGCAGATGGCCGCCAAAGCCGGTCAGGTCGACATGGGCAAAGCCGAAAAAGACATGCGCCGCAAAGAAGGCATCATCCTCAGCATGACCCCGCTAGAGCGCCGCAAACCTGATCTGATCAAAGCCACCCGAAAACGCCGTATCGCCAATGGCGCAGGCGTGCATGTGCAAGAAGTCAACCGCATGCTCAACGAATTTGAGCAAATGCAGGGCATGATGAAGAAAATGAGCGGCGGCGGGATGATGAAGATGATGAAAAAGATGGGCGGCATGAAGGGCATGCCGAAAATGCCGTT
>JAYVJL010000178.1:0-4338 GCA_043769295.1 Polaromonas sp. | reverse complement strand
TCCACATAACTGACTCCTTGTAAAAAACAAATTAAAAAGGCTCCAGCCGTACCGACAGGAGCCTTCTTTAGGATGCCGGACTTGTTTTTAAGAAAGTCCAGCGAAGCTTCTAAAGCGATTTTAGTCGTTGGCGTAAATGTCAACGTCTTTGGTCTCTTTGACCAGCAACATGCCGATTACAAAGGTTGCCGTCGCAACAATCACCGGATACCACAGACCGTAGTAAATATCGCCGGTAGCAGCCACCATGGCAAACGCAGTCGTTGGCATCAATCCACCAAACCAGCCATTGCCAATATGGTAAGGCAAGCTCATCGATGTGTAACGAATCCGCGTGGGGAACATTTCTACAAGGATGGCTGCAATCGGGCCGTAGACCATGGTCACCAGAATCACCATATAGACCAAAATAACACCGATCATCAGCTTGTTCATTGATTTGTCGTCAGCTTTGGCAGTCAAGCCATTTGTCTTCGCCGCGTCAATAACCGACTTTTTAAAGTCAGCGATGCCCTTTGCGCTTTCAGCGGAAAAAGCGTTTCGCTTGTCGTTCAAAGTTGGGTTCAGTGAGGCAATCGTTACAGTGCCAATTTGCACGGTAGCAACTGATCCTGCTGGGCCAGCAACGTTCTTGTAAGGAATGAATTCCTGGGCCAAAACCCGTTTAGCGCGATCGCAAGAACTGGTGAAATCAATATCGCGAGCGATCGGGCTACCCTGGAATGAGCAGGTTGCTGGATCGGCAGTAACAGTGACGGCCACCGTGTCGTGGGCCTTCTTCAGCGCTGGGTTGGCGTACTGCAACAACATCGGGAAGACAGTGAAATAAGACACAGCACCCAACAGGCAACCCGCCATGATGATGCCCTTGCGGCCGATTTTGTCTGACAACACACCGAAAAAGATAAAGAAAGGCGTACCAACTACCAGTGCAGCCGCAATCAACAAATTGGCGGTCACGCCATCGACTTTGGCGATGGTCGTCAAGAAGAACAGTGCATAGAACTGACCGGTGTACCAAACCACCGCTTGACCAGCCACCAAACCGAACAGCGCAATGAGCACAATTTTCAGATTGCGCCATTGACCGAACGACTCTGACAAAGGTGCTTTCGACGTTTTGCCTTCAGCCTTCATTTTCTGGAAGGCGGGCGACTCATTCATGGACAGACGAATGTAGACCGATACGCCCAACAGCAAAATCGACGTCAGGAACGGAACGCGCCATCCCCAGTCAGCAAAAGCGGCTTCGCCAATGGCTTGGCGTACACCCAAAATGATCATCAGTGACAGGAACAAACCCAAAGTCGCTGTGGTTTGAATCCACGAGGTGTAAAAACCGCGTTGACCGTGCGGCGCGTGCTCAGCAACATAAGTTGCCGCACCGCCGTATTCACCACCGAGTGCCAAACCTTGCAGCATTCGCAGTGCCACCAAAATAATTGGAGCAGCGATACCAATGGTGGCGTAGTTTGGCAACAAACCGACAACAAATGTTGCCGCACCCATGAGCACGATGGTGACCAGGAAAGTGTATTTGCGACCAATCATGTCACCCAGGCGGCCAAACACCAGCGCACCGAAAGGGCGAACCAGAAAACCAGCAGCAAATGCCAGCAAGGCAAAGATGTAGGCGGCTGAAGGATCCAGGCCAGAGAAAAACTGCTTGGCAATAATTGCCGCGAGTGAGCCGTACAGATAAAAGTCATACCACTCAAATACCGTACCGAGTGAAGAAGCGAAAATCACTTTCTTCTGCTCGCGGGTCATCGGTCGGTTGTCGACTGCAGTTGCCATGTTGTTGTCTCCAAAAATAAAGGGACTTCCAATTTGAAAGTTGCCATGATTATTTTTGAAGTGTCTGACCCTGCTCTGACGTGAAAATAACAGAGGCTTGCACCAAACTTATGCCTGACTGACAAGTCAAGGGGAAACCCGATAAAAAAATTTCAGTATGCGAATCCGACCAGGGGGAGCGCGGAATTTTCATGGTGTGTTCCGTTTGATGCCAGAGCCCACCTGAAGAACACCCTCCCAGTCACCACACTGAAACCAGGCAGCGCCCAACAAGTAGTCACGCAGCATCGGCAACGCGTCCAGACCCCAGAAAACCTTGTCGTCTACTACCAACGCAGGCACGCCAAAAACACCTTGCGATATCGCTTCATTGGTATTGTTTTTTACACTGTTTTTCACGCTTTCACTTTGCACATCATGTGCCGGAGAAAGCTGTGCGGTCAAAGCTTCAAGGCTTTCAATATTGCCCGCATCCCGACCACTGCACCACACATGGCGAAAGATGGTTTCGCAGACATAACGGTTGGACGGCCCCGTTGCGCGCGCATTGCAGGCGATGGCCAACCTGAGCAGGGGCAGTGGATTGAACGGGTGGCTGGCTGGCATCTGCATCGGTATGTTCAGTGAGTGCGCCAGCCACAGCACTTGGCGATATGTCCAGTCGCGCTTGGGCGCAATTTCAGCAGGGCCCAATTGGCCATGGTGTTTGAGCATGCCCGCAAACAAAACAGGTCGGTAGTCAACGCTGTAGCTGATGCCTTTGAGCGTTTCGGGCAACTGCTCAAACGCCAGGTAGGCGTAGGGTGATATGAAGTCGAGGTAAAAGGTGATGTGCTTCATGGCTTTTGCGTATCAAGCCTGCAAAGCAGCCATGCGCTCTTCAATACGCGCCCAGATGGTCAGCTTGGCTTTATCGCTCTCATTGCCCCAAGCAGCTATTTCATCACGTGTTCTGAAGCAGCCTTCGCACAGGGCGGTGGCTGCATTCATTCGGCAAACCGAGATACAGGGAGACGATATTTCACCTGTAGCCGCCATTATTCGGGCGCGAGCAGCTACTAAAGTAATAGCGCTTTGCTGCGACAGCTGCTCTTCTACCAGGTTCACAGCAACATCCACCACAGGCGCGCCCGTCAGCCACTCCATCTCTGTTGGGGTTAATTGAAACACCGCATTCGGATGCCCGGCTGCCGCCCAGATCTGGTCAAACCGAAACAGCGACTGGTCAATCAGCAGCACCACAGGTGTGGCGTGCGCAAGGGGAGACACACCGCCGATGGAAAATCCGGTTTTGGTTTTGACAAAATCTGCGTTGGCTCGGCTCAGTCGTTTACCGTCAGGACACACCAGCGCTTCGAGCTTTTTCTCATCCACCCGCTGGTCGCCTGATGTGACCACCAGGACGGCTGCGTCGTCAGACTTGCGGCGAAAAACAATGCTCTTGGCGATCTGCCCGACACCCACACCCAGTGCATCGGCTGCTTGCTGCGCTGTGCGTGCTGCATCGTCAAGCATGATCGGGGCGTATGGGTGCTCCTTGGCTTGCAACAGCGCTGCAACTTTTTGAACACCATCAGGCAGCGAAAGCAATTCAGCACCGCACATCAATTTGCTCTCATATTCAGCAAAGCAGTGGCCGCACGCGAATTGGGCTTGCGACCCAAAAATTCGCTGATGAACTGACCCGCATCCACCAGCTTGTCCAGGTCAATACCTGTCTCAATGCCCATGCCGTGCAGCAGGTACACCACATCTTCAGTTGCTACATTTCCAGTAGCGCCTTTCGCGTAGGGGCAACCACCCAGTCCGGCAATGGAGGTATCAAATTGCCATACGCCCATTTGCAGTGCTGCCAGCGTGTTGCCAATCGCCTGGCCGTAGGTGTCATGAAAGTGTCCAGACACATCATCCAGTGCGTAATGTTTAAGCGCGGCCTCCATGGCGCGCTGCACCTTGAGCGGCGTACCCACACCAATCGTGTCGGCCACACCAATATGCTGTACGCCAATACCCGCCATCAGCCGCGCGACCATTTCCACTCGCTCGGGCGCTATGTCGCCTTCATACGGGCAGCCGACGGTGCAAGAAATAGCGCCTCGCGTGTAGATACCCACCGCTTTCGCAGCGGCCACTACCGGCGCAAAGCGCTCAATACTTTCAACAATTGAACAATTGATGTTGCGCTGGCTGAAGGCCTCACTGGCGGCAGCAAACACCACGATCTCATCTGGTTTTGAAGTGACTGCAGTTTCAAAGCCCTTCATGTTGGGTGTGAGGACTGAATAACGGACATCTGCCCGCCGCTGAATGCCCGCCATCACGTCAAGCGCATCAGCCATTTGCGGCACCCACTTGGGTGATACAAAGCTGGTAACTTCAATTTCCTTCAAGCCCGCTTCCTGCAGGCGATGTACGAGCTCAATTTTTACGGCTGCGGGGACAGGCGATTTTTCGTTTTGCAGACCGTCGCGTGGGCCAACGTCCACCAGTTTGACTCTAGAGGGATAGTTCATAGCACTAGTATCCTTTTTTCATGTCCAC
>JAYVJL010000177.1:0-7506 GCA_043769295.1 Polaromonas sp. | reverse complement strand
CTGGACGCCTGGATTGCCGCGGACCTGTCTGCGGATAATCTGGCCACCAAACCGTTCGCGCCCCTGCCCGTGCTGGGGGTGCCCGGATGGTGGGCCGACAATAAAGACTTGCGGTTTTATGACGACGACAAGGTGTTTCGCCACCCACGCACATAAAACAAGGTGCAAAACCTCAATTCCCATAGGATTTATCGGATTTACGATAGGAAAGCTTGATTTTTGGCGACTTGCCCCTACTATTTGCCACATCGGTCTGCATTCCCACTTTTTGGCCTTTTTGAAAGAACCCATGAAACGTATTTTTCTGTTTATTTTGACCAACCTGGCCGTGATGGTCGTTTTGGGCCTGATCACCAGTATTTTTGGTTTGAACCGCTTTATTGGCCCGAACGGCGTGGCATTGGGCCCGCTCTTGGGCTTTTCATTGGTAATAGGTTTTGGTGGCGCGATTATTTCGTTGCTAATCAGCAAACCCGTCGCCAAATGGAGCCAAGGCGTGCGCATCATCAACGACCCGCAAAATGCCGACGAAGCCTGGATTGTGCAGACCGTGCGCCAATTTGCCGACAAAGCGGGTATTGGCATGCCTGAGGTAGGCATTTATGAGGGTGAACCCAACGCTTTTGCGACTGGTGCGTTTAAAAACTCGGCCTTGGTCGCCGTGTCCACCGGTTTGCTGCAAGGCATGACCAGAGAAGAAGTCGAAGCCGTGATCGGCCACGAGATCGCCCACGTCGCCAATGGCGACATGGTGACCATGACCTTGATTCAGGGCGTGATGAACACCTTTGTGGTGTTCATGAGCCGGGTGATTGGCTATTTGATCGACAGTGCGCTGCGTAAAGGCAGTGACAGCTCAGGCCCCGGCATTGGCTACATGGTCACCACCCTGGTGTTGGACATCGTTTTCGGCTTTTTGGCCAGCATGGTCGTGGCCTGGTTCTCACGCCACCGCGAGTTCCGCGCTGATGCGGGTGCCGCCAAGCTGATGGGGCGCAGCCAACCGATGATCCATGCGCTACAGCGCTTGGGCGGTATGACACCGGGTGAACTGCCGAAAAGCATGGCGGCCATGGGTATTGGTGGCAGCATGGGCGCTTTGTTCAGCACCCACCCGCCGATGGAAGAGCGCATTGCAGCGCTGCAAAACCCGCAAACTTGATTAATTGCATTAACCAAACTCTTGTCATTCCCGCAAAGGCGGGAATCCATGGTGGTGCTTGTGGGTTCCCGCCTTCGCGGGAATGACGGCTCGACTTTAATGGGTGTATTGACGGTAAATTAACGACTCTCAAGCAGGCTGAGCGCCACGGCCTCAGCCACCTTGATACCATCTACGCCGGCGGACAAAATCCCGCCCGCGTAGCTGGCACCTTCACCGGCCGGAAACAAACCCCGCACATTGAGGCTCTGAAAATCCTCACCACGGGTGATTTTGAGTGGCGACGAGGTGCGGGTTTCCACCCCGGTCAGCACCGCATCGGGCAGGTCAAAATCCTTGATTTTTTTGCCAAACGCCGGAATCGCCTCGCGGATCGCTTCAATCGCGTAACTGGGCAGGCTGCTGGACAAATCGCCCAGTTTGACGCCCGGTTTGTACGATGGTTCTATGCTACCCAGCATAGTTGACACCTTGCCTTTGACGAAATCACCCACCAACTGGCCCGGTGCTTCATAGGTACTACCACCTAGAACGTAAGCATGCGATTCCAAACTACGCTGCAACTCAATACCAGCCAAAGGATGGTTACCCGGGAAATCCTCTGGTGTGATGCCCACCACAATGCCCGCATTGGCGTTGCGCTCATTGCGTGAATACTGGCTCATGCCGTTGGTGACCACCCGCCCCACTTCGCTGGTCGCCGCCACGACGGTACCGCCCGGGCACATGCAAAAGCTGTACACCGCACGGCCGTTTTTGGCGTGGTGCACCAGTTTGTAATCCGCAGCTCCCAACAAGGGATGGCCGGCATGACGACCCCAGCGGGCGCGGTCGATCAGGCTTTGCGGGTGTTCGATACGGAAACCTATCGAAAAAGGCTTGGCCTCCATATAGACACCGCGCTCAAACAGCATGGTGAAGGTATCGCGCGCACTGTGACCCAACGCCATCACGGCTTGCCGGGTCGGGAGTTCGTAACTTTGCTGGGTTGCCAGATCGAGCACGGTCAAGGCCTGCAGCTGCCCGTCCACGATGCTCACGTCAGTCACGCGCTGCTCAAATCTGACTTCGCCACCCAAAGCAATGATCTGCGCCCGCAGGTTCTCCACCACTTTGACCAGTTTAAACGTACCGATGTGCGGGTGCGCGTCGACCAGAATCTCCTCGGGCGCGCCGGCTTTGACAAATTCCTGCATCACCTTGCGGCCCAGATGACGCGGGTCTTTGATCTGGCTGTAGAGCTTGCCGTCCGAGAACGTACCCGCACCGCCTTCACCAAATTGCACATTGCTCTCGGGGTGCAGCTGGTTTTTGCGCCATAAATTCCAAGTGTCCTTGGTGCGCTCACGGACCTTCTTGCCACGCTCCAACACAATCGGTTTGAAGCCCATTTGTGCCAACACCAGAGCGGCAAAAATGCCACAAGGCCCGAAGCCGACCACAACGGGACGTGATGTTAGATGTGCTGGCGCTGTGGCAACCGGCTTGTAAGCCATGTCCGGCGTGGGACGCACATGCGGGTTGTCTGCATGGCGCAACAACACTGCAGCTTCCAGCTCGACAGGGGTTAAAGCGACATCAACGATATAAACCTGCAGCAACTCCGCCTTGCGGGCATCAAAACTGCGTTTGAAGATGTGAACCGATTGAAGTTCGTTGGCTTGAATACCCAAAGTTCGCACCACAGCATCGGCGATGGCGGTGTCAGGATGGGCGAGAGGCAGTTTGATTTCTGTAAGTCGGATCATGTTTGCAAAGTCTTTGGCTTGTGGTTATCAAGCAGGACGATGATATTACTTCATGCAAGGCAGGCTGTTAAGGCTTACTAAAAAAGCTTAAAGCGGCTTATTCAGTCGGCAAAAAGCCTTCAATCGACAGATAACGCTCGCCTGTGTCGTAGTTGAAACCCAGCACGGTTGCACCCGCTGGCAAATCGGGCAGTTTTTGCGCAATCGCGGCCAAGGTCGCACCGGAGGAGATGCCCACCAGAATGCCTTCTTCACGGGCGCAGCGGCGCGCCATCTCGCGGGCAGGCTCTGCGTCGACCTGAATCACGCCGTCGAGCAAAGCGGTGTTGAGGTTTTTCGGGATGAAACCCGCGCCAATGCCCTGAATTGGGTGCGGCGCAGGCGCGCCGCCTGAAATCACAGGCGATGCGGTCGGCTCCACCGCATACACCTTCAAATTCGGCCATTTGGCTTTGAGCACCTGCGCGCAGCCCGTCAGGTGACCACCGGTGCCCACACCGGTGATGAGCGCGTCAATCCCGTTCGGGAAGTCCGCCAAAATCTCCAGCGCTGTGGTGCGTGCGTGTGCATCGATGTTGACCGGATTTTCAAACTGTTGGGGAATCCATGCATTTGGCGTCGCAGCGGCCAGTTCCTGCGCCCGCGCAATCGCACCTTTCATGCCTTTTTCACGCGGTGTCAGGTCAAAACTCGCGCCATAGGCCAGCATCAAGCGGCGGCGCTCGATGGACATGCTGTCTGGCATGACCAAAATCAATTTGTAACCTTTGACCGCAGCCACCATGGCCAGCCCGACGCCGGTGTTGCCCGACGTCGGCTCGATGATGGTCGAACCGGGCTTCAAATCACCATTTTTCTCGGCGGCTTCGACCATGGCCAAGGCGATACGGTCTTTGATCGAACCACCGGGGTTGCTGCGCTCGGACTTGATCCAGACATTGTGGCCTGCGCCAAACAAGCGGTTGATGCGGACGTGTGGCGTGTTGCCAATGGTTTGCAGAATGGAATCGGCTTTCATGGTTTCTCCAGATCAGTTGAGTTACAGGAATTACGGATTAAAAAGTCAATTTAAATGTCAATTTAAATGTCAATGTGAGGGCGTTTTGGCTTTATCAAGCTCGCGAATATGCTCCACATGCGCCAACAACGAGCGCTTCGCCACGGCCCACAGGTGCTTGGGAGCATCATCGTACGCTTTTGCCACCCAGTCGTCCAACGTACCTTCGGGGTGGGCTTGCATGACACCTGCGATTTTTTCTTCACGCCCCAGCCGATGCGCCTTGAGATGCGCAATCACCCTCACCGCATGGTCTAAAACATAGCCGTGGGCGGGCAAAATGTGTTGAATCTGATACTCGGCACAGGTCGCGGTGAGCAGATCCAGCGAGTCCAGGTAATCCCCCATGTGTCCATCGGGCGGATTGATCACCGTGGTGCTGCCGTTAAGGATATGGTCGCCACTAAACAGCAAGCCGTCCTCTTCCAGTACCAAGCAGACGTGGTTAGCCGCATGGCCCGGCGTATGGATCACTTTCAGTGTGTGGGTGGTTTTGCGTGAAACAAGCCTTAGTTGCTCATTATTTCGTAGCGTTTTATCGGGTACAAAATACGAGTTGGCACCCGCATGCGGGCCGCTGGGCAAGCCGTAAATCTGCGGTGGCGAGCTACACAAGGCCTGCAAAGGCTGGGCGCCGGGGGAGTGGTCCGAATGTGAGTGCGTACACACAATCATGCGGATATCGCCTTGCGTCGCCTCAAACAAGCGCTGCAGGTGCACCGCATCGTTCGGGCCCGGATCGACCACGATGTAACCGGCATCTACCGTGCCGACGATGTAGGTATTGGTGCCCGGTCCGGTCATCATGCCGGGGTTGGGCGCGGTCAACCGCATCACATTGGCCAGCAATGGCACGGGCGTCTCATGCTGCCACGGCGGCGTGGCGAGTAAATCGACAGAGGAAGCGGCGGGGAAGTCGACAGCGCTTTGGGGGTTCAACAGTTGGGTGGTTCTGACCATGGCCTCATTATTGTCCAAGTTACAATGTTTGCCATGAAAGCAGTCATATTAGCCGGTGGGCTTGGCACACGCATCAGCGAAGAATCAACGGTTCGCCCCAAACCCATGATCGAGATCGGCGGCAAGCCGATTTTGTGGCACATCATGAAAATCTACTCCGCGCATGGCATCAATGACTTTGTGATCTGCTGCGGTTACAAAGGTTACGTCATCAAAGAGTATTTTGCGAACTACTTTTTGCACACGTCCGACGTGACCTTTGACATGGTGGAGAACAAGATGGAAGTCCACCAGCGCTCCGCCGAGCCCTGGAAGGTGACCTTGGTCGACACTGGCGACAGCACCATGACCGGCGGCCGCCTGCGCCGCGTCGCGGAATATTTGAAGGACGAAGAAGCCTTTTGCTTCACCTACGGCGACGGCGTGGCGGATATCGACATCACTGCGCAACTGGCGTTTCATAAAGCGCATGGCAAACAGGCCACCATCACCTCCATCACCCCGCCCGGCCGCTATGGCGCGTTGACGACCGAAGGCAACCAGGTGCTTGGTTTTGCCGAAAAACCACCCGGTGACGGCGGCGCGTTCAACGGCGGCTTTTTTGTGCTGTCCCCCAAGGTGATCGACCTGATCGCCGGCGATGCCACCACCTGGGAAACCGAACCCCTGCAAAACCTGGCCCACAGCGGCGAACTGGTCGCCTACCGCCACCCCGGTTTTTGGCAACCCATGGACACCCTGCGCGAGAAAAACCTGCTGGAAAACCTCTGGACCTCCGGCCAAGCGCCCTGGAAGGTGTGGGATTGAGCACCTCATCCATTTCAGTGACTTCACCGGCGTCACACCCGCCGTCCCTGCCAAACGCCAGCTTCTGGCAGGGCAAACGGGTCTTGCTGACGGGTCACACCGGATTCAAAGGAGCTTGGCTGGCGCAATGGCTGGTCACCTTGGGGGCAGATGTCACGGCGATTGCCCTGCCGCCCAACACCGAACCCAATTTATTCACCCGCGCCAAGGTCGGCGACCTGCTGGCCAGCCATATCGCCGATATTCGGGATGCAGCCAAAATTGCCGCCATCGTGCAGCAGGCGAAACCCGAGATCGTCTTGCATCTGGCGGCGCAAGCCCTGGTGCGCGAATCGTATGCCGACCCGTTGGGCACCTTTGCCAGCAACATCATGGGCACGGCCAACGTGCTGGATGCCCTGCGCACGTGTGACTCGGTGCGCAGCATCGTGGCCGTGACCACCGACAAGGTGTACGCCAACCAGGAATGGGTGTGGCCCTACCGGGAAACCGACCGCTTGGGCGGCCACGACCCCTACAGCGCCAGCAAAGCGGGTGCTGAAATGGTGGTGTCCAGCTACCGCTCTTCTTTTTTTGCGGCTAAAGGCGTCGCTTTGGCCACGGCGCGGGCCGGCAACGTCATCGGCGGCGGCGACTGGAGCGCCGACCGCATCATCCCCGACGCCGTGCGCGCCTGGCTGGCCGACCAGCCCTTGCAAGTGCGCCGACCGCAGGCCGTCCGGCCATGGCAGCATGTGATCGAGCCGCTGAACGCCTATTTGGTTTTGGCCGAGCGCCTGTGGCACGATGCCACGCTGGCGCAGGCTTGGAATTTCGGCCCCGCCACCCATGAAGCCGCCACCGTGCGCGACGTGGTGGGCTTGGCGCAAACCGCTTTTGGGCGCGGCCAGGTGCAGTGGGGCGATGGCCTGGACGGGCCGCATGAAGCCGGCTTGCTGACCCTGGACACCTCGTTGGCCAAGTCCAAGCTAGGGGTTCAATCTGTCTTCCCGCTGGCCGAGGCGATCGGCATGACCATGCACTGGTACCGCGACTTCAGCGCCGGCGCGGACGCCGCCCAGCTGTGTCAGCGCGACATTGCGCAGTACACCAGCAAGCTCATGAGCCTTGCCCCCACTCAACAGATTTGACATGGCTGAGCGTTTTCAAGTCAAGCCCGGCTCCTTGGCTGGCCTGCAAGTCATCACCCGCCAACCCATCGTCGACGCGCGCGGCTGGTTTGAGCGTACCTACTGTTTTGACACTTTTACCAAGTTGGGCATCCACAAAACCATCGCCCAGATCAACCGCTCGTTCACAGTGCAAAAAGGCAGCGTGCGCGGCATGCATTTTCAGCTCGCACCGTTCATCGAAACCAAAATCGTGAGCTGTCTCCAAGGCGAGGTGTTTGATGTTGCGCTGGATTTGCGCCCCCAATCACCGACGTTTTTGCAGTGGCATGGCGAGGTGTTGTCGGCCGCCAACCACCGCAGTCTGCTAATACCCGACGGGTTTGCGCACGGTTTTCAGGCTTTAAGTGACGACTGCGAACTGCTCTACCTGCACACCCAAAATTTTGCCCCCGATGCCGCCAGCGGCCTCAACCCGCTGGACCCCGCACTGGCCATCGCCTGGCCCCTCCCCGTTACAGAAATGTCCCTGGGCGATCAAACCCGCCCCCTGCTGACCGCCGCTTTTGAAGGAATCAAGCCATGAAATGCCGCCACTGCGCCGCTGACGTCACCCTGCCCTTTGTTGACTTGGGCAGTTCGCCGCCTTCCAACGCCTATTTG
>JAYVJL010000176.1:0-26362 GCA_043769295.1 Polaromonas sp. | reverse complement strand
CTAAATGGAGATTCACATCCGCGCCACACCAAACTGCATCGGTCGCAGTTGCTTGGCATCTGCTTCGGCGCACATGGCCAGGCACTGCGCCAGCACGGCCCGGGTGTCGCGCGGGTCGATCACACCATCGTCCAGCAGCAGGCCCGAGGTGTAGAACGCATCGGCCTGTGAATTGAACAGTGTCACGATCTTGTCAAACTGCGCTTTTGATTCGGCGGGGTCTTCCGTCAGCCCTTTGCGTGCCAGCCCCGCTTCGGCCACGATCTGCATGGTTTTGGCCGCTTGTTCGCCGCCCATGACGGCGGTTTTGGCGTTCGGCCAGCTGAACAAAAAGCGGGGCGCGTAGCCCCGCCCGCACATGCCGTAGTTGCCCGCGCCAAACGAGGCCCCGCACTGGATGGTGATTTGTGGCACATCCGCATTCGACACGGCCTGGATCATCTTTGAGCCGTGCTTGATCATCCCGCCCTGTTCGCTCTCCACCCCCACCATGTAGCCGGTGGTGTTTTGCAGGTAGATGATGGGCTGACCCAGCTGGCAGCAGCGCTGGATGAAATGCGTCGCCTTGTTGGCACCGGCCACGTCAATCGGCCCGTTGTTGGTGATGAAACCCACCGCATGGCCGTCAATCGCCCCCTGCGCACAGACGGTGGCTGCGCCGTACAGCGGTTTGAATTCCAGAAAATCCGAGCCATCCACCAGCCGTGCCAGCACCTCGCGCATGTCCACGGGTTGACGCAGATCGTCCGACATCAAGCCCAGTAAATCCTCACCGCTCAAAGCTGGCTTTAAAGTTGAAATATTCACTCTGTTTTTAATAGCAGTATTGGCATATTTCATGCCGGCTACCACCTCTTTTGCCAGTCCCAAAGCGTGCCGGTCGTCTTCCGCCAGGTATTCACCCAGCCCCGACACCGTCGTGTGCATGTCCGCGCCGCCCAGGTCTTCTTCGGTGGCGATTTCACCCGTGGCAGCTTTCAAGAGCGGTGGCCCCGCCAGAAAAGCCCGCGAGCGCTTGCGCACCATCACCACCACGTCGCTCAGCCCCGGCATGTAGGCCCCGCCTGCCGTGCCCGAACCGTGCTGTACCGTGATGACCGGGATGCCGGCGGCTGACAAGCGAGCCAGATTCCGAAACAACGCCCCGCCGTGCACAAAACCCTCCACCCGATAGCGTGTCAAATTGGCCCCCGCGCTTTCCACCAGATGGATGAAGGGCAGCTTGTTCTGCAGGGCAATCTCCTGCACCCGCAAAATCTTGTCCAGCCCCATGGGGCCAATCGCGCCCGCGTCTATGCCCGAGTCGCTGGCCACCACCATGCAGCGGGTGCCGCTCACCAAGCCGATACCCGCCACCATGCCGCCGCCGGGGATAGATTTTTCGGGGTCTTTGTGGTCCTGCATGTAGCCTGCGAGTGAACACAGCGGTAGGTAGGGCGCGCCCGCATCAAGCAGCAGGGCAACCCGTTCTCGCGGCAGCAGCTGGCCGCGTTTGTCAAAAACCGCTTTGGACTTGGCCGAGGCCTGCGCGGAGCGGTCTTCCAGCGCCCGCAGAGCCGCGATCCGCGCCAGCATCGCGTTGCGTCGTTCCTGTGCGACCGGGCTTTGGGCGTTCCAAGACGACTGAAACTGGCTCATGACTGAAATACCTTGGGCACTTTTGCGAGGTGAAAGCCATCAAACGGTTTGATCGCATCGCGGTCTCGCACCGCAGCGGGTGCTGCAATCGCGCCCCAGCCCACCCGTACTTGCGGTCGCGCGCCATCCACCCGCAAGGTCGTGCCGCTGATGAAGCTGGCCGCCGGGCTGAGCAAAAACACAATCGCCGCCGACGTTTCCGCCTCGGTGCCAAAGCGCCCCAAGGGCACGGTCTCGCGCATCTCGCGCAGCATGGGTCCCGCCTCTGGCGGGTAGTGGTCCATGCCGCTGGAGGCGATGTAACCCGGTGCCACGGCGTTGACCCGCACGCCCGCCTGCGCCCATTCCAGCGCGGCCGTCTCGGTCAAACTCACCATGCCCGCCCGCGCCGCACCGCTGTGCGCCATGCCCGGCATCGAGCCCCACATGTCCGCCACGATGTTGACAATCGCCCCGCCGCGCGCCTGCATGGACTGCACATAGCACTCCCGCGCCACCAGAAAACCGCCGGTCAGGTTGGTGTTGATCACCGCTTCCCAGCCCTTGACGCTGATTTTTTCCAGCGGCGTGATGTACTGCCCGCCCGCGTTGTTGACCAAGCCGTCGATCTGGCCGTGCGCTTTCAACATCGCGGCGATCGCGGCTTTCACCATCTCTTCGTTTCGAATGTCGCAGACCTGGTAGCTCGCCAAGCCGCCATCCTGTGCAATTTCGGCCGTCACAGCCTGCAGTTTTTCCAGATTGCGCCCCAGCAGCACCACCTGCGCCCCCAGCGCCGCCAGCTCGTGCGCCGTGCAGCGGCCTATGCCCGAGCCGCCGCCGGTGACCAAGATCACCTGGCCGGAAAACAGCTTCTCTTTAAAAACGGATGTGTAGGTCATCATTCTTTCCCAATGTCAATCTTTGATAAACAGCGCCATCGCCGCCTCGGTCAAATCATCCAGACTGGCTTCTTTCCTGGCGTCAAACCACTGCACCGACCAGTTCAGCGCGCCAAAGATCAGGAGCCGCGCCAGTTTCACCGGGCATGTCAGCTGGCCCGAGGCAAACAGCGCCTCTAAAACCGGCAGCCAGACCGCCTCGTAATCGCGCTGCAGCTGGGCCATGGTGGTGCGCTGGCGCGGCGTGAGCGAGCGCCATTCGTACAACATCACCGGGATAAAGTCGCTGTTTGGGCTGAGTAAAACCTCAAAGTGGTGACGAATCAAAACCTGCAGTAGCCGGCGTATTTGTTGCTTGGACTGCTCTGTATTTAATAGTGAAACAGGGGCGTTTTGGAGCGTCAATTGCTGCTGCTCAATCGCCGAACGCATCCCCTCCGCCATCACCGCGTACAGCAGATCGCCCTTGCTTTTGAAGTGGTAAAACGGCGAGCCGCTGCGCATGCCGACAGCGGTGGCGATGTCGCGGGTGCTGGTGGCATCAAATCCCTTCTTGCGGAACAGCTTGGCCGCAGCGGCGACCAAATCGCTTTTGCGATTCCCATCTTCCCGCTCTTCCAGGGTTTTGCGGGGACGGCCACGGGGTTTCGCCACCGCAAGGGCGCCAGAAATCACGGAAGTGGTAGAAATGGCGACATCAAGATTCATAGAAATTGCACGATAACAAGAAATATTAATTTTAGCAAGCGGTTGCTTGGTAAAATTAGGTAAACCCAATTTTCGCAGGAGTTTTTATGGCAAATCGAAAAAGCATCCGCATCGGTGGCGCTTCCGGCTTTTGGGGCGACAGCAGCGTGGGCGCACCGCAATTGGTGCAGATGGGCAATGTCGATTACGTGGTGTTTGACTACTTGGCCGAGCTGACCATGTCCGTCCTCGCCGCCGCCCGCCTGAAAAACCCGGAGTTGGGTTATGCGACCGACTTTGTGACGGTCACCATGAAAGCCATCCTCAAAGACGTGGTGGCGAAAAACATCAAAATCGTCAGCAACGCCGGCGGCATGAACCCGCACGCCTGCGCCGCTGCGCTGGCCGCCATCGCGTCAGAGCAGGGCGTGGTTATCAACATCGCCGTGGTGGAGGGCGACGATGTGCTGCCGCTCATTTCGCAGTTGCGTGAAAAAGGCATCAAAGAACTCCAATCGGGCCAGCCCCTGCCCGAGCGCCTGCTCAGCGCCAACGCCTATCTGGGCGCAGCGCCCATCAAGCAGGCGCTGGATGCCGGCGCGCAGGTCGTCATCACCGGCCGCTGCGTCGACAGCGCCGTCACGCTGGGCGTGCTGATGCATGAATTTGACTGGGGTTTTCAAGATTTGGACAAGATCGCCCAAGGCAGCCTGGCCGGCCATTTGATCGAATGCGGCTGCCAGGCCACCGGCGGCCTGCACACCGATTGGCAGGATGTGCCGGACTGGGCCAACATCGGCTACCCCGTTTTAACGTGCAGCCCAGACGGCAGCTTCGTCATTGGAAAGCCGCCCCACACCGGTGGCCTGGTCAGCGTCGCCACCGTGGCCGAGCAGTTGGTGTATGAGATCGGTGATCCCGCCAACTACCTCCTGCCCGACGTGGTGTGTGATTTCACCCAGGTCCAGCTGGCGCAGGTCGGTGAGCATCAGGTGTCTGTGCGCGGCGCACGCGGCAAAGCGCCCACGCCGCACTACAAAGTCTCCGCCACCTACGCCCACGGTTTTCGCTGCAGCGGCCAGCTCACCATTGTCGGCCTGGACGCGGTTGCCAAAGCGCAGCGCACCGGCGAGGCGATTCTTGCCCGCACCCGCCGCCTGCTGCTAGACGCGGGCAGACAAGACTATGGCGACAGCCTCATCGAGGTGCTGGGTGCCGAGTCGGGCTATGGTCCTCACAAGCAGGTGGGTGTGCTCGCCAGCCGCGAAGCCGTACTGCGCCTCACCGTCACCCACAGCAGCAAGGATGCCCTCAACTTGTTCGCCCGCGAAATCGCCCCCGCCGGCACCAGCTGGTCGCCCGGCACCACAGGCGCCGGCGGCCGGCCCAGCCCGTCGCCCATGATTCGGCAGTATGCGTTTTTGCTGGATAAAAGCGCTTTGCAGCCAGCGGTGGTGATGGCGGGAGAGCGTCAGCCGGCCGTCATCGCCGCCCATGCCAACCAGCCAGTTGCTGAAAAAAAAGGCAGCCCACAAGCTGCATTCGCTGCACCTGCCTTGGGTGATGATGCGCTAACAGTCCCCCTCGTCCAGCTCGCCTACGCCCGCAGCGGCGACAAAGGCGACACCTCCAACATCGGCATCATCGCCCGCCAAGCCGCCTACTTGCCCTACATCAAAGCGTCCGTGACGGAAAAAACCGTGGCAGATTGGCTGGCGCACCTCGTCAAAGGCCAGGTCACAAGGTTTGACCTGCCCGGTATCCATGCCGTCAACTTTGTCTGCGAACAAGCCTTGGGTGGCGGCGGCATGAGTTCGCTGCGCAACGACCCGCTGGGCAAAGGCATGGCGCAGATGCTGTTGAGCATGCCGGTGCGGGTGCCTCAGGGTTTGCTGGATTCCTGAACGCTATAAATAAAATAGCATCTTAGGCAATAAATACGCCGGCTAGATGCCAATTTGAGCATCAAAAGCCGCTTTTTTGGTGATCTTGATGTATTTTCTGCCTTTTACCAACCTTCAGATCACAAAATCCTGGGCTTCTTCCACAAACACCCGCGCCTTACGCAGGGTCAGCACCAGGGTTTCGCCTTCTTTGAACGCCTGCGCCTGGGCTTGCTGCGCGGGTAGATGGGCTTCGATGATCTCGCCCTGACCGGCAGCGGACGCATCCAGCGGCAGCAGTTCCAGCCGCGCGGTGGGGCCGACGACGATGGCGCGTACCAGTTTGGCGACGATGCCGGTCGCGCCCGGCGTGTAGCGCGCCACTTCCAGGTCATGCGGCCGCACATAGGCAAAGGCCTTGCTGTTTTGGGTGTTCTGGTGCTCGGGTGAGGCCACGTGCAGGGCCCCTCCGCCATAGCCACTGTCGTTGCCGATCAGCATTTCACCTTCATGCGCACGCCCGTGGAAGAGGTTCACATCGCCCAAAAAGCCGTACACAAAAGGGCTGGCCGGGTTGTCCCACACGTCTTGCGGTGAGCCGACTTGTTCAACTTTGCCGCTGTTCATCAGCACCACGCGGTCGGCGACTTCCAGCGCTTCTTCCTGGTCGTGCGTCACAAAAATACTGGTGACATGCAAATCATCATGCAGCCGGCGCAACCAGCGACGCAGCTCTTTGCGGACTTTGGCGTCCAGCGCGCCAAAAGGCTCGTCCAGCAGCAGCACTTTGGGCTCTACCGCCAGCGCGCGCGCCAAGGCAATGCGCTGGCGCTGCCCGCCCGACAGCTGCGACGGGTAGCGGTCGGCCAGCCAGTCCAGCTGCACCAAACCGAGCAAGTCATGCACCTTTTGTTTGATGACGGACTCTTCTGGCCGGGTACCACGCGGTTTCATGCGCAGGCCGAAGGCCACGTTGTCAAACACCGTCATATGGCGGAACAGCGCGTAATGCTGGAACACGAAGCCCACGTTACGCTCCCGCACATGGACCTCGGTGGTGTCTTCGCCGCTGAAAAAAATGTTGCCGGTATCAGCCGTTTCCAGCCCGGCGATGATGCGCAAGAGCGTGGTTTTGCCGCAGCCCGACGGCCCCAGCAGCGCGACCAGTTCGCCCGATTCAATGTCCAAACTCACGTCCCGCAGCGCGTGGAAGTTGCCAAAGTCTTTGCTGACGTTGCGTATTTCAATACTCATGATGGTTCAACTCTTGTGTTTTAGACCGTTGGACGTTCGGGCGGCAGTTCAAGTGCAGCCTTTTGCTCGCGCTCAAACCGCCACTCGACCAAGGACTTGATCAGCAGCGTCGCCAAGGCCAGCAGCGCCAGCAGGGAGGCCACGGCAAAGGCGGCGACTGACTGGTACTCGTTGTACAAAATTTCCACATGCAACGGGATGGTGTTGGTCTGGCCACGGATATGGCCCGACACCACCGACACCGCGCCAAACTCGCCCATGGCGCGCGCGTTGCACAAAATCACGCCGTAAATCAAACCCCATTTGATGTTGGGCAGCGTCACGTGCCAGAAAATCTGCCAGCCGTTGGCCCCTAGCACCATGGCGGCCTGTTCTTCTTCGGTGCCCTGTTCCTGCATCAGCGGGATCAGCTCCCGTGCGATGAAGGGGAAGGTCACGAAGATGGTCGCCAGCACGATGCCCGGCACCGCAAACACGATTTTGATGTCGTGCGCCTGCAGCCACGGCCCGATCCAGCCATGCGCGCCAAACAGCAGCACGTAGATCAAACCCGCCACCACGGGGGAGACGGAGAAGGGCAAATCCACCAGCGTCGTCAAAAATGCCTTGCCGCGAAACTCGTACTTGGCGATGCACCAGGCGGCAGCCACGCCAAACACCAGATTCAGCGGCACGGTGATGGCAGCGGTGATGAGCGTCAGGCGGATGGCGCTCCAGGCGTCGGGTTCCTTCAGCGCTTCAAGATAAGCACCCACGCCTTTTCGCAGGGCTTCGGTAAACACCGCAGCCAGCGGCAAGACCAGAAACAGCACAACAAACACCAGCGTGATACCAATCAGCGTGTATTTCAGCCAGGCCGGTTCGGTCGTGCCCGCAATGTCCTCCCCCACGCTTGCCGCTTTGCGTGCTGCGCTGCCCCCCGAGGGGGCCGTGCCTTGCTTGGGGCGGCCCGGCACTGCGGCAGGGCGGTTCATATTTGTGTTCATGATGCCGCCCCTCCGCGTCGCCGCTGCCAGGCTTGTAACGCGTTGATGATGAGCAGCAACACAAAGGAGATCGCCAGCATGACGACGGCCACGGCGGTTGCGCCAGCGTAGTCATACTGCTCCAGCTTGCCGATGATGATGAGCGGCGTGATTTCTGAGACCATGGGCATGTTGCCCGCAATGAAGATGACCGAGCCGTATTCCCCCACCGCCCGCGCAAACGCCATGGCAAAACCCGTCAGCAAGGCCGGGCCAATGGCCGGAAAAATGACGTGGCGAAAGGTCTGCCAGCGCGACGCACCGAGGCAGGTGGCGGCTTCTTCGAGTTCTTTTTCAAAATCTTCCAGCACCGGCTGCACCGTGCGCACCACAAAGGGCAGGCTGATGAAGATCAGCGCAATCACAATGCCGTTGCGGTTGAACGCCAGCTGGATGCCGTACGGCTCCAGCACCTGGCCGACCCAGCCGTTGTTGGCCAGCAGCGCGGTCAGTGAAATCCCCGCCACGGCGGTCGGCAGCGCAAACGGCAAATCCACCAGCGCATCGACGATTTTTTTGCCCGGAAACGTGTAGCGCACCAACACCCAGGCCAGCAGCAAACCAAAAACCGAGTTGACGAGGGCGGCAATCAGCGAGGCGCCAAAGGTCAGTTTGTACGCCGCCAGCACCCGTGGGCTGGCCACGGCGACCCAGAACTGGTCCCAGGTCAGCGTGAAGGTCTTGAACACCAGCGCCGACAGCGGGATTAGCACGATCAGGCTCAAATAGAACAGCGTGTAGCCGAGCGTCAGGTTGAAACCCGGCAACACCCGCCGCTGGGCACGTTTGACGCGTTTGCGCTGTGGCGGGATTGCCTGCAACACCACAGCCTGCGGTGTGGAGAGAGAGGCCGGGGTCATTTACTTGACGGTGTACAGCTTGTCGAATTGGCCGCCATCGTTGAAATGCACCTTTTGCGCCTCGGTCAGCGAGCCAAAATAGTCGCTCACGCCGAACAGCTGCAGCGGTTTGAATGTGCTGGCGTACTTTTTCAGGACAGCGGCTGAGCGTGGGCGCAGCGCGTGCTGGGCGGCAATTTCCTGGGCTTCTTCAGAGTACAAATAATCCAGATACGCCTTGGCCTGTACGGCCGTGCCCTTTTTGGCCACAGTGCGTTCGACGACGGCGACCGGGTTTTCCGCCACGATGCTGATCGGCGGGTGGATCGCATCCACCTTGCCTGCGCCAAACTCGCGGTCCACCGACACCACTTCGGACTCAAACGTCACCAGCACGTCGCCGATGTTGCGTTGCAGGAAGATGGTGGTGGCATCGCGCCCGCCCTTGGCCAGCACGGGCACGTTTTTGTACAGCTTGCCCACAAACTCGGCTGCCTGCGCGTCGGTGCCACCTTTCTTGCGCACCTGGCCCCAGGCCGCCAGATAGGCGTAGCGCCCATTGCCACCGGTTTTCGGGTTGACCACAATCACCTGGATGCCGGGTTTGATCAAATCATCCCAGTCCTTGATGCCTTTGGGGTTGCCATTGCGCACCAGAAACAGCATGGTTGAACTGGTCGGCGACGCATTGCCGGGGAAGCGCTTGGCCCAGTCCTTCGCCACCACACCGGTGCTGGCCAAAAAGTCGATGTCGGTGCTGGTGTTCATGGTCACCACATCCGCTTCCAGCCCGTCGTTCACCGCCCGCGCCTGTGCGCTGGAGCCGCCATGGGCCTGGTCGATTTTGATGTCCTTGCCGGTCGTCTTTTTGTAGTTGGCGATGAAGGCGGCGTTGTAGTCCTTGTAAAACTCCCGCGCCACGTCATACGACACGTTCAGCAGGGTGGTTTGTGCTGCTACATAATTAGTAGCAAACATTGCAATTACGGCAATGGCTAACGTGGCTTTTTGTTTGAAACGCATGGTGACTACTCCAAAAGGATACAGGACAGACAAAGCTGTAAGACCGCGATTCTAGGAGCAGTCGCATCAAACCCAAACGAATAGTTTGTTGTTTGTATATGTGCTGCGGCGTCTAAGCTGCGCACAGGGGCGCTAAATCTGCGTTCAGGCCCTGCTAAATGCAGCGTGCACGCTCAGAAATACCCGCCCTTGCAATGCCTGCCCCAGCGCGGTGTGTTGCAGGCGGTCCATCACCGGGCCTTTGACCTCGGCCAACTCCAGCGTGATGCCGCGTTTGGCCAGGCTTTTATTCAACTCGGTCAGCACCCCCAGCGCCGTGGTGTCGACCTGGTTGACGGCCGAGCACACCAGCAGCACCCGGCGCACCGTGGCGTCGGCACGTATCAAGTCTTCGATGCGGTCTTCCAACGCCGCGGCGTTGGCAAAGAACAGGCTCTCGTCCACCCGCAATGCCAGCAGGCCGGGCACGGTCTCGACCGTATGCCGATCGACGTTGCGAAAGTGCTCGGTGCCCGGCACACGGCCCACCACCGCCATGTGGGGGCGGCTGCTGCGCCACACCAGCACACCCAGTGACAGGGCCACACCCATCAAAATGCCGACTTCCACACCCATGGTGATCACACCCACTGCAGTGGCAACGAGCGACAAGGCGTCGGCCCGGTCATAGTGCCAAGCTTCTCTCAAAGTAGCAAAGTCCACCAGTGACACCACTGCCACGATGATGGTGGCCGCCAGCACGGCATGGGGCAGGTAATAAAACGCGCCAGTCATGGAGGCAATCACCAGCGCCATCAAGCCGGCGGACACCACACCCGCCAGTGGGGTGTTGGCACCCGCCGCAAAGTTCACCACGGAGCGGGCAAAGCCGCCCGTCACGGGATAGCCACCCGACAAGGCACTGGCCACATTGGCAGCGCCCAGGCCCAGCAGTTCCTTGTTGGGGGCGATGCGCTGCTGGCGTTTAAGCGCCAGGGACTGCGCCACCGACACGCTTTCCACAAACCCAACCAACGCGATCAGCAGGGCGGGCAGCCACAACTGGCCCAAGGTGGTAAACCCGGGCAACGCCAGCCCCAGATGCGGCAGACCCTGCGGCACCACACCGACCACGCTGACCTTGGCACTTATGTCCAGCCGTCCTATCGCTACGACGGCGATGGAGACGATGACTGCGGCCATGGGCGCCAGCTTGGTCATCAGATCAGCCGCTTTGAGGGGCATGCCCAGCCGCACCAGCCAGCCGGCCAGGTAGCGCCGTGCCACCACCAGAAACACCAGACTGCCCAAGCCCAGCGCCAAGGTTGCCAAATTGGTCTGCGGCAGGGCCTGCACCAGGCCACGCAGGGTCTCCCATGTGGAGGACGAAGGCACACGCACGCCCAGCAGGTATTTGAGTTGGCCAACGGCAATCACCACGGCCGAACCGGTGATGAAGCCGCTGATGACCGGGTGGCTCAAAAAGTAGGCCAGAAAGCCCAGACGCAAGGCGCCAAAGACCAGCAGCATGGCACCGGATATCAGCGAAAGCTGCACCGCCAGAGTTATGTACTCCGTGGTCCCGGCCACCGCAAAGGGGGCCAGCGCGCTGGCCGTCATGAGTGACGCCACCGCCACGGGCCCCACTGCCAGCGTCATGCTGGAGCCCAGCAAGGCGTAGGCCACGATGGGCAGGATGCTGGCGTACAAACCCACCTCGGGCGGCAAGCCCGCCAGCAGTGCATAGGCCAGACTTTGGGGGATCAGCATGACCGTGACGATCAGACCTGCGGTCAGGTCACCGGCCAGCCACGCTTTTTGGTAATGGCGCAGCCACTGTGGCAAAGACGCGGCGAGCGAAAAAGTGCGTGTGGTCATGGTCTTGCTGTTCAGTGGGCGCCGGCCGACTTGCGCGTTTGCATACGCTCGACGATTTCAAACACCGCCATACCGGCCAGCATGGCCGCCACAAAGACCGCAGCCTTGGGCTGGCCTGCGCCCAGCGACACGATGGCAGGACCGGGGCAAAAACCCGCCAGGCCCCAACCGACACCAAACAGCAGGCTGCCGCCGATCAGGCGCTTATCGATGACTGCGGATGTGGGCAGGTGCATGGCGCCGCCCAAGAAGCTGGTGGTGCGTTTTTTAGCCATGACAAAGGCGCCCAGCCCGACCAGAATACCGCCGCCCATCACAAAGGCCAAGGACGGGTCCCAGGTGCCGGCCAGGTCCAGAAAACCAAGCACCTTGCTGGGGTCGGTCATGCCGGCCAGAATCAGGCCTAAACCGAACAGCAGGCCTACAAAAAATTCAGTAATACGGTGTTGCATAAGGATACTCCTCAGAAAGATCAGTAAACCGCCGGCGCTTATGCCAGCACGTGGCGCATCAGGAAAACGATGGCAAAACCCGCGCCCATAAAGGCCAGCGTGGCAGCCAGAGAGCGCGGTGAGAGGCGCGAGAGTCCACACACGCCATGGCCGCTGGTGCAGCCCGAGCCATACCGTGTGCCCACGCCGACCAGCAGGCCGGCCAGCACCATGGTGCCCCAACCCGCATTTACCGTGGCGGACACGGGGCCCGCCACCAGCATGTACAACAGCGGTGCGGCCAGCATGCCCAGCACAAAGGCAATGCGCCAGCCAGCGTCATCCGTTTTGGGGCGCAGCAGTCCGCCAATAATGCCGCTGATACCCAGGATGCGGCCGTTTACCAGAATGAAGATGGCCGAGGCCAAGCCCAGCAAAATGCCGCCAGCCAGTGAGGCCCAGGGGGTGAAATTATTCCAGTCGATCGTCATGGTCTTTTTCCTTTAAAAGTGAAATCCGCGCCGGGCCGCCCCAAGCGTGGGGGTGATTCATTCAGGTGTTGCAGAACTGCGTGTACAGAACCCCCATGACCGCCATGGCCTGGGTGCTGTTGATGCAGTAATAAATGTTCTTTCCCTCGCGCCGGGTGCTGACCAGGCCTTCGTCCCGCAGCACGCCAAGCTGCTGCGACAGTGTGGGTTGGGCAATACCCACCAAGGCTTCCAGTTCACCCACATTCATCTCGCCCTGGCTGAGCTGGCACAGCAGCAGCAGGCGGTCGGGGTTGGACAAGGCCTTCATCAGTCTGCAGGCTGCGTTGGCAGACTGGCGCAGTACCTCCAGGTCAAGGGATGGACGGTTTGAGACTTCAAGTTCGGCAAGCATGGTCAGGGACTCCAGTTCTGTTGCAATATTTATATTATATTGACAAACAATATGTATGTCAATAGAATATCAATATCGCAACAAAACAAACCCGCTTTTTTACAGGAGCTTTCCATGACCGACCGTAATCACCCCCACGTCAAAGCCTTCTTCGACCCCGCTACCTGGACCGTCAGCTACGTGGTGTATGACCATGATGGCGGTCACTGCGCCATCATCGACTCCGTACTGGACTACGACAGCAAATCCGGCCGCACCACCACCACGTCGGCCGACGCGCTGATGGCTTTCGTCAAAGACAAGGCGCTGACGGTGCAATGGATTCTGGAAACCCATGCCCATGCCGACCACCTGTCAGCGGCCCACTACCTGCGCAAGCATCTGGGCGGCCAGATCGCCATTGGCGCCGCCATTACCGATGTGCAAAGCGTGTTCAAGGGCATCTTCAACCTGGAGCCCGAGTTCCACCCCGATGGCAGCCAGTTTGACCACCTGTTCCAGCCCGATGAGGCTTTTGCCATTGGTGACTTGACGGTCCATGCGCTGCCCGTGCCCGGCCACACCCCTGCGTGCATGGCCTATCAGGTCAGTGATGCCGTGTTTGTGGGCGACACCCTGTTCATGCCCGATGTGGGCACCGCGCGCTGCGACTTCCCCGGCGGCAACGCCCATGACCTGTACCAGAGCGTGCGCAGGCTGATGAGCCTGCCAGGCGACACCCGCCTCTACATGTGCCACGACTACCCGCCCGATGACCGAAAGCCAGCCTGGGAATCCACCGTGGCCGAGCAGCGCGCCAGCAACATCCATATCCGCGATGGTGTGTCCGAAGATGCCTTTGTGGCCATGCGCAGCAAGCGCGACGCCGGCTTGGCCATGCCCAACCTGATCCTGCCCTCGGTGCAGATCAATATCCGAGCGGGGGCCATGCCACCGGCAGAGGCCAACGGACGCGCCTACCTGAAGATCCCGCTGAATTTTTTATAAAAAATTGGCATTCAACCACCGTGCATGCTTATTGTAATGCTACAAAAAATATAGCGTATTCGAACACCGGGGCAACAGCACCTTGACGGGCCAGACCGGGCCCTCTACCGGGTGGGGGCCATCGCTTCCCATGCCGTGACGGTTTCCGCTGCGTACATAAGGGCGGGTCCGCCGCCCATGTACACACACACGCTGAGCATTTCTTCCAACTCGGTACGCGTGCACTGCAGCTTATGCAGGGCCTTTACGTGAAAGCCAATACAGCCCGAGCAATGTTGGGTGATGCCGATGGCCAAGGCCATCAACTCCTTGTTTTTGGCACTGATGCTGCCTTCGGCCATAGCAGAGCGCGCCAGTTGACCAAAGGCCTGCAGGGCCTCGGGTTGCGCTTTTTTGAGGGACAACAGGCCCTCGTTGATGTTCTGGACCAACCCCGCATGGTCAAAGCTGCTCATGGCTTGGTGGGGCAGGAGCTAAAGCCCATCAGGGTGTAAGCGGGGCACCATCCTATGGCACCGGTCGCCAGTGGCACGATGCCCAGCCAACCCCAAACACCCACCACGCCGGTAGCCGCCAGGCTAATCAACACCAGACCAGCCACAATACGTGCCATACGGTCAAGACTGCCCACATTGGATTTCATAAACATTCCCCAGATGACGTTCCACGGGGACGCCTTATAAGGAATGGTATGTCCGGCCCCTATTGGGCGGTTTGATCTAGGTCAATGTTTGCGAAGTGGGCTGCATTCTCCCCGTATGACAGGGTGTTGTTGGCACTTATTACCTCACGTAGATCTGATCAAAACTGCCGCCGTCCGCAAAATGCTCTTTGTCCGCCTTGCCCAGCCGCCAAAAGCCTGCTCGATGGTGAACAGTTTGATGTTGGGCAGCAGCTTCACATACTTGGCTTGCGCTTTGGCTGAAATCGGGCGGTAAAACCATCGTCTTTGGACTGCTTAAACGCGGTGATCAGGTGTACACGGAGATTGTTCCCGATGCTTCTAAATTTTGGAGCTTCGCCAAGCGTCGCTTGGCTCAGTTCAATGGCGTGCTAAACATACCCTTGCTTTGCATCTGAAAGAGTGTGAGTTTAGGTTTAATCATCGACATCAGAATCTCTATTTGGCTATGCTAAAGTTACTCAGAGAGAGTCCTCTTTAATTTCGTTTGCTTCCTAAGACCCTCTGTTTTTTAACCCAAGCAATTTCAAAGGTATCGCATGACCACCAATCGCCGGGACATTCTCAAATACACCGCCGCGGCTGCCGCTGCGGCAGCACTGCCCACCAGCTTTGCCCAAAACGCCGCGACGGGGATCGACCCGCGTGACCGCGTCTTCATCACCAACGAAGACTCCAACACACTGGTGGTGATTGATCCACGGACCAACACGGTGGAAACCACCATCAACCTGACCAGTTTTGACGAAGATGTACGCCCGCCATTTCGCTACATCACCGCGGGCATCGCGCCGACCCATGCGGCCATGATCCATAAACCGCTGTACCACGGCTGCATTGACGCCCACGGTGCCGTGCCGTCGCCCGATGGCCGCTTGCTGGCCACCAGCGGCCGAGGTTCCAGCAATATTTATCTGATCGACGCCGTGGA
Source organism: Polaromonas sp. (assembly GCA_043769295.1). GTDB lineage: Bacteria > Pseudomonadota > Gammaproteobacteria > Burkholderiales > Burkholderiaceae_C > Aalborgiella. The sequence continues at coordinate 11,359 of JAYVJL010000176.1, read as the reverse complement.
AAAGCGCGTGATTGGCAACACGCCCAACCCGTCTGCCGGCCCCTCCACCAACCCCGAGCGCCTGTCCAGCGGCATCCTGCTGGGGCGTGAGCCCCACGAGCCCACCTTCAGTCGCAATGGCAAGGAACTCTGGGTCACCTTACGCGGAGAGGACCGCATCGCCATCCTGAGTGTGGATCGCGCGCTGCTGCAATTGCGCGGCTCGGACGTGTCGGCGGTGCGCCAGTTCCTGCCCACGCTGAATGGCCCGGCCCAGGTCTGGTTCAACCGCGAAGGCACTCTGGCTTTTGTGGCTAGCCAGAAGGTGGCCAAGGTGGACGTGTTTCGTGTCAACCCGGGCGCCGACGGCCATTCGCAGCCGCAGCGCCTGACCACGCTCGACATCAGCGCGCAGGACAAGCTGGGCTTCACACCTTTCATGAAGACCACACCGGACGGCGCTGAGGTCTGGTTCTCCCACAAGCTGGCTGATACCGTGTCGTGCCGTTCGACGCGTGAGGGATTTGACCTGCTCGATAGCGTGTCCCTGGGCAACCTGGGGCGGCCCAACCATGTGGAGTTTGTCGCCAACGCCAAGGGCAGTGTGATGTATGCTAGCCTATCGCGGGTGGACGACAGCGGCCCTGGCGGCGTGGCATCAAGCCAGATTGCGGTCATTGACCGCAGCGCCAAAACCGGTGAACGCAAGATGGTTGGCAGCTTTTTCAGCCATGGCCGCGAATCGCATGGCCTGTGGACCAACCCGGAAAACACCTTGCTCTATGTGGCGCATGAGCAGGATGAATTGCCCGGCACACCGAACGCCGGCCAGACTGTGTGCAGTGCGTTTGATGTCAGCAACCCGTTCAAACCCGAGTTTATTGCGCAGATTCCTCTGGGCAACCTGAACCTGCCGTCGGGCGGGCTGCGCAACAAGAAGAGCATCAACCTGGTGTACGTGCGCCCTGGCGTGAAAGGGCAAACAGCATGAGTTCCGGCCGCAGGGCCAGGGCTGGGTTCACGCTCGGCCTGGCGCTCATCCTGGGTGCGGGTGCCCACAGCGTCATGGCTCAGTCCGCTCACAGGCATGACCCTGCGGCCATGCAGGCCCCTGCAGCGCCGGGATTTCAAAGCGAGATGGACGCCGGCATGGCGCGCATGATGCAGGACATGCATGCGCCAGGCTACAGCGGCAACGTCGATGTGGACTTTCTGGTGATGATGATTCCGCACCATGCCGGCGCGGTTGACATGGCCCGCCTGGTGTTGCAGCACGGGCGTGACCCGGCCACCCGCCAGCTGGCGGAAGAGATCATTGCAGGGCAGACCATCGAGATCGAAAGCATGACGCGGCGGCTCGCGGTGCTGCGTCAGGCCCAAACCACCCGCCAAGCGCCGGAGTTCCCGGCGCTTGGCGGTACCCGCGGGGACTGATTGTCTCAGCGCAAAACTGAAAGCATCTGATTTTTCTTGACGCTTCCTGTACAAAGACCAGCTCAAGGAGACCTGCATGAACCGACCCACCCAACTTCAACGCAGCCGCCTGCTGGCAGGCGGTGCAGGGGCACTGGCCACTGCGCCCGTTCCCGCCCGCTTCGCCCGCCACCCCGATGGCCATGAAGAAAAGCCGCCAACATAAAGCTGCAAAAAATAAAGCCAGAAGTGTGATGGGTTCTTGACGCGTTCCTGAACCGTGCAAAATGGGGTGCATGAAACCACCCAAAAGATTGCAATCGTTGATTGAAGAAGGCCTGATCGACAGCGTTGTGCGCCAGTTGATGAGCGGCAAAGAAGCCATGGTCTATGTTGTGCGCTGCGGGGCGGAGACGCGCTGCGCCAAGGTCTACAAAGAAGCCACCGAGCGCAGCTTCCGCCAGGCCGTCGACTACACCGAAAACCGCAAGGTCAAAAACTCCCGCCAGGCCCGCGCCATGGCCAAAGGCACCCGCTTTGGCCGCGCCTCGCAAGAAGCGGCCTGGCAAAGCGCCGAGGTCGACGCCCTCTACCGCCTGGCCGCTGCCGGCGTGCGCGTCCCCAAACCCTACAACTTTTGCGACGGCGTGTTGCTCATGGAGCTGGTGACGGATGAACACGGCGACGCCGCGCCCCGCCTCAACGACGTGGCCTTCACCCCCGCCCAAGCCCTGCAGCACCACGCCACCCTGCTCAAAGAAGTCGTCCGCATGCTGGGCGCAGGCGTGGTGCATGGCGATTTGTCCGAGTTCAACGTCCTGCTCGGCCACGCCGACGGGGTGGACGGCCCCGTCATCATCGACCTGCCCCAAGCCATCGACGCCGCCGGCAACAATCACGCCCAGCGCATGCTACTGCGCGATGTTGATAATCTGCGCGCGTTCTTCGGTGGCTTTGCACCCGAGCTGTTGCCAACCAACTACGGCCCTGAAATCTGGGCGCTGTACCAGCACGGCCTGCTCACGGCAGACACGCCGCTCACCGGCAAATTCGAAAAATCCACCGCCCCCATCGACATGCGCAGCGTGTTGCGCGGCATTGAAGACGCCCAAGCCGACGAAGCCGCCCGCCAGCTGCGGATGGCCACGGCAAAAATATAAGCGCGAAAATTTAATAAAAGAAAGACCCGCCCCATGAAATTCAAAATGGCCGAAAAATCCATCTTCGCCATCCTCCTGCGCTCCCCGTGGTGGATCAGCTTCCTCCTCGTCGCCGTCTTTTGCCTCGCCTCCTACGCGCTGCTCCCCCCAAAATACGTCCCCTTCGGCGCCATGGGCGCGATTCCGTTTTTCGTCATCGGCGTCATGGCCCTCAAACGCCAGTGGGGCACACCCAGCCCCGCCAAAGTACAGGCCGAGCTTGTGCGCTTGGCCAGCATGTCCTGGCGCGAGTTCTCTGCCGAGCTGGAAGCCAAACTCGTCAAACAAGGCTTCGAAGTCACCCGTTTGACCAGCGGCGCAGCCGATTTCAAGCTAGAAAAAACCGGCCACATCACCCTGGTAAGCGCTAAACGCTACAAAGCCGCCACCCACGGCGTAGAGGCCCTGCAAGCTTTGGTTGCCCAGCAAGAAGCGTTGGGGGCGGACAAGGCGATGTACGTCTGCCTGAGCGCAGTAACCGCGCAAGCTGCGAAGTTTGCAAAGGAGAAGGGGTTGGTGTTGGGGTGGGTTAGTTAGTCAGTGCCGCGAAGTCGCCACTCAAAGTGTGAGTAGGGCGATGTATGTTTGTTTGGAGGCGGTGACACAGCAGGCCGCGAAGTTTGCGCGGGAGCGGGGGGTTGAGGTGGGGTTAACTCACTAGGCGGTTTTGTTTGCGGCAGTCCAGATACTTTTCACAAAAGTTCGTGCTTCATGCAGCTCAGTATCTGTCTCTAAATTGCGTTGCTCGAGCACCTTTTCAACAAAATCCGGACCGTGGCCTGCCGCAATACTTCGACAGAAACCCTCCAGCTCACCAACTGGCACAATCCACAATCCTTTCTCTGCACAGATGCGAGCTATATCATCGAAATGGCCAACAGACGGCCCATTTAGTGCACTCCGACCAGCTTGTTTAATTGCGCCCCATGGGGATTGTGTTTTAAATATCTGTTTGATTGAGTGTTCTACGGACTTTGGAAATGCCCCGGTACCAGATAGAGAATTCAACTGAGTGGATATTAGCCCTTTAACCTGCTCGATATTCAAAGGAGGTCGTCTTGCTTCTACATCGGTCTTGATTGCTCGCCATGCAGTAGCAAGTTCATCCCATGTTCCACCAAGTTTCTCAAACAAGCTTTTGAATGTGTTTTCTTCATTAAGTATGTCAATATCGGCAATTACTGAAACGGGGACGTCTAACGATTTAAGCGTTTCGACTAATTGTCCCATTCGATGTTTCCCCGCTGCATGAATAAATAATACATCGGGTTGTTTTTCTCCTGCTATGGATTTTAGATTTAGAAAAGAACTGTAAAACTGGCAATCACCGTCTGATTCGGTAATGATTACATGTTTATAAAAAATTCCTTTAAATACGCCTGAATATTTTGTCAATGCGTCTTTTGCGATAGCTAAGGTTTTTTCTTTACTAAGTTCTTTGACTCTATTGATTTTTCCATCGCGCTGAATTCTAATGATACGAACTTTACTTGCGCCGCTTGCCATCAATCCGTCAAGAATATCTGTGCTGTGAGTCGCAATAAATAGTTGTGATTTGCCTCGCCGCTTTTGTGCAATATATTCACCTAGTAGTCTTGCTTGAGGCGGATGAAGAAATGCTTCGGGTTCATCAAGAAATTGAATTGTGTGATTGTCAGCTACTAAAACATTTAAAAGAACAGTCGTAAAACTCCGCATGCCATCACCTTGATTTTGAAGCAATACTGAATCTTGTAAAAGCTGTTCAACGAATGATTTGCTTAACTCATCTTCTCCAATTTTTGTTTCAGGCTTTTTCCCTACATATAATGGAAATGAAGTGCCGCCAGCTCGCAAAACAATTAAATCTTCTCCAAATGCATTTTTAAATAACTTACAAATATCTGCAGCAAGAATATTGTCAAGTAATAATTGATGGATTGGCTCAGTCGCTGGAACTTGATGAAGTGCAATACCGCCTGCAGGGTTTGAGCCAACAATCCGGCTTTCAGTAGCAACGTGAGCAATAAAAAACGGCGCTACCGGGCTTCTGTTATGTGGCTGATCAAAATGATGTACATGCGAATGATGTATGTTGTAACCAATACCTGAATAGGTTAAATTGCTCCCAATGCCAGTTTTTTGAGAGTGTTTTTCTAAGTAGCCTTTAAGGTCGTTTGAATTTCCTGCAGTTTTAATTACAGCCCCAGATATTACTGTTTGCGTAGTTGGGCTTGAAATGAAATTCTTCAATTCACGCAGAGAGGCACTTTTACCTGCATTATTTGGACCGACAAAGACGACTATTTCATCATCTTCAAAAGTTAGGGTTTGTCCATCCGAAAATGTTATTGATTCAAACGAAAGGCTCGGTCGTACTGAAACGACAGGCTCAATATTCGAATTTTCTGTATTCTGAGTTGTCATATTTATTTTTCACTCGATAAATGTATTAACTTTGAATGATTTTAGGGGTAATTCAATAAATGCTAATCATTTAAAAAGCACTAGAGTTCTAATATTAAGGGTTGCATATGCCTCTAGACAGCGTATTTATTGCCTGATCAGCTATCAAATTCATAATAAAAATAAACCTGATTCAGCCTCAGCAGCCACGGCGTGAAGTTCTTTTAAGCCGCGTTGCTCGCTGCCACCCAAGCAGCGACAATCTACCCTCAAGAACCCTCCCATTCCCCACATCCAGACCCACCCCATGACCCAAGACTCAACCCCCACCCCAGAAACAAAAAAGCCAGCCCTGTGCGAACCCTGCGCTGGCATTCAGCAAAACTGGCGGCGCGCGCCTGGGCATGTGGAGCTGATTCAGGGGGTCAACCGCAAGGCCGAACGCAGCCATGGGCAGGTGACGATCACCAAGTACCGCTGCGAGCGCTGCGGCACGGCGTGGGAGTATGAGAACAACAAGGTCAACCTGCACGCGGGCTGGTCGGTGGTGGGGCGCTGAATCGGCTTAAAGCGGGCTTTTGGCGTCTTCATTCGTCAAAAAGCGACTCTAAACGGTTAAAAATACGATTTTAGAGGTCAAATGTGGCTCTAGCCGGCGTTTTTATTGCCTGAGTAGCTATGAAATGTGTAGTGAAACGGGTTCAAATATGCGCTGCTTCGCGCAGCGCCTGGCTCGCCCACTGGTTCAAACTCATGCCTTTGACCTGCGCTGCCACCAGCGCCGCGCCATGCACTTCGGGCGGGACGCGCAGCATCATCTTGCCGCTGGCGGGTTTTTGAGCGGGGCGGCCCAGTTTTTCGCAGGTGGTCAAATAGTCATCTACCGCTGCGCCAAACGCATCGCGTAAATCTTGCACGTTGTCTGCGTGAAAGCCGATCACATCTGCAATGCCCGCAATGTGGCCGATGAAGCAGGCGTCTTCGTCGCTGTATTCAATGTGGGCTGCGTAGCCCTTGTAGGTCATGGTTTTCAAGGTTGTGCTCATGGGTTCGGCCCCTTTCATGGTTCGGCTGTGATACCAGCTTGTTCTAAAAACAGGCGCGCATCTTTGACCTGGTAGGGCTTGGCCTCTTTGGCCGGGTGCGGCCGGTGAAAAGTGCCGACCACGTTGTTCAAAATGAACCAAACCCTTGACCCATCCCCCTCAACCGTCTGCGCGCCTGCCGCAATGAACAAGGCCTCAATCCGCGCCCACTCCAAAGTGGCAGGTGTCGGCTTGGCAAAGACCAGCGCCAGCGTCTTACGATGCTTGCTGTTCATGATTGCAATTATGGACAGTTTTGCATGAAAGTGCAATCACAAAGTGAAAGCATGCGCGACCATTAAGCAGACTTTTCATGGCGGTTATGGTTGAGAGGTGTTTTATTTAACTGTATTAAAACACAGTTATTTTGAAAGCACATCTTAAAACGAGTAGTAAGTAAATCGTCCAACAGATTGCTGGACAATTACCTTGCGTTTGCCTACCTTAGCGACTGGCTTGGCGTAGAAATCTTTGAAAGATCCATATTTGCTTGATTTAGAGGTAATTCATGGCTCTAGTCGGCGTAATTATTGCCTATACAGCTATTGAATATATAGCAAATTGAGAGTTGACAAACGTCAATCCAGCTTTTCGCGTAAAGTGAAGTGACCAGTTTCAGTGATTCCACAGAAGTACGAGGACGTTTCCCATGACGCAAGCTACCCAAACCCCAAAAGTAAACAGAGTCTCCCCAGACAACCCCTGCCCCTTCTTGCGCGCGTTGGTGTCGCAAGGGCAGTTGCCCAATGGCGATGTGTCGCTTGGTGAGGTGGCGCGGGTCGTTGTTGAGGTGGCGGCTGCGGGGGACAGCGAGGAAAAGCTGCCAGCTGCGGCAGTGGTGGCGATTGCCTTGGCGGCCAATGGCTTGTCGCCGCTGCAGCTAGCGCGCAATGCGCTGGGCGGTGTGACTTTGAACGAACTGCGCAACGGGCCGCTGGACAAAAAGGGCGCAGGGTCGCGCATTTTGAATGCGCAGGCCAAGGTCAACCCCGCCGAGCTGGCGCGGCTGGACGAGTTTGCCAGCGACAAGCTGGATGCCGATGGCCACACCGAAACCCTCAAAACCGCTGGCGCTGAACCAGCTCCTTGGGCTAGTTTGCGTTTCAGGTCAGACCAGTAGCTTGGCGCTTTTAATGTCGGTCATCACCTGCACCCCGTCCACCACGGAAAACCACCGTAGCTCGGTGTCTTCGTCATATACGCGGCGGATGGACTGGCCGTCAAAGTCGGCAGGCAGGATTTTCATGGGCGGCACCGTCAATTGAGGCTGAAGTAAACTGTATTAAAACACAGTATTTCAATGATGTTATTTGTCAACTTTGGGCTTGCAGTGCGCTTTAGCTTAAAGTGGACAATGTAGTCGCCCCCTTTGAATCTTAAACGGAGAATCTTGACATGCTCAGACGCCACTTGTTGATTGCATCGCGCCAATTGGCCTTAGGCTGCGTGGTGCTTTGGGGTGCGCCATCCCAGGCCCAGCCGCGCTACACGGTGACGGCGGAGCAGCTGCAGCAGGTGCTGGGGCAGCGCTTCCCACGGCGTTACCCGGTCGCGGGGCTGCTGAACGTGGACCTGCAGGTGCCGGTTTTGCGCATGCTGGCTGCGCACAACCGGGTGGCGGCGGACATGACGGTAGAGGCCAGTGGCGTGGCGCTGAACCGCAAGCAGACCGGCACGTTTGAGGTGGATTTTGCGCTGCGCTACGAGGCCAGCGACCGCACCCTGCGCGCCACGCAACTGCGCTTTCGACGTTTCAATCTGCCGGGTTTGACGGCTTCGGGTGCGGAGTTGCTGAACACCTTCGGGCCGAATCTGGCGGAGCAGTCGTTCCAGGAAGTGGTGCTGCACCAGCTGCGTCCGGCCGATCTGGCCATGGCGGACGGCCTGGGCCTGCAGCCGGGCAGCATCACGGTGACGGAGGCGGGGCTGGTGATCGCGTTTGTCGCCAAAGTGCCTTGAACGCGTTGTAAACCAGCGTTTCGTCCGTACGAGCCGCTCAGCTTCGCGTACGATGCGGCAAAAGCAAATCAGTTCACATCCGCCCACATTCAACCCAACAGGAGACAAGCATGTTCAGTCACGTCATACTCGGTGTCAACGACCTCGAAAAGTCAAAGACCTTTTACGATGCGCTCTTGGGCACGTTGGGCATCGGCCCAGGCGTTGCCAACAACAAGCGCTATTTTTATCGCAGTCCTACGGGCAGCTTCGGCATCACCACGCCGATCAATGGTGAGCCTGCAACGCATGGCAATGGCAGCACGCTAGGGTTCAACATGGCGTCGCCCGAGCTGGCGGACGCCTTCCACGCGGCAGGTGTCGCGAATGGCGGCACCATCTGCGAAGACCCACCGGGCTGGCGCGAGGGTCCCGTGGGCAAGCTGTATCTTTGCTATCTGCGTGACCCGGACGGTAACAAAATTTGCGGTTTGCACCGCGCACCCAAGCCGGTTTGATGCTGCGGGCGTCAGTTCACTACTGATTTGATAGCAGTCTAGGCGGTAAATACGCCGGCTAGAGATTGATTTAACCTGTTTTTGGGTGTTTTGAACGAATTCAGGCCAGTTTGACGACGTTTTCAGCCGCTATCGCCCGAAACGCGGCTGAAATGCGCGTATCTGCCGCCGCCGTCTGCCAAAACTGGATCGCCAAAGCCAGCGCGCGCGGCCACTCGGGCAGGGTGGCAGCGGTGGGTTGGGGTTTGGTTGTGACGCCATTTCTAACTGCAAAATCGCGCTGCACCAGCTCGCCGCCCACGGGTGCGTAAAGCATGGGCAGCATGTCGTAGGTGGGGGACAACGTCCAGTCGCCACCGTTTTGCGTGCCCTGCAGCAGCAGCGAAATGTTGCCGTAGTGGCGGTCGGTGTTGGCGATCAGCTGGCCAAAGGCCTCCAGCAGGCGCAGGTGGCGGGCGTCTTCCTTGGTCAGCAGGCCGCGCGCTTGCATGCGTTCGGCGGTGGCGGCCCAGTTGTCCATCACGCCCACGTATTCCGCGTCGTAAACCTGCAGCGACACCATACCTTGCCTGCCCAAGCCCTGCGGGTTGCGGGGGCCGAGCGCAGGGCGGTCGAAACGGACGGATTCTAAAAATACGCGTCCCGCCACGGTAAACACCTGCGTTTGCGCCGCCGGTACGCCCGCTGCGGCCAGGGTTTGCAGCGCCAGGTGCTCGCAGACCAGAAGGTCGCGGGTTCGCTGGTCGGTGGGGGCGCTGCCTGCGGGGGAGAACTTGACCAGCACGTGCTGCCCACCCCGAAGGGTGCAAAACTTGGGTTGCTCGCCCCCAGCAGAGGAGCCACCAACCGTGCCTTGCATGGCTTGGTCGGCAAAGGCGGGGTAGTCCAACTCAGGGACATCACCTGAGGCGCGGCGCGCGCGCTCGGGCAGGGTGTGAAAGCGGGCAAAAGCGGCGTCGCCCACGATGAGGTTGCCTGGCAGATCGTCGCCAAACAGCGCCAGCGCGCGCAGCACGTCGTCGGCGTTCCAGTTGCGCGGGTCGGTGCCCAGCTGCAGCTCGGGGTGGGCGTAGGCAAAGGTGCGGCCCATGAAGCCCTGCGGCCGCATGTCGTCCAAAAACCAGGGCAGGCCGTCGTGCTTTTGGCTGACACCATCGGCCTCGTCCACCCACACTGCGCCGCCTTCCAGCAACACCATGCGGGCAAAGGGCGCGGGCTGACCGTGCGCGTCCACCCGCATCACCGGTACCACCTGCCCCACACCCGCCACCGTGCGCGGCACAACGTAGCGTTGCTGCCGCGCTGCGCCGACCTTGAGCACCTGGCCAGATTGAATCAGCGGTGTCAGCGCCCGCGACACCGTGGGCTGGCTCACTCCCAGTGCGGCTTGCAATTCCGCGGCCGACGCCACCCCACCGCGCTGGCGCAGCGCCTGCAGGGTAGGTGCGGCGAGGGTGTGGATTGTTGTCATGAATAAGAGTTTGAATAAATTTATGAATAGATAAATTCTACAATAAATTCAATGATTTCAAACACTTAACTTCATGGATGAATAGATAGTGCAAATCTATAAAATCAACCAGAGCGCAAAATTGCTATACTAAATATAGCAGTTTAGTCAATAAACACGCCGGCTAGAGTTGAATTTGAAGGGTATTTTCTACAAAAGCGACAGATCCAGCTGTTTTTGCCGCCCCTCACCCGGCTTGGACGCCTGCATGGGCGGGCACCAAAAGTAGCTGGTGCGCAGGGGCTGGCTCATGTGCAGCACAGCGTCGGTGATGCCGTCTTTGCTCACCTTATCAGCGCCGCTCATGCGGGCCAGCTGCAGTTCAAAGGCCTCAAAGCTTTTGCCAAAGGTCACAAAATGCAGCCCCGACGCGTCGCCAGCCACCCACGGCATGGAGCGCCGCCAGCTGAAGCCCTGGCTGCCGTCGCTCAGGGTGAAGTCTTCTTGCGTGGTGCGCTTGGTGTGGGCGCTCTCGGGGGCGTCTTCTATTTCTTCATTGCTGGTGCGGTCGCGGCCCATGGCGTGGTCTTGCTCGTGCTTGGACATGCCGTGGATGTGTGCCCAGCGGTGCTGCCAGTGCTGCACCACGACGAAACTGGAACCGTCGGCGGCAAACGCGGCAGCTAGGGCTTTGCGGCCTTTGGGGTTTTCGGTGCCGTCTTCAAAACCGGTCAAATCGCGGCTAATGCCGGCTTCTTCATCGCCTTTTTCCATGTGGCGAAAGGCGTCCACCGCGTCCAGCAGCTCAAAAGCGGGGTGCAACAGGCTGTGCAACTGCTGACTGAGGGTGAGCAAATGGCCCGTATCCTGACCGGGTGCGGCGCGCAGCCACAGCCACAGGTCGGCGGGGCTGTGCGGCCAGGCCACTTTGCTGCCGGCGGGAGCGGCGAAGTCATGCAAACCAGGTATCTTGGAGGTGGCGCGGTGGCTCAAGTCCTTCAGCAGCACCGGTCCGAGTCCCAGAACCACCTGTTCTCCATCCACCAGCGCCGCCAAAGCCTGCAGAATGATGCGCAGATCAGCCAGGCTGGCGTGGGCACAGTGTGCATAGCGCAGGTAGCGCGCGTGTTTGGGAACGGCGGCAAAAATGCCGCTTTGGTGGCTGGATTGTGTAGGCATGGCAGGCAGTAAAAGTGTATAAAAGCGGTGTAAATATCAGTGTATCGCCTTCTTTGGGTACCTGCAGGCAACAAAAAACGCGCTCTTGGGCGCGTTTTTTGTTGTGTAAGTGGATAGTTACTTGGAAACCACGCGCACCATCTCCAAACACTTGTTCGAGTAGCCCCACTCGTTGTCATACCAGCTGATGATCTTGACGAAAGTTGGGTCTAA
>JAYVJL010000175.1:0-18144 GCA_043769295.1 Polaromonas sp. | reverse complement strand
CTGCAAAATGCCATCGGTCACGTTGGCAGCGTTCAGCCCACCACTCAAGACGAGGTGAGCGTTGACGTTTGTTGGAAGCAGTGACCAATTGAATGTTTTTCCGCCGCCACCATAACCCTCGACGTGGGCGTCGAGCAGGATGGCCTGGGCTTGTGAGTAATCTTGAACGTATTTTACTAGGTCAAACCGGGCGGCCTTATCAACGTTCTCTTGTCCTAGGGGAATACGGGCGGCGCGGATAAAGCGGCGTTGGACGGCGTTGCACATCTCAGGCGTTTCATCACCATGAAATTGGATGATAGCCGGCGTGTTTATTGCCTGAGCTGCTATTATATTTGCAGTATCTTCATTGACAAACAGCAGCACGGGTGTCACAAAAGGCGGCAAACGGCGCGCCAGTCCGGCGGCGCGCTCGGGTGACACGTAGCGCGGGCTGGCTTTGTAGAGCACAAAACCGATGGCGTCAGCACCGGCGGCAACAGCGGCATCAACGTCTTGTTCGCGGGTTAAACCGCAGATTTTTATGCGGGTGCGCTGGGCAAAAGGCAAATTCATCATTCAAGGAAGCCAGTCAAAAGCGGCCGTTTTGGTCGGAATCCCCCATTGTGACGGATAAACGGGGCCTAAAAAGTACAGACCGTCTGGTGAAAAAGTCGGGGCTGCAGCATCACGATCGCGTTTGGCGAGCACGTCCAGTATCCATTCTGGCGGCTTGCGGCCATCACCCACCATCAGCAGGCAGCCCATGAGGTTGCGGATCATGTGGTGCAAAAAAGCATTGGCCTCGAATTCAAAGCGCCAGTAGCGTTGCATGGGCTCGCCACGGTGAGAAATGTCGATGCGCTGCATGGTTTTGACGGGGGACAAAGCCTGGCAAGCGGAAGCGCGAAAAGAGCTGAAATCGTGTTCGCCGAGCAGATAACCAGCCGCTTGTTGCATGGCATCAGCGTCCAAACCACGGTAAACCCAGCCGACGCGACCGGCTTCGACGCTGGGGCGTACCGCAGATTCCAACACCACATAGGCATAGCGTCGTGCGGTGGCACTGGCACGGCAGTGGAATTCTCTGGGTACGACCTGCGCCCACTGAACGGCGATGTCTTTGGGCAGGTAGGCGTTGGTGCCGCGCACCCAGGAGTTGGTTTCGCGCTCGGCCTCGGTGTCAAAATGCACCACTTGCATCAAGCCATGAACGCCAGAGTCGGTACGGCCAGCGCATAAAATAGAGACCCTGCTTTGGGTGAATTTACCCAAAGCAGCCTCTAGTTTGTCTTGAACCGTCAGACCGGAGAGCTGGCTTTGCCAACCTTCGTAGGCGCTACCGTTGTAGCTAACCCCTAGCGCTATTCGCACAACACGGCCAGACGATCAATTTAACCAATCTCGGTCAACAAGGTTTCCGCCTTGATTTTGAGACTACCAGAGGCCAAAGCAATGACCTCCTGCGCCAGCATTTTGGCACCCGTTGCGTCGCCGATGGCACGAAACTCTTGCGCCAAGGCCAGCTTGGTTTCCAGCGGGCCAATCGCATTGGCTGCGGCTGCACTGGTTTGCTTGTTGTTGGCGTTAAGGTCAAGCGACAGGCTATCCATGTTGAAATCTAACGGCGCCACATGGTTGGCTAGTGCCGCAGGCGCCACTGCTGGGGCTTGAGTCGCTTGGGTTGTGTGAGAGACATGCGCCGCTGTGGCTGCAGCAGCTGCGGCTACAGCCGCACCCGCACCCGTTGCCGATAAAGCAGGCATGTCAAAATCAAGCGAATGATGATCTATAGCGGCCACAGGCGCAGCGGCTGGTTTGATTTCTGCGACAACTGGGCTTGGCGATGGCGCAGCAGCAGGGAAGTCAGATGCAAAGTCAAAATCCAGGTCCAGATCGACAGAAGCGGGCGATTTGGCAGATTCTGGGTCCAGCTGCGCAACCGTCCGTTCAGAAAATTCGGATGGGGTGAAATCAGGAAATTTATCCTCAGCCAGTGCAGCCGTCAGCGGAGCAGCTGCTTGTGCGACGGCCCGCGTTGGCAGTTCTGGCATCGTCATCGGTGCCAATGCGACAGGTGTTTCAGTTGCAACGGGCATTGCCGGCAGGTCAAATGTCGGTCCAGCAGCCGTCGTAGGTGTGTCAACTGCGACAGGGGAGATCAAGGCTTCTTCATGCACGTCAGTGGCGTGGCTGGTGGTGTTGAAGAAAGACTGCTCTTCAAACTCTGTGTCTAGATCTTCTTCAACCCGATTTTTACGCTTGCGCGCGGCGTACAAACCACCGGCTGCCAGCAGGACCAACAAGCCACCTGCAGCGGGTAAGACAGCAGGGTTACCCATCAAGTCGTCCAAAAAGCTGGGCTCTGAGACCGGTGCTTTGGCGACAACCACCGGTTTGACAGACACAGCAGGCGTCGCTTGTGGTGTCGTAGCTGCGGCTGGTGTTGTTACGGTCGCAGGTGCGGGAGTCGCTGCCGCTGGTGCGCCTGTCGCGGCGGGCGTAGCAGGAGTTGCAGAAGTTGTAGAAGTAGTAGCCGCAGGTGCTGCGTTCGTTGCTGCGGGCGCAGAGACTGGTGTTGTGGCTGCAACCACTGCTGTGGGCGCTGTCAGGGTCACGGCACTTGCCGCTTTACCTGCAGCCGCTGGTGATGTCGCTGCTGTTGTGGATGGGGATGCTGGTGCCGCAGGTGCATTGCCCGCTGCCGGTTTGACCGGCACTGCTGGCGTGGTGCCAGCAATTTTATTCAGGTCAGTGATGTTTTTAGACAATTCAGCCACGCGCGCTGCATCGTCTTTGGCCTGCCGTTCTTTGGCAATTTTGTCGGAATTGTCTTTGCCGTCCTTGGCAGTAGCCTTCGGGTCTGCATTCAGGCTGCCTTTGGACAGGGTGAGTTTGTCTGGCGTCGCAGCGGCCGCTTTGCGATCTTCTACTTTGGCTTCGATTTTTCCGCCGGCTTGGCGATCTGCTGATTTGGACGCGACATTTGGCACATTTTCAGCCAGTTTGCGCCTGAAACCGTTGAAATCTTTGCTTTGCGCCAGCACAGCTTGGCGTGCGGTGCTATCTGGAATGGCCTGCGCCTCTTCGCTGGTGGGGAGTGACAAAATAGCACCCGACTTTAAGCGATTGATGTTGTTGCCTACAAATGCGTCCGGGTTACCGCGCAACATGGCGATCAGCATTTGATCCAGGGACACATTGGCCGGACGGTTGTTGGCGGCTATCTTGCCAGCCGTGTCACCGGCGGCGATTTTGACCTGTTCACCGTTGTTTTTAGACCCTGGCGCTGGGGGTGGTGTAGCCGCTGACTGCTTGGTCGCTTGAACCGGGCTGGGTTTGGCTTCGACCGCAGGCCGCGCGGCAACCGCAGGCGCCGGGGTAAGTGCAGCGGCGGAAGCAGCAGTTAACGGTTCTGATCTGGGAGCTGGTGCGGGCGCAGCAGAGCGTGCCGGCGCAGGAGCTGGAGGTAGGGCCGTCAGCGGTGCGGTGATGGTGCTTGTTTCACTTTGACGCGAAGTTGGTGGGTCGAGCAGCAAAGTGTAGTTGCGGACAATTTGCCCGTTGGACCACTTGGCTGTTACCACCAGATTGACAAACGGGTCGGTCACCATTTTGTCACTGCGGAGCAACAAATACGTGGTGCCGTCGGGACGGCGATTCAAGGTAAATTGGGCGGATGACAGCGCTGGGTTGTAGTCCATGCCCGCCGCCTTGAAACCATCGGGTGTGGCCAGTGTGACTTTCAGGCTGGAGAATTCTTCCGGAGTGATTTCAGGCACTGCAATGCCCGCAGCCAGAGGTTCCCCCAGCGCAGACAAAGAAGTGATAGGACCTAAAGCCAATGCTTGAGCATTCAGATGCGCCGTGCTTAATAAAACACCCAAAGCCGCCGTGATGGCTGTCGTATGCCATGACGCACCCGTTGTGAGCGTGGCAGTGCGTAAAGTGGGGCTTGATTTGATATGCATGGTTGCTGTTAATTTCTTATGAGGCATCGCTAAATGGCTTTGTTCTTATCACTAAATTTCAACTTGCATCAATAACTTAGGTCAAAAAGCTGAGACGAGTTCTACTGTACGGACACAAGCAGCAAGCATAAAGACATTAAGCGCATTTAGAAACCAAATGTTGCAACTAAGCAACTATATACATACGCAAAACCCATGCACAGCACTTTTTAGGATGCTAAGGCATGGGCCGCGCTTACACCTCGGTTACAAATGACCGCTGGCTTGTTACAAAAGAACTAAGTTCTTAATCTTCCAGCAAAATCCGCAGCATGCGGCGCAGTGGTTCCGCCGCGCCCCACAGCAACTGGTCGCCAATGGTGAAAGCGCCCACATACTCAGGCCCCATGGCCAGCTTGCGCACGCGCCCGACCGGAATGGTCATGGTGCCCGTGACTTGAACAGGCGTTAAATCCCGCAATGTCGCTTCTTTGGTGTTGGGCACGACTTTGACCCACTCGTTGTCCGCCGCCATCATGGCTTCCAGGTCGGCCAACGGCACGTCTTTTTTCAACTTGAAGGTCAGCGCCTGGCTGTGGCAGCGCATCGCGCCGATACGCACGCAAAAGCCGTCGACTGGAACTTCTTTGGTGCCAAACATCGCGCCCTGGCCCAAAATTTTGTTGGTTTCGACGCCGCCTTTCCACTCTTCCTTGGACATGCCCCAGCTGGCGTCGGTCTGCAGTTTGCCGATGCCCAGGTCGGCGTCGATCCACGGAATCAAGCTGCCACCCAAAGGCGCACCAAAGTTGGCGGTCTCGGAAGCAGTCAGCGATTGTTGTTTCGCCAGCACTTTGCGGTCGATTTCGAGAATCGCCGATTTTGGGTCGTCCAAGAGCGAGCGGACTTCGCCATTCAGCGTGCCAAACTGGGTCAACAACTCACGCATGTGCTGCGCGCCGCCGCCAGAGGCTGCCTGGTAGGTCATGGTGGTCATCCACTCGACCAAACCAGCTTTGTACAGCGCGCCCACGCCCATCAACATGCAGCTCACCGTGCAATTGCCGCCCACCCAGTTTTTTAAGCCCCCATTTTTCGTATTAACGAGCGCGTTTTTGATGACATGCAGATTCACCGGGTCGAGCACGATGATCGCATCGTCCTTCATCCGCAGGGTTGACGCTGCATCAATCCAGTGCCCAGTCCAGCCCGCTTCGCGCAGTTTCGGGAAGACCTCAGAGGTGTAATCGCCGCCTTGCGCGGTCAAAATGATGTCGCACTTCCTCAAAGCTTCAATGTCAAAAGCGTCTTTCAGCGTGGTTTCGTTCTTGGCGTAGCTTGGGGCTTTACCGCCCGCGTTGGAGGTGGAGAAGAACACCGGCTCGATCAGTGCAAAATCGCCCTCAGCCTGCATGCGGTCAATCAGCACCGAGCCGACCATGCCGCGCCAGCCTACCAAACCTACAAGATTGCCTACTTTCATCGCCATCACCTTTAAAAATTAAGTACAAATTCTAAAAGCAGGTACTTTCTCAGTGCCTGCTGCGCTGTAGCCATGATTTACAGGGCTTTCACCACTGCATCGCCCATTTGCACGGTGCTGACTTTGGTGGTTCCCGCACTGTAAATATCCGGCGTCCGCAAGCCCTGCGCCAAAACGGACTTGACGGCAGTTTCGATGCGATCCGCCGCCGCAGGCTGATTTAAAGAGAAGCGCAACATCATCGCCGCGCTCAAAATCGTCGCCAGCGGGTTGGCGATGCCTTTGCCGGCAATGTCAGGCGCGCTGCCGTGGCTGGGCTCGTACAGGCCTTGTTTTTTGTCGTTCAAGCTGGCAGACGGCAACATGCCGATCGAGCCAGTCAGCATGGCGGCGGCATCCGACAAAATGTCGCCAAACATGTTGCCGGTGACGACCACGTCAAATTTCTTGGGCGCTTTGACCAGTTGCATGGCCGCGTTGTCGACGTACATGTGGTCCAAAGCGACGTCGGGGTACTGCTTGCCTACCTCGGTGACCACGTCTTTCCAGAACTGGAAGGTCTCTAAAACATTGGCTTTGTCGACGCTGGTGACCCGCTTGTCGCGCTTTTGTGCGGCCTGGAAGGCAACGTGGGCGATGCGCTCGATCTCCGGGCGGCTGTAGCGCATGGTGTCGAAGGCTTCTTCTGAGCCCGGGAAGTGCCCATCGGTGGCGACGCGGCGGCCACGGGGCTGGCCGAAGTAGATGTCACCGGTCAGCTCGCGGATGATCAAAATATCGAGACCTGCGACCAGTTCCGGCTTCAGGCTGGAGGCATCGACCAGCTCTTTGTAACAAATGGCGGGGCGAAAGTTGGCAAACAGGCCCATGTTTTTGCGCAGCCCCAAAATCGCCTGCTCGGGTCGCAGCGGGCGATCCAGCGTGTCGTATTTCCAGTCGCCGACCGCGCCGAACAGCACGGCGTCAGAATCCATCGCCAGCTTCAGCGTGGCGGGTGGCAGCGGGTGGCCATGCGCCTCAAAAGCCGCACCGCCGACCAAAGCGGATTCCATCTCCATCTTCAGGCCGAATGCTTGGTCGATGACCTTCAAGACTTTGACGGCTTCTGCGACGATTTCTGTACCAATGCCGTCACCGGGGAGGATGGCGATTTTCATGTTGATTCTTTTCTTTGTATGTCGTTATTTGCTATAAATTTAATAGCTACTTAGTCAATAAATACGCCGGCTATAGCCTTAAATGGCCTATAAAAAGACAGCCTACAGCAGCGTATGTGCCAACCACGGCTTGGCTGCCAGGCGCTCGGCTTCAAAAGCCTTGATTTTGTCGCTGTGGCGCAGGGTCAGGCCAATGTCGTCAAAACCGTTGATCAGGCAGTATTTGCGAAAGGCCTGCACCTCAAACGGCCATTCCACACCATCGGGTTTGACGATGACTTGGCGCTCTAAATCTACCGTCAGGCTGTAGGTCGGGAAGGCGGCGCATTCGTTAAACAGGTGTGAGACTTGTGAATCACTCAATACGATGGGCAGCAGGCCATTTTTGAAGCTGTTGTTGAAGAAAATATCGGCGTAGCTGGGGGCAATGATGGCCCGAAAGCCATATTGATCCAGCGCCCACGGCGCGTGCTCGCGTGAGGAGCCGCAGCCGAAGTTTTTACGCGCTAAAAGGACGCTCGCGCCCGAATAACGCGGCTGGTTCAGCACAAAATCTGGGTTGGGTTTGCGGCTGGTCGGGTCCTGGCCGGGGTAACCAGCGTCCAGATAACGCCATTCGTCAAACAAATTGACGCCAAAACCGGTTTTTCGGATGGATTTGAGAAATTGCTTGGGGATGATGGCGTCGGTGTCGACGTTTTCGCGGTCCATCGGGGCGACCAGGCCTTTGTGTACGGTGAATTTTTGCATATATTTCTTACTTACGAGAATCTCCGAATATCAACAAAATGCCCATGCACCGCAGCAGCAGCTGCCATCGCGGGGCTGACCAGGTGGGTGCGCCCCCCCGCGCCTTGGCGGCCTTCGAAATTGCGGTTTGATGTGGAAGCACAGCGTTCGCCCGGCTCCAGCTTGTCGGCGTTCATGGCCAGGCACATCGAGCAGCCGGGTTCGCGCCACTCAAAGCCAGCAGCGGTAAAGATGTGGTGCAGGCCTTCGCGTTCGGCTTGGTCTTTCACGAGGCCTGAGCCTGGGACTACCAAGGCTAATTTGACGTTTTTGGCGACTTTTTGACCCAATTGCTTTACCATCGCTGCCGCTTCGCGCATGTCTTCGATGCGGCTGTTGGTGCAGGAGCCGATAAAGACCTTGTCGACATAGATGTCGTTCAGCGCTTTGCCCGGTGGCAAGCCCATGTACGTGAGCGCTCGCTCAATCGCATCGCGTTTATTGGCGTCTTTTTCTTTGTCCGGATCAGGCGTGAAGCCGTCGATGCCAAACACCATCTCGGGCGAGGTGCCCCAGGTGACTTGCGGGATGATCTGGGTCGCGTCCAGCTCGACCACAGCGTCAAAATGCGCGCCAGCATCGGATTGCAGACCTTTCCAGTAGGCGACGGCTTGGTCCCATTCCGCGCCACCCACAAAGCGGCCGCTTTGTGCATCGAATCCTGGGGCGAGTGGGCGGCCTTGCAGGTAGGCGATGGTTTTGTCGTCCACCGCAACCAAACCGGCGCGTGCGCCGGCTTCAATCGCCATGTTACAGACGGTCATACGGCCTTCCATGCTGAGGGCACGAATCGCAGAACCCGCAAATTCAATGGTGTAACCGGTGCCGCCAGCCGTGCCGATTTTGCCGATGATGGCCAGCACGATGTCTTTGCCGCCCACGCCAGCAGGCACTTTGCCTTCGACCTTGATGAGCATGTTCTTGGCTTTTTTGGCCAGCAGCGTCTGCGTCGCCATGACGTGCTCGACCTCGCTGGTGCCAATGCCGTGCGCCAGCGCGCCAAACGCGCCGTGGGTGGAGGTGTGGGAGTCACCGCAAACAACGGTCATGCCGGGCAGGGTCGCGCCCTGTTCAGGCCCGATGACATGGACGATGCCCTGACGTTTGGACAGAAACGGGAAGTACGCCGCCGAGCCGAATTCGGCCATATTCGCGTCCAGTGTGGTGATCTGTTCTTTGCTGACCGCATCGGTGATGCCGTCGTAGCCCAGTTCCCAGCCCGTGGTGGGGGTGTTGTGGTCTGCCGTGGCGACGATGGAGCTGATGCGCCAGATTTTGCGGCCAGCCTGGCGTATGCCCTCAAACGCCTGCGGGCTGGTGACTTCATGCACCAGGTGGCGGTCGATATAAAGCACGGCGGTGCCGTCTTCTTCGGTGTGGACGACGTGTTCGTCCCAGATTTTGTCGTACAGCGTGCGGCTCATGGCGTCTTTCAAGAAACCTACAAAAAGCTAACAGTCGAAACTGGTAGTAACGGGAATAGAGGGTCTATTTTATGCAATATGCGGTGCGAAATGCAAAACGCCCGCCGATGTTGCCATCGGGCGGGCGCTCAAAGTTCAAATTCAGCGGGTCAAAATCGGATCAACGCTCTGCGATGGGTTTCACCATGCGTGCTGTTTCACCGGTAAACAACTGGCGCGGGCGGCCAATTTTGTACTCTGGGTCGCCAATCATTTCGTTCAATTGGGCAATCCAGCCGGTCGTGCGCGCCAGGGCGAACACGGCGGTGAACAACGGCGTTGGGATGCCAATGGCGCGCTGCACAATGCCGGAGTAGAAGTCAACGTTCGGGTACAGCTTGCGGGAGACGAAGTAGTCGTCTTCCAGGGCGATTTTTTCCAAAGCCATGGCCAGTTTGAACAAGGGGTCGTTTTCCAGACCGAGTTCGGCCAACACTTCTTTGCAAGTCTCTTGCATCAATTTAGCGCGTGGGTCGTAGTTTTTGTAAACGCGGTGGCCAAAACCCATCAGTTTGACGCCGGAGTTTTTGTCTTTCACTTTTTCCATGAATTCGCCGACTTTGCTCACGCCACCCATTTTTTGGATATCTTCGAGCATGTTCAGGCAGGCTTCGTTTGCACCGCCGTGGGCCGGGCCCCATAGGCAGGCCACGCCGGCAGCAATCGCTGCAAACGGGTTGGTGCCAGAGCTACCGCACAAACGAACCGTTGAAGTTGACGCGTTTTGCTCGTGGTCGGCGTGCAGGGTGAAGATGCGGTCCAAAGCTCGTTCGAGCACGGGGCTGACGATGTAGGGCTCGCACGGTGTGGCGAACATCATATGCAAAAAGTTGCCAGCGTAGCTCAAATCGTTGCGCGGGTACATGTAAGGCTGGCCGACGGTGTATTTGTACGCCATCGCCACCAGGGTTGGCATTTTGGCGATCAAACGAATCGCGGCAATTTCTCGGTGCTCCGGGTTGTTGATGTCGGTGCTGTCATGGTAGAACGCAGACAATGCGCCGACCAGACCGGTCATGATCGCCATAGGGTGCGCATCACGGCGGAAGCCACGTAAAAAGAATTGCATTTGCTCGTTGACCATGGTGTGGTTGGTCACGAGTTTGGTGAAGGCTTTTTTCTCTGTCGCGTTTGGCAGTTCACCGTACAGCAACAGGTGGCAGGCTTCTAAAAAGTCGCAGTTGGTGGCGAGTTGTTCAATCGGGTAGCCACGGTACAACAATTCACCTTTGTCACCATCAATGTAGGTGATGGCGGACTGGCAGGCAGCGGTAGACAAAAAGCCAGGATCGTAAGTAAACATGCCGGTTTGGGCATACAGTTTGCGAATATCAATCACATCTGGGCCAACAGTGCCTTGATAAACAGGCATCTCGATGCTTGGATTACCGTTGCTAAACGACAGTGTGGCTTTGTTATCTGCTAGTTTCATGGTGGTCCTCTATGACTCTCGGGTTGGTAATCTGTAAATTTTCGAATTATTTTTTGCACTCAAGACTGGTTTCTCAGCATGGCCAAGACTTCGCGGGCTTCAGTACAGTCTAAATTCGGACTGCTGGCCAACATCTCGTCGAGCGATTTTCGTGCCAAGTGCAAGTCCAACAAGTCGTTGTCGCTTAGATCCATTAAAACATTCAGACCTTGCGCTTGTTTGACGGTCAAGGTGGCCGCGTACTTGTTGAAAAAGCGCTCGATGAACAGATCGTTCTCGAGCAAGCCACGCCGGCAGCGCCAGCGCAGTTTGCTCAGATCGCGTTCGTTCAACAGTTCGGCATGCATCGCTTTGTTTAAATCAGACGGTACGCTTATACAGTTCTCATGACCATCATCTCTTTGATCTTGCCGATGGCTTTGGTGGGGTTCAAACCCTTGGGGCAAACATCGACGCAATTCATGATGGTATGGCAACGGAACAAGCGGTAAGGGTCTTCCAGGTTGTCCAGGCGCTCTGCAGTCGCTTCATCGCGGCTGTCGGCGATGAAACGATAGGCTTGCAGCAAACCAGCCGGGCCGACAAACTTGTCCGGGTTCCACCAGAAGCTCGGGCAAGCGGTTGAGCAGCTGGCGCACAAGATGCACTCGTACAAGCCGTTCAGCTCATCGCGCTCTTCAGGGCTTTGCAGACGCTCTTTTTCAGGAGGCGTGGTGGTGTTGATCAAGTAGGGTTTGATCGAGTTGTATTGCTTGAAGAACTGCGTCATGTCGACGATCAAGTCTCGGATGACCGGCAGACCTGGCAGCGGCTTCAAGACGATGTCGCCTTTGAGTGTCAACATATTGGTCAAACAAGCCAGACCATTTTTGCCGTTGATGTTCATCGCGTCGGAGCCGCACACGCCTTCTCGGCATGAGCGGCGGAAAGTGATGCTGGGGTCATGCGCTTTGAGTTTCATCAACGCGTCCAGCAGCATGCGCTCAGAGCCATCCAACTCGACGTTGATGGTTTGCATGTACGGCTTGGCATCAGTGTCCGGATCGTAGCGGTAGATTTTGAAGGTGCGTGTGGTCATTTTGTGTTCTCTAAATTAATCTTTTAAATTTTAGAAAGTACGAACGGTCAATGGAATCGAATCAACGGTTAATGGTTTCATCTTGACGGGTTTGTAGGACAGGACGTTTGTGGCGCTGTCCCACAGGGTGTGCTTGTGCCAATCGGTGTCGTTGCGGCCATTTGGGTGGGCAGCAGTGTCACCGTAGTCATTGACGGTGTGCGCGCCACGGCTCTCATGGCGGGCAGCAGCGGACACGATGGTCGCTTGCGCAGCTTCAATCAAATTGTCGATTTCCAGCGCTTCGATACGCGCGGTGTTGAAAACTTTTGATTTGTCTTTGAGGTTGATGTTGGCCACGCGTTTGCGCAGCTCGGCGACCTTTTTGACACCTTCGTCCATGCTGGCCTGGGTGCGGAACACGCCTGCGTGAAACTGCATGGCGTTGCGAATATCATCCGCCACATCTTGCGCGTATTCGCCATCAGCAGCCGCGTCTAAACGGGCTACGCGTGCGAGTGATGCATCGGCAGCGTCAGCCGGTAGTGGCTTGTGCGTTTTGTTTTTGGCGTTGAACTCAACAATGTGGTTACCCGCTGCGCGGCCAAACACCAGCAAGTCGAGCAGGGAGTTGGTGCCCAAGCGGTTTGCGCCATGTACGCTGACGCAGGAGCATTCGCCCACCGCGTACAAGCCGTTCACGACTTCGCTTTGGTTGTCTGCATTTTGCGTGACGACCTGACCATTGATGTTGGTTGGGATGCCGCCCATTTGGTAATGTATCGTTGGCACGACGGGGATCGGCTCTTTGGTGATGTCGACGTTGGCAAAGTTGTGGCCGATCTCAAACACCGATGGCAGGCGCTTCATGATGGTGTCGGCACCCAGATGCGTCATGTCCAGGTTGATATAGTCTTTGTTCGGGCCGCAGCCGCGGCCTTCTTTGATCTCCTGGTCCATGCAGCGTGACACGTAGTCACGCGGCGCCAAATCTTTGTAGGCAGGGGCGTAACGCTCCATGAAGCGCTCGCCATTGCTGTTGCGCAAAATAGCACCTTCGCCGCGGCAGCCTTCGGTCAACAACACGCCAGCACCGGCAACGCCGGTCGGGTGAAATTGCCAAAATTCCATGTCTTGCAAAGGAATGCCCGCACGTGCAGCCATGCCCAAACCGTCGCCGGTGTTGATAAAGGCATTGGTGGACGCTGCAAAAATACGGCCTGCACCGCCGGTGGCGAGCAAGGTGGTTTTGGCTTCCAAGATATGAATCTCGCCGGTTTCCATCTCTAAAGCGGTAACGCCAACGACATCGCCAGCAGCGTCGCGGATCAAATCAAGCGCCATCCATTCAACGAAGAATTGCGTTTTGGCTTGTACGTTTTGTTGGTACAGCGTGTGCAGCATGGCGTGGCCGGTACGGTCAGCAGCCGCGCAAGCGCGTTCAACGGCCTTTTCGCCGTAGTTGGCGGTGTGGCCACCGAAGGGGCGCTGGTAAATCGTGCCATCCGGGTTGCGGTCAAACGGCATGCCCATGTGCTCCAGGTCATACACCACGTTGGGTGCTTCACGGCACATGAATTCAATCGCGTCTTGGTCGCCCAGCCAGTCGGAGCCTTTGACAGTGTCGTAAAAATGATAGTGCCAGTTGTCGGCATTCATGTTGCCCAATGAGGCACCAATGCCGCCCTGTGCCGCCACAGTATGCGAACGGGTTGGAAAAACTTTTGACAGCACAGCGACATTCAAGCCAGCACGTGCCAACTGCAACGAGGCGCGCATGCCGGAGCCGCCAGCGCCAACGATAACGACGTCAAATCTGCGCTTGGTCACGGAGGCGGTTGCTGCCGACAGGGTTGGGTTAGGTGAGCTAATAGAAGAGATGGACGCCATGACTTACAGTCTCCAGAGAACTTGAATGGCCCAGCCCGCACATGCGACGAGCCAGACGATGGTGAATATTTGCATCAACAAACGGATGCCAACGGGTTGGATGTAGTCCATCCAGATGTCGCGCATGCCCACCCACACGTGGTACAGCATGGCGATGATGACGACGAACGTCAGTGTCTTCATCCATTGCGACGAGAAGATGCCAGCCCATTTGTCGTAGCCCATCGCACCTTTGTTGAAAATCACTTGCGCGAGGACGACGACCGTGAAAAGCGCCATCAGCGCTGCTGTGACGCGCTGGCTGAGCCAGTCGCGCACGCCGTAGTGTGCGCCTACGACAACGCGTTTGGAACCGTAATTAACTGCCATGTTGTTATTCCTTCTATCTGGTTAAACAGTAAACAGGTTCAATAAACGCCGAACAGCTTGAGAGCCAGAACAAACGTCAACCCCAGGCTGAGCACCAGCACCACTTGGGCTGATGATTTGCCGAATTCTTTGGTGGCTCTGTCATGGTTCAGGTCCATGAACAAATGGCGCAGGCCTGCGATGAAATGCTGCAGATAAGACCAGATCAAAGCCAAAGCCACCAATTTAAAAAACCAGCCGGGTACATAGCCTGCACCGTTGTTGAACACGCTGGTGAATTTTGCAAACGAGATCTCAGAGCTGACCGACGCATCAAACATCCAGATGATGAAAGGCATCAATAAAAACATGACGGCACCACTGGCGCGGTGCAAAATGGACACCCAGGCGGCAGGTACCATACGGTAGGTGGTCAGGTCTTTGAAGGCGTTGATGTTGCGAAACTCAGGCCGTTTAGGCTTCGTTCCAGTGGCTAATTCTGTCATTTGATGGCTTTCAAAAGGTCGTAACTGCTAACTAAATGGGACTAAAGGTGGTTGCACGTGACGTTTTCAAGGAAAAAGAAACGGTAACTTAAGGGTGACTATTTTTCGACATTTTTGCGGGTTACTCAGTAAATTGTTCGATTCTATTGCACCGCAGCAAACTAACGTGAAACTTTCACCAAATTGTTGAGTGAATGGTTCAGCTTCCTTCAGTTGAGTTCATTTTTATAGTGGTGTGTTTCAGTGCGGTAATAGCCGCGTCGCAATTCCATGGGCATGCCTTTGTATGTGTAGGCAATGCGTTCTACGCTGAGCAAAGGCGTGTTTGGCGTGATGTTGAGCAGCGCGCATTGGACGGGGTCGGGCTGTACGGCACGGATATTTTCAGTGGCGCGCACCATGCGCACGCCAAATTCAGTCTCAAACAGCGCGTACATGGGGCCGTGATACTGGGCCAAACGCTCGGCGGTCAAACCTTTGAACGGACCGCCTGGTAGCCAAATGTCTTCCAAAATGGTTGGCACACCGGCAAACGACAGCACCCGCTGCGCCTGTAATACCGGGTCGCCGGTGCGTAAATTGAGCAGTTTGGCGATTTCAGCCGACGCGCGTATGCGTTTGCATTCCACGATTTGGCGGTCTGCAGGGCCTTCGCTGCTTTGGTCACCTGCGTCTGGAACGAGTTTCAAGAAGCGGTATTGCACCTGCGTTTCAGCATGGGTTGCCACAAAGGTGCCTTTACCTTGGCGGCGAATCAGCAAGTTTTCAGAGGCTAATTCGTCAATCGCTTTGCGCATGGTGCCTTGGCTGACACGAAAACGTGCAGCCAAGTCTATTTCGCTGGGGATGGCCTCCCCCGGTTTCCATTCGCCGCCTTGCAGGCTTTGAAGCATCAAAGCCTTGATTTGCTGGTACAAAGGGCTGAAAGCGGGCGTAGTCAGCTCGGCAAAACCTAAGGGTTCGTTGGGTGTTAAAGGTGGGGGTGTCTCAATTTGTGCCATTTCCCTAATCATATCTTATATAAGACATAAGACAAATTGACGAGTTAGGGTTTTCGAGAGTAAACTATCAAGCTGTTTTTTGTTCTTTTCTTTTCCTTTTAACAAGTTATCACCCTATATCTGGAGTTTTCTATGAGTAAAAAGCCCGTTCGTGTAGCCGTTACCGGTGCCGCAGGTCAAATTGGTTACGCGATTTTGTTTCGTATCGCATCGGGTGAAATGCTCGGAAAGGACCAGCCGGTGGTGTTGAGCCTGTTGGAAGTGCCCGTCGAAAAAGCCCAGCAAGCCCTGCAAGGTGTGATGATGGAATTGCAAGACTGTGCATTCCCGCTGTTGGTGGGCATGGAAGCGCACAGCGACCCAATGACCGCATTCAAGGATGTGGACTACGCTTTGTTGATCGGCTCACGTCCACGTGGTCCGGGCATGGAACGTGCAGAACTGCTGGCGGTCAATGCCGAAATTTTCACGGCACAAGGCAAGGCTTTGAACGCTGTCGCCAGCCGTGACGTGCGTGTCTTGGTGGTCGGTAACCCAGCCAACACCAATGCCTACATTGCCATGAAAAGCGCGCCTGATCTGCCACGCAAAAACTTTACCGCCATGTTGCGTTTGGACCACAACCGCGCGGCATCGCAGCTCGCGTCCAAAACCGGCAAGGCCGTGGCTGACATCGAAAAATTGGCCGTGTGGGGCAACCATTCACCAACGATGTACGCTGATTACCGCTTCGCAACCATCAACGGCGCGTCAGTCAAAGACATGATCAACGACCAAGAGTGGAATGCCAACACCTTCTTGCCAACTGTGGGCAAGCGTGGCGCAGCCATCATCGCCGCACGTGGCGTGTCTTCTGC
This sequence comes from Polaromonas sp., assembly GCA_043769295.1. Lineage (GTDB taxonomy): Bacteria > Pseudomonadota > Gammaproteobacteria > Burkholderiales > Burkholderiaceae_C > Aalborgiella. The sequence continues at coordinate 2,232 of JAYVJL010000175.1, read as the reverse complement.
CGCATCTGCTGCCAATGCTGCCATCGACCACATGCGCGATTGGGCCTTGGGTACCAACGGCAAGTGGGTCACCATGGGTATTCCTTCTGACGGCCAATACGGCATCCCGAAAGACACCATGTTCGGCTTCGCCGTGACCTGCGCAGGCGGCGAATACACTGTGGTTCAAGACTTGCCAGTAGACGCGTTCAGCCAGGAGTGCATCAACAAGACCCTGGCCGAGCTGCAAGAAGAGCAAAAAGGCGTGGCGCACCTGCTGTAATTTGCTATGGTTCATCCGCGCGACGTTTTATTAGGGTCACAGGCTGGGGCGGTTCCGCTTCCCGTCTGCGATCACTATTGCGGCGTCGAAGCGCGGATGACCAAAAGCTTGCAATTGCAGGCAGAAATGACGCAAGAGTTCGGCGCTTGCGTGTTTGACGTGACGCTGGACTGTGAAGACGGCGCCCCCGTAGGTGGCGAGGTCGACCATGCGAATATGATCGTAGCCGTTGCAAACAAAGCCTGTGCTGCTATTAATAAAACAGCAAAAACAACGTCTAAAAAATACACAGGTATCGCCGCTCGCATCCATGCGGTGGATCACCCTTCGTTTGAATCGGATATCGAGATCATTGTCGGCCAGGTTTCGCACGCGCTATGCCATGTGATGGTCCCTAAAGTTGAATGTGTCGCCGATGTGGACCGTGCGGTGGCCTTGATCGATGCTGCTCAGGCTGGCACCGGTACAGTGCCCTTAGCGCTGCATGTTTTGATTGAATCGCCTGCAGCGGTACACCGCGCTTTTGATATTGCTGCGCATCCGCGCGTCCAATCGCTGAGTTTTGGACTCATGGATTTTGTCTCCAGCCATGGCGGGGCCATTCCCGCCAGCGCGATGAACGCTTTGGGGCAGTTCACCCACCCGCTTGTTGTGCGCGCAAAGTTGGCCATTGCAAGCGCCTGCCACGCCGCCGGTAAAGTGCCGTCGCATTGTGTGGTGACCGAGTTTTCTGACGCATCGGCGATTGCTGCCGCTGCAAGTCGCGCTGCCCGGGAGTTCGGTTACTCACGTATGTGGAGTATTCATCCCAGCCAGATCCGCCCCATTTTGACCGCTTTTGCGCCCAGCGAAGAAGAGATTGAAACAGCCTCACACATCATCGTTGCCGGAGCTGCTGCCCATTGGGCACCCATCAGCTTCAAGGGTAAATTGCAAGACCGAGCCAGCTACCGCTATTACTGGCAGTTACTAGAACGGGCGCACCAAACAGGCCGTGCGCTGTGTCAACCCGTATCATCTTATTTTGACGCGGAACAATCGATATGAACGATACAGGCGCGTTCGACTCATCAACCGGAATCTCATTAGGAGCCCCCATGAAATCACTCATCACTGCCGCTTTGATTTTGAGTTTGCCACTTGCTGCTTTGTCGCAGTCTGAAAGCAAGTCAAAAACCAAAAAAAAATCAACTGCCGTGGTTGAGCAAGCTCAGCCCAGCACGCATTTGGATACGCTGTTGACACCCGCCCAGACAGCCATCGTCCCGAATGTCTACACGGGTCCGCAAGCCTGTGAAGCCGGGGTCAGTGTGACCTTGACGCCGGATGCTGATGGCAGCGGCTACTTCAACGTGACCGTTAAAAACCGCACCTACCATATGTACCCGGTGGTGACCTTGAGCGGTGCCGTCCGATTGGAAGACCCCAGAGAAGGTGCCATCTGGCTGCAAATGACCAACAAATCGATGATGATGAACCAGAAAACGGGCTCCAGACTGGCTGATGACTGCATCAACCCGGCTCAAGCTGCTGTTGCTTTGGCGATGAAGAAAAACGGCACACCTGGAATTTTGGATGCACCGAAATAAGCAGGCGTTTTGGCATGTATCTTGCTAAATAATCATCGTTTGATTGCTGCTGAAATAATAGCGGCGTAGGCAATAAATACGCCGATTAGAGTCATATTTAATCCTTTATTTATCTTTTAACTTAATTTTTATTATTGCAACCAGGAGATTGAGATGCTACCAGCCTACAGAACCCATGTCGCCGAGCGCGCTGCACTGGGAATCCCGCCTTTGCCTTTGTCAGCCAAGCAAACTGGCGAGCTGATTGAACTGCTCAAAGCGCCACCTGCGGGTGAAGGGGCGACGCTGGTTGAGTTGATCACGCACCGCGTACCTGCCGGCGTTGATGCTGCCGCCAAAGTGAAAGCCAGCTACCTGGCCGCTGTTGCCCACGGCACGGAA
>JAYVJL010000174.1:0-12247 GCA_043769295.1 Polaromonas sp. | reverse complement strand
CCAGGTGGCGCGGGTCTCGGATGGCGCACAAGAGATAGACAGTCTGGCGCTCTACAACGGCAAGCGCACCCTGGTGCTGCAGGTACAAAAGTCGCAGGACAACAACACCATCGCCGTGGTGGATGCCTTGAAAAAAACAATCGATGCCATGGCAACCGAGTTGCCACCCGGCGTGCAATTGGAACAGATCAACGACAGTTCACGCCCGATCCGTTCGGCCGTGGCGAACGTGACGCGTACCATGTTTGAAGGCGCGCTGCTGACGATTTTGATCGTCTTTTTGTTCCTGAACTCCTGGCGCTCAACCATCATCACCGGTTTGACGCTGCCGATCTCCATCATCGGTACGTTTTTGTTCATGAACATGTTTGGCTTCACCATCAACAACATCACCATGATGGCGCTGAGCTTGTGCGTGGGCTTGCTGATCGACGACGCCATTGTGGTGCGCGAAAACATCGTGCGCCATGTGCAGATGGGTAAATCACCTTTCACCGCGTCCATGGACGGCACCAAAGAAATCGGTCTGGCCGTATTGGCCACCACGCTGTCCATCGTGGCGGTGTTTTTGCCGATTGGCTTCATGGGCGGCATCGTGGGCAAGTTTTTCCACGAGTTTGGCATCACCATCGTCTCTGCGGTGCTGATCTCGATGTTTGTGAGCTTCACGCTGGACCCGATGTTATCGAGCATCTGGCATGACCCGAGCATCGACAGCCACGGACGACAAGGTCCGCCGGTGACGTTCTACGACAAAACCATTGGCCGCGTGACCGGCTGGTTTGACCGCGCGACAGAGTCCATGTCTGAAGGCTACCAGGGCATTTTGCGCTGGGCGCTGCGGCACAAACTCATCACGATCGTCGTGGCGGTCGCCATCTTTGTGGGCAGTCTTCTCATGGTTCCCTTGCTGGGAACGGAATTTGTCCCCAAGGCGGATTTTTCAGAAACCTCGCTTAACTTTTACACACCTGTCGGCTCATCGCTGGAGGTGACCGAGGCCAAAGCCAAGCAGGTCGAAGCGATCATTCGTGAATTCCCCGAGGTGAAGTACACCCTGGCCACAGTCAACACAGGCAACGCAGCGGGCAAGATGTACGCCGCCGTGTACATCCGCCTTGTGGATCGCAAAGACCGCACCCGTAATGTGGACCAGCTCTCCAACGTGCTGCGCGAGCGCTTGAAGCAGGTGCCGGGCATCACTGTGACCCACGCCGGTCTGCTGGACGCCGTGGGCGGCAACAAACAGGTCGAGTTTTCACTGCAAGGCGCTGATTTGAAGGAGCTGGAGCGTTTGACGCAACAGGTGCTGAACAAAGTGCGTGATGTGCCCGGTTTTGTCGATCTGGATTCCAGCGTGAAGCCCAACAAACCGACCATCCGTATTGAGGTGAAGCGCGATGCGGCGTCGGACCTGGGCTTGGGTGTTGCCCAAATTGCCAGCCAAATGCGCACCCTGATTGCCGGAACCACCGTGGGAAACTGGCGCGCCAGCGACGACCAGACCTATGACGTCAATGTCCGCCTGGAACCCTCGGCCCGTGACACACCGCAAGATCTGGAACGCCTGCCCTTCGCTTTGACCAACAACGCCGACGGCAGCTCGCGTGTGGTGCGGCTGAGCCAGGTGGCCAGCGTCAAAGAGTCGACAGGTTCAAACCAGATCAACCGACGCGACTTGACCCGCGAAGTCGCCATCAACGGCAACACCTACAACCGTTCTGCGGGTGAGGTGTCGGCAGACATCAAAAAAGTACTGGACAGCATCAGCTTCCCGCCCGGCTACCGCTACCAGTTTGGCGGCTCGACCAAGAACATGCAGGAATCGTTTGCCTATGCGCTGTCGGCCCTGGTCTTGGCGATTGTGTTCATCTACATGGTGCTGGCCAGCCAGTTCAAGAGCTTTTTGCAGCCTTTGGCTTTGATGACGGCGCTGCCGCTGACCTTGATCGGCGTGGTTTTGGCGCTGCTGATGTTCCGCTCGACCATGTCGATGTTCTCCGTCATCGGCGTGGTGTTGTTGATGGGCTTGGTCACCAAAAATGCGATTTTGCTGGTCGACTTTGCGATCCGCAGCCGTGAAGAAGGCCTGGAGCGCACCGAAGCCCTGCTGCTGGCCGCCAAAGTGCGCCTGCGTCCCATTTTGATGACCACGTTGGCGATGATTTTCGGCATGGTGCCTTTGGCCCTTGCCTTGTCGGAAGGCTCCGAGCAGCGTGCGCCCATGGGGCAAGCCGTCATCGGCGGTGTCATCACCTCGTCTTTGCTGACCTTGGTCGTGGTCCCGGTGATGTACTGCTATATGGACGATTTGGCGACTTGGGCCAAACGTCTTTGGATAAAATCGACATGATGGCCTCCATGAAAAATCCACGTGAAACCTTTATGAAACCCATGCGGAAATCCCGCTTGCGTGCCTCAAGCACACTGGTTTATTTTTTGAACTGATACACCCCGCGCTATCAGTTCGTATTGTTAAATTGTCTACAGGAGTTAGTTAATGAACATTGAACAAGCCCGATTCAACATGATTGAACAACAAATCCGCCCTTGGGACGTGCTGGACGCCCATGTGCTGCAGTTGCTGGCTGTGGTGAAACGCGAAGACTTTGTCCCCCTGGCCCACAAAGCCCTGGCGTTCGTCGACATGGAGATCCCTTTGGGCTCCATTGCCGCAGGCCAAAGCATGTTGTCCCCCAAGGTTGAAGCGCGCATGCTGCAAGACCTGAATGTGCAAAAACATGAAAAAGTGCTGGAAATCGGTACGGGCTCCGGCTACATGGCGGCTTTGCTGGCCCACCGTGCACAATTTGTCACGACGCTGGAAATTGATGCAGGCTTGGCTCAAACCGCCAGCAACAACCTGGAAAACGCCGGCGTTTACAACGCCAAAGTCATCGTCGCCGATGGCAGCAAAGCCCTCACCGGTGCCGCCAATGGCCCGTTTGACGTGATTGTGCTCAGTGGTTCTGTCGCGCAAATTCCGTCTGACCTGCTGCAACAACTTAAAGTGGGTGGTCGCTGCATGGCCATTGTGGGCGATGAGCCTGTCATGCGTGCCACCCTGGTCAAACGTGTCAGCGACACCTCGTTTGAAACCCAGCAAAGCTGGGATACGCTGGCACCGCGACTGTCGGGCTTTGCTGAAACACCGCGTTTTCAGTTTTAAAAATCACACCCTCTTTTGAATCCGCTTATGCCTGCTGAAATCACACAAGTCCGGCCTGCCCAACTGGCTGCCTGGATAAATGCCCAGATAAATGCCCGGTCAGGTGCCCAATCAAGCGCCCCATCCGTGACGCCTGTCGTACTCGACGTGCGTGAACCCTGGGAGCTGGAACGCGCGAGCATCCAGCCGGCTTTGTGTGCCTTGAAAGCCATGCCCATGGCCTCGATTCCGCTTCGCCTGTCTGAACTCGACGCAGATACGCCGATTGCTGTGCTGTGCCACCACGGGGCACGCAGCATGCAGGTCGCCCATTTTTTGGTGCACAACGGTTTCAGCAACGTTGCCAACATCGCCGGTGGTATCGCTGCCTGGTCCAGTGAAGTTGACAACACCATTCCGCAATATTGAGCCCCATCAAGCAGACAACCCGCCCCAAGGATCACCATGACGCTTTACAGACCGCTTTATAGACTCCTCCCCATCACCCTGGCTTTGACGCTGGCAGGCATGCTGCCAGCGCAGGCGCAAAGCCTGTCTGAACTCTATACGGCTGCCCGCAGCTATGACGCGGCTTATCAGTCCGCACTGTCGCAATCCGTCGCCACACTGGCCAAAGGCGAGCAAGCCAAGGCCGGCATTTGGCCGGTGGCGGGTGTATCAGCTGGTGTCGGCCGCACCAATCTGGATGTGGTGGGCGCCCCAAGTACCAGCAACTACGGCAGCCAAAACGTCACCCTCAGCGCCTCACAGCCTCTTTACCGTCCCGCCAACTGGGCAACCTATGCCCAGGGCGGCAAACAGGCTGCCGTGGCTCAGGCGCAGCTGATCGCCGCTGAACAAGATTTGATCATCCGCACCAGCCAGACCTATTTTGATGTGCTGGCGGCGCTGGACAGCTTGACCTTTGTGCAGGCACAAAAAGCCGCTGTCGCAGAGCAACTGGCCTCCGCCAAACGCAATTTTGAAGTGGGCACCTCCACTATCACCGACACCCGTGAAGCGCAGGCACGCTTCGATTTGGTCATCGCCCAGGAAATCGCGGCTGAAAACGATGTGCGCGTCAAAAAAATGGCCCTGGATCAACTGGTCGGCAAAAGCAACTCCCAGCCCAAAGCCCTGTTGATTCCCGTGAATCTGCCCGCTTTGGCACCCAGTGATGTGACCAGCTGGGTGGCGCAAACCGAGACCGGGCACCCCGGCATCGAGCAAGCGCGCTTGAATCTGGAAGTCGCCAAACTGGAAACCAGCAAGGCGCAAGCCGGGCACCAACCCACGCTCGACCTGAACGCCAGCTACGGTGCCAACCGCAATTTGGGTTCATCAACCAGCACCGCGACCACGCGCAGCAATGCAGGCACCATCGGTTTAGCCTTGAATTTCCCTTTGTTTGCCGGCTTTGCCGTTCAAAACCGCGTCAAAGAAACCTTGGCGCTGGAAGACAAAGCCCAGTCTGATCTGGACAACGCCAAACGCACTGTGGCGCAAGCCACACGTGCCGCCTTCTATGGTGTGCAAACAGGTTTGAGCACGGTCAAGGCTTTTGAAGCGGCGGAAGCCTCCAGCCTAAGCGCTTTGGATGCCAATAAACTGGGCTACCAGGTCGGCGTGCGCATCAACATCGATGTGCTGAACTCACAAAGCCAGTTGTTCCAAACCAAACGTGATCTGGCCAAAGCGCGCTATGACGTGCTGGTGGGCGGTTTGAAACTGCGCCAAGCCAACGGCAGGCTCAAATCGGACGATCTGGCCCCAGTCAACGCCTTGTTGGCGAAGTAAATCCCAGTGAAGTTAAAGCGAATTAGCGAAGTAAGGCCAGAATAGCCGCTGCCGTTTTGTCGGCAGCGCCCTGGTGCGCCGCTGCAAACGCCATCGCAGCCGTACGCGAAGCGTTTAACGCGCCTCTCGTTTCAAGCAGCGTTTTAGCTGCTTGTACAGCTTGCGGCAGTGAATCCAGCTGCAACGCGGCCCCCGCCTGAACAGCCAACTGCGCAGCCTCTGCAAAGTTAAAGGTTGACGGCCCCATCAACACAGGACAGCCGCAGGCAGCCGCTTCGATCAGGTTTTGCCCACCCAAGGGCTCAAAACTGCCACCCAGTAGCGCCGCGTCGCTCAAACCGTAATACAGCGCCATCTCGCCCAGGCTGTCGCCCAGCCAGATCGTCTGTGTGGTCTGTCCGGACTGCGTGTTGGCTGAACCGCCTGAATCTGGCCCTTCAGGTGGCCACTCACTGCGTCTTGAAACCTTAAAACCCTGCGCTCGAATCAAGTCAGCCACTTGGTCAAACCGCTGCGGATGGCGTGGCACGATCAGCCATTGGACTTGTCTATCGGTCTGAGGTACCTGATTTTCACTATTCAATATATTTTTAATAGCATCATAGTCAACATTTACGCCGGCTAGAGGTATATTTGACTTGTTTTTTTTCAAATATGTCAATAATTGCAGCTCTTCTCCGTCCCGCGAGCTGGCAAATATCAGCACGGGGCGCCCCAGCTTGGCCCGCCAGGCCCGCCCTTGAGTTAATTGCACGGCATCGACGCAGGCGTCAAACTTGATATTGCCAAGGACCCCCTGAACGGATGCACCCAGTGCTTCAAAGCGTTGGGCATCGGCCTCGCTTTGCGCCCAAACTGCTGTCAGTGACTGGTAGGCAGGACGCGCCAGCCAGGCAAATGTTGACGTCGAAGCGTAGGTTTTTTCACTCAAGCGCGCATTGGCCATCACCAAAGGAATGCCTTGGTTCGCGCAGGTCACCGCCATGTTGGGCCACAGCTCGGTTTCCATCAAAATGCCTATGCGCGGCTTGAAATGCGCGGTGAAGCGCCGCACCGCTGCCGGCGTGTCCCATGCCTGCCACACCTGCACATCGCCTGCCCGCAAGAGCCGCTGCCCCTGGTCGCGCCCGGTGGCGGTGCCATGGGTCAGCAGCAACCGCATGTCTGGTATGCGTTTGCGCAGTGCGTCTATCAGCACACCAGCCACCCGTGTTTCTCCCAAAGACACGGCATGAACCCAGACAAAGCGCTGATCTGGGGCAGGATGTTGTGCTGCTGACTGCGCATTGGAGGTGTAGTACCCAAACCGCTCCTCCATATGCGCCAAATAACCTGGCTCAGCGCGGCCACGGCGCGCCAGTTTGCGGCGCAAAAACGGCTGCGCGCACCACATCAGGGTGGAATAGAGGGCCAGAATCAACTGGTTCATGCGGCGACCGTGGGTATAACCGTGGATAAGCTGCTGACCGATTGCAAGGTCTGCCAGGCTTGCCAAACCGCATCCACCGACGGTGAGGGTTGCGCGTAGACGCTCACTTGCCTGGCAAATGAAGTCCTGGTGTCATTGTTGTTATTGGCACCAGTGGCCACAGGCCCGGTCCGCCAGGCCGTGTCGAAGTTGTAGATCTGCACATGCGGCAGGTTCAGCGCCACCGCCATGTGGCTCAGGCCGCTGTCCACGCCGACCACGCCGGCGCTGCTGCCCAAGGCATCCAGCAGCGCCTCCAGCCCCAAACGCGGCCAAACCACGGCGTTCGTCAGTTGCTGTGCAATCTGTTGGCTGCGCGCTTCTTCAGCGGCGTTGCCGTGCGCCAAGGCAACAGTAAAGCTTTGTGCATTGAGGCGCTGACCCAAGGCCACCCAATAGCTCACTGGCCAGAGTTTGTCTTCACGCGAGGTGCCGTGGGCAAAAACGATGGTTGGCTTCAGGTCGTTTATTGCTACAGTATTAATAGCTGATAAGGCAATATTGACGCCGGCTAGAAGGCCGAATGAGGGGTGAAATCTATCAAAATCGGTCAAGCCATAGCCCAAAGCCTGCGCGCAGACGTCACGCCCGCGCTGTACGGCATGGATCTGCGCTTCCAGCCGGATCGCCACATCGGCCACCCAGCGTGTGGGCGCTTCATAGGCAGAACCATCGGTGCGGTTCGCCATCGCAAAGCGTTTGCCACCCGGTGCCAAACGGGCCATCCAGGCCACCCAGGCGGACTTGGTCAAGCCCTGCAGGTCAATCACCGCATCGTAGCTTTCTTGCTGCAGCGCCGCTTTGCAGGCGCGCCAGGCGGTGCGGGTGGCGCTTGAAAACGGGGCTTTGCGCCAGGTCCGCAGGTCGTAGGTGATGACGCGGTTGACCCCATCGCAGCGTCGGACCACGCCCGCAAATGCGCCCTCCACCACCCAGTCAATCTGGGCGTCGGGCAGGGCTTGGCGGATGTCGTGCACCACCGGCAGGGTGTGCAGCACATCGCCCAGCGACGAGAGTTTGACGATGAGTATCTTCAAGCGCTATGCAGTTTCAAGCTTGCAAGATCAAATTTAATGCGCTGCCGTTTCAATCTTGGCACCGGGCTTGATGCGGCGCAGCAAGGCCAGCATCTCGCCTTCAATCCGGTGCAAAGCGGCCTCGTTATGGCCTTCAAACCGCAAGACCAGCACCGGTGTGGTGTTGGAGCCGCGCAGCAGACCAAAACCGTCCGGCCAGTCCACCCGCAGGCCGTCGATGGTGCTGATCACTGCAGGGGCGGCAAAGGTCGCCGGTGCCAGTTGCACGGCTTGAGCGACCAGGGCAGGCGATTCGCCTTCTGCGCATTTGACGTTGAGTTCAGGCGTTGAAAAGCTGTTCGGCAAGGCGTTCAACACGGCATTGGCATCGGGCGATTGGCTCAAAATCTCCAGCAAACGGCAGCCCGCGTAGGTGCCATCGTCAAACCCGTACCAGCGTTCTTTGAAGAAAATGTGACCACTCATTTCGCCGCCCAGGGGCGCTTGGCCACCATTCTTCTCGATCTCTTTCATCTTGGCTTTGATGAGCGAATGGCCGGTTTTGTACATCAGCGGCACACCGCCGGCGGCGGCGATGGCGGGTGCCAGGCGCTGCGAACATTTCACGTCAAACAAAATCGTGCCGCCGGGGACGCGGCTAAGCACGTCCTGGGCGAACAACACCATCTGGCGGTCGGGGTAGATGTTGGTGCCGTCTTTGGTGACGATGCCCAGGCGGTCGCCATCGCCGTCAAAAGCCAATCCCAGCTCGGCATCGCTGTTGCCCAGCGCGACAATCAAATCGTTCAGATTCTCGGGCTTGCTCGGGTCGGGGTGGTGGTTCGGAAAATTGCCATCGACCTCGCTGAACAGCTCGATCACCTCGCAACCCAGCGCCCTGAAAATCGCCGGAGCCGATGCACCGGCAATGCCATTGCCGGAATCAACCACGATTTTCATGGGGCGTGCCAACTTGATGTCTGAAACGATGCGTGCCATGTAAGCCGGCAACACGTCAACGGTGTGCACGCTGCCGCCGGCTTGCAAAGTCCAGTTTTCGGCCTCCATCATGCGGCGCAGCGCCTGGATTTCTTCACCGTAAATCGCCCGGCCACCCATCACCATTTTGAAACCGTTGTAGTCTTTCGGGTTGTGGCTGCCGGTGACCTGGATGCCGCTTGTGCACAGCGTGTGGGCTGCGAAGTACAGCAGCGGCGTGGTGACCATGCCGGTGTCGATAACTTCAATGCCCGAGGCGACCAGCCCGCGGATCAGCGCCGCCGCCAGCGACGGGCCACTCAGCCGCCCATCGCGCCCCACCGCCACGGCCTTTTCACCCTCGGCCAGTGCGGTGCTGCCAAAGGCCTTACCCAAGGCCTCCGCCATGGCTTCGTTAATGGTGGAGGGCACGATGCCGCGAATGTCGTAGGCTTTGAAAATGGAGGCGGTCACAAGCATGGTGGTTGTCCTGGGTTTGTCCTGATTTATCCTGGAGTTAGGAGAGGAGGCGTCTGAATCAGTTAATCCGTCCAATTGTAGGTTGCAATTGCGCTCATCAGCGTCATGGACATGTCCGAAAATGGCTACTTCCATGCTCGGACATGGCTATGATTTACCCATGTACACCACAGAAGACCAGTCCAAATACCAAGCTTTAAAGGCCCACGACGCGCGCTTTGACGGGCATTTCTTCGTCGGCGTCAGCTCCACCCACATCTATTGCCGGCCGGTTTGCAGGGTCAAACTCCCCAAATTCGAGAATTGCCGCTTTTTTGACCTCGCCGCCCTGGCCGAAAGCGCAGGCTATCGCCCTTGCCTGCGCTGCCGTCCGGAATTGGCCCCCAGCAGCCTGCCTTGGACCACGCTGGATGCCAGCCGTACACTGGCCTTGCAGGCGGCGCGCTGGCTGGATGAGCCGCTGGCCTGGCAGGGTAAAAGCACCAACGACAGGGATGCAGCAGACTGCAAACCCAGCATCAGCCAGCTGGCCGCGCATCTGGGCGTATCTGACCGCCATGTTCGGCGCTTGTTTGAGGCGCAATTTGGCGTGTCGCCGCTGCAATACCTGCAAACACGCCGTCTGCTGACGGCCAAACAGCTGCTGACCGACACCGACATGCCGATTGCCCAGGTCGCCCTGTGCAGCGGCTTTGGCAGTATGCGGCGCTTTTCAGCGGCGTTTTTGGCGCATTACCGGTTGAATCCAAGCCAACTGCGGCGCTCGGCAACAGATACCGATAGCGCCAAAGTCAAATCAACATCACCCGCGTTTTGCAGCGTCAAACTGAGCTACCGCCCGCCGTACGACAGCCGCTGGTTGCTGGAGTTCTTCCAGAAACGACAGATCAATGCTATTGAATTCATAGCTATAGAGGAAAATAAATTGTCGGCTGGGTGGACATTTTGTCTTGAATCTGGTGGAAAGCAGCATACGGGCTGGATTGCGGTCGACTTCCTTCACAACCAGCCCGCCGTGCTGCTGCAGGTGAGCGACTCGCTACGCGATGTGCTGCCCCAGGTGATCAGGCAGGTGCGCGCTTTGCTCGACTTGGACGCCGATCCGCTCGCGGTCAACGCCGTGTTGGGCGACAGTTTTGACGGCGCTGGGGATTTAAGGGGTTTGCGTGTTCCCGGCTGTCTGAACGGTTTTGAGCTGGCAGTGCGGGCGATTTTGGGCCAGCAGGTCACCGTCGCGGCGGGGCGCACATTCACGCAGCGTGTGGTGGACACCTTTGGCCACCCGATTGAGACGCCCTTCCCCGCCCTGACCCGCCTGTTTCCCACACCAGCCGCTCTGGCGCAGGCCAGCGGCGAGGACCTGGGGCGCTTGGGTATTGTCAAACAACGCCAAGCCGCCATCGTGGCCTTGGCGCGCGCAGTGGCGGACAAAAAGCTGCATTTGCACCCCAGCGCCGACATTGAAACAACCATGACCGCGCTGCGCACCCTGCCCGGCGTTGGCGACTGGACGGCGCAGTACATCGCCATGCGTGCGCTGCGCTGGCCGGATGCGTTTGTCGCGGGCGACGTGGCGCTGCACAAGGCGATGGGACTGCAAAAGCTTGAACTACCACTTAGTCCCACCAAAACCGCCGCCGCCGCCGTGGCTGCTTCGCAAGCTTGGCGACCTTGGCGCAGTTATGCGGTGATGCGTGCCTGGACCAGTTTGTCGCAAAAATCGCCCAAAAGGACCTCACCATGAAATTCGATCCATCACTCGTCTACACCGAGAGCAGCAGCCCGCTTGGACCCATCTGGATGGCAGCCACCGACACAGGTTTGGCCGGCATGTGGTTTGTGGGGCAGCGCCATGCGCCCGACCCTACGGGCTGGACACACGTTTCTGTCCCCAACAGCCAGCAACACCCCGTACTGAACGCAGCCAACCAGCAATTACAGGCTTACTTTGCAGGCAATTTGCGTCAATTTGAGCTGCCACTGGACTTGCGCGGCGGCACCGTCTTCCAGCAATCCGTGTGGCAGGCGCTGCTGTGCATTCCTGTGGGGGAAACGACCAGCTATGGCGAAATCAGCCGCCGCATCGCCAAGCCGCTGGCGGTACGCGCCGTGGGCACGGCCATTGGGCGCAACCCGATCAGCATCATCGTGCCCTGCCACCGCGTGGTCGGTGTGGATGGCTCCTTGACGGGCTACGCCGGTGGCTTGGACCGAAAATTGGCTCTGCTGCAGCTGGAAGACGCACTTTGACGGCATACTTCCAAGTTGATGAAAAAATCCACCTACTTTGAATTCTTGGGCTTGGCCGCTATTTGGGGGTCGTCCTTTTTGTTCACCCGCGCCAGCGCTGTGGAATTTGGTACCCTGCCCACCGCGTTCATGCGGGTGGCTTTGGCGGCCTTGCTGTTGCTGCCCATACTGGTTTGGAGCGGTCATTGGTCGGCCTTCAAGCAGCGCGCCGGGTCCATCATGTTTGTCGGCATGCTCAATTCGGGTATTCCATTTGCGCTGTACGCCTATGCGGTGATGTCGATCAGCACCGGTTTGTCGTCCATTTTGAACGCCACGGTGCCTTTGTTCGGCGCCATCGTGGCTTGGCTGTGGCTCAAAGACAAGCCTTCCGGCTCGCGGATTGCGGGTTTGGTGATCGGTTTTGTCGGCGTGGCGCTGCTGGCGGGTGACCAGGCCAGCTTCAAGCCGGGCGGTTCCGGTTGGGCGGTGCTGGCCTGCCTGTGTGCCACGCTGTGCTACGCCGTGGCTGCCAGCTACGCCCGGCGTTATTTGACCGGTGTGCCGCCCATGGCCACCGCCGCGGGCAGCCAAATCGGCGCGTCGGTGGGTTTGGCACTGCCCGCCGCTTGGCTATGGCCCGCACAGATGCCGGGCCTGCACGCCTGGGGCGCGATGGTCTTGCTGGCGTTTGTCTGCACCGGCATCGCCTATGTTTTGTACTTCCGGTTGATAGAGACAGCAGGCCCCAGCCGGGCGCTGACGGTGACCTTCCTGGTGCCCGTGTTTGCCTTGCTGTACGGCGCGCTGTTTTTGGGTGAGGTCATCACGCTATGGATGATTGCGTGTGGCTGTGTGGTGGTATGCGGCACGGCCTTAGCGACGGGATTGGTGAAAATCAAGACCTTGGCATAAACAACTGAGGGGATTAAGAGACAAAAATGAAAAATTGTGAGTTCAAAGACGTTGTTTCCTTCACTGAGACCAAAGGAATGCTGAAAACGCCATAAACGCAAGCTAGAATACTAAGCTTGGAAGCGTGGCCGAGCGGTTGAAGGCACCGGTCTTGAAAACCGGCGACGGAGTGATCTGTTCGTGAGTTCGAATCTCACCGCTTCCGCCATATTTTTT
>JAYVJL010000173.1:0-3211 GCA_043769295.1 Polaromonas sp. | reverse complement strand
GATGGTGGGTGTCACGTTGCTTGACTTGACGGGTTTATCTTCTGATTTGGGCATTTGTTTGACTCAATGACGCAATAACTAACGGGTAGGCTGCGATGGCAGGCTGGGATTTTTACACCCCACGTACCATAAAACATAATTTTACCATGTGAAATTTTGTATTTCAAGTCACCAGTCAACCTGCCAGAGTCCAGCATCCGTTTTGCAGCACCTCGTGCGGACTAAAGCGCGTTTTGTAGCGCATTTTTAGGCTTTGATCGATCCAGTAGCCGAGGTACACATGCGGCAAGCCCAGTTTTTTAGCCTGCGCAATTTGCCACATCACACAATACGTGCCATAGCTGGCGGCTAATTCAGGTTCATAAAACGTGTACACCGCTGAAATACCATTATTCAGCACGTCCAAAATGCTCACCATTTTCAAATCACCTGCCGAGCCATCGGCCAAGGTCTCATGAAAGGCCACTAAACGTGTGTCGACGCGGCTTTGCAGTAAAAACTGGGTGTATTGGTCGATGCTGTCGTGGTCCATGCCACCACCCGCATGCCGGCTGGCTTGGTAGCGCAGGTACAACTGGTAATGGGCGGCTTCAAAACCCAAAGGGAGCACCTGCGCTTGCAGCTGGCGGTGCTGTGTGGCCGATCGGCGCTGGCTGCGTGTGGGTTCAAACGTGTCCACCAGCACCCGTAGCGGCACGCAAGCATGGCAATCATCGCATTGGGGGCGGTAAGTAAACATGCCGCTGCGCCTGAAACCCTGGGTCACCAGCTCAGTGTAGGTGTCGTTGCGAATCAAATAACTCGGCGTGGCCACCTGCGAACGCGCTTGTTTGTCCTCCAGATAGCTGCACGCATAGGGCGCTGTAGCGTAAAACTGCAGGGTCTGGGGCGGCAGGTCTTTGAGTTGCGACATGGTTTGGTTTCGTCTTCGGCTTATTCTTGGGTTATAGCCGATTCGGCAGTAATTCGTGCCAAAGCTGCGGATCAAAACGCCAATTCAGTGGCGGTTTTCTTGTCGTGTTGCCCTGCTGGTGGTTGAGTTGATGGTTAATGTAGGCCACAAATTCGCTTCTTGGCATTTCCCGTGCTCCCAAAGAGGCTAAATGCGACGTTTTTTGCTGACAATCGATCATGGCGACCCCATTCGCACGGCAAAAGCACACCAAAGCGGCGAGGGCGATTTTGGACGCGTCCGTCGCGTGCGCAAACATCGATTCCCCAAAGACCGCGCTGCCCATGTTGACGCAATACAGCCCGCCGACCAGCTCGCCATTCACCCAGGTCTCGACGCTGTGTGCAAAACCCGCGTGGTGCAACGCGATGTAGGCATCAACCATTTGCGGCACAATCCACGTCCCGCGCTGACCATCGCGTACGCTGGAAGCGCAGGCGTTGATGACCTGCTTAAAAGCCGTATCAAACCGTACTTCGCAGTCCAGGCTGCCATTGAAACCTGAGCGAAACTTGTTCAAGGTCTTTTTAAGTGATGGGTGCAGTTTGAAATCCGCCATCTTCAGGACCATTCGCGGGTCGGTGCTCCACCATAAAATCGGCTGTCCTTCGCTGAACCAAGGGAAGATGCCGCGCGCGTAGGCCGATGTCAGCGTACTCACATCCAGCGCACCGCCCGCAGCCAGCAGCCCCGGCAAGCTGCTGTCCGCGCCGCGCGCCTGCGTCACCGGGGGGAAGGTGTCGCCCGGCTCCAGCCAGGGCAGGGGGTGTTCGGCGGGGCGCTGCTCGCTAATCATTTTTTTTATCATCTTTGTTCTATTATCCAGTGCTATGCAATCACCTATTCCACCGTCTGTTATGTCAGTTACCTCAGTTACCTCCGCTACTTATCCCCTGCGCGGCACCATCAAAGCCATCACCCTGGATTTGGACGACACGCTCTGGCCCGTTTGGCCCACCATCCGCAAGGCAGAAGCTGCTTTGCATGACTGGCTTGCGGCCAATGTGCCCAACACAGCCGTCTTGCTTGACACACCCGAGAGCATGCGTGCCAAGCGCGACAGCCTGGTCGCCGACTTCCCGCACATGGCCCATGATTTCAGCTTCTTGCGCCAAGAGGGCATACGCCGTGCTTTATTGGCCGGTGGCGACGACCCGGCGCTGGCCAAAACCGCTTTTGAGGTGTTTTTTGAAGCCCGCCACAAGGTCGAGCTGTTTGACGACGCCTTGCCCGCCCTGGAATACCTCGCCGCCCGCTACCCCCTCATCGCCATCTCCAACGGCAATGCCGATATTCAGCGCGTCGGTCTGGCCCGTTACTTCAAAGGGGCCATCAGCGCCGGTGAATTCGGCATCGCCAAGCCCGACCCGCGCATCTTCAAAGCCGCAGCCGCAGCAGTGGGCGTCTCCGTCGCCAACGTGCTCCACGTCGGCGACGACAGCGCGTTGGATGCCGTGGGTGCCCTGCAATCCGGTATGCACGCCGCTTGGCTCAACCGCGAAGGCAAAGACTGGCCGCATGAGCAACCCGAGCCGCACCACCAGTCACTGCGACATGTCAAAAGTCTGACTGACTTGTGTGAGTTGCTGTAAGAAGTTGATTATTGCTATATATTTAATAGCTGTTTAGGCAATAAATACGCCGGCTAGAGTCGAATTTTACTCATAAGTCAGTGCAATTTGCCGAAATTCATCAAAATTTGTCGTTAATCGACCTAAAACAACCGTGGGTCGAAAACAAACGGGTTTTTCTCAACCACCAGTTTGATCTTGGCGTAATCCGCATCCACAGGATTGATCAGCAGGTTGCGCTCCGCTGGCTCGACAAACGACGGCACCCACAGCCCCAGACTGGTTTTGGACGCCAGCCACTTCATGCCCAATTGCTGCGTTTTGGCTTGCAGGGCACGCCAATCGGGCGGCAATCCCAAGTTTTCAGCGTCCAGTATGACCGCGTTTTCGGGCAGCTCTAGCCGCATCAACGCCATGTTTTTAGGCGCTGCGCCGTTGCAATGCACCCGTTTTTCAAGCTGGCACAGCGCGCGGCTGCTGGCGGCGTAGACGATTTGCGGCGATTGTGGTGCGCCCGTGTGCCAACGCCCATCGCCCAAAGTGGAGCCAAAGCCGAGGCTGGCCAGGTTCAGAGCGCCCGAATAGGCGATTCGCCAGACATGAATGCTGGAACCTGCTCCAGCCGTCAAACCACACCGCCGTATTTGATGGCGATAAGCATGTCCTTCACCCGCCGTGTGCCAAACGA
>JAYVJL010000172.1:0-4633 GCA_043769295.1 Polaromonas sp. | reverse complement strand
GCACCACGGCGTGTTGCAAAAGTACACGGGCGCTGCAACCGGCAAGCCGATCGAGCTGATTGGTGCCACGCCAGAGGCCATCGACAAAGCCGAAGACCGCCTGAAGTTCAAAGACGCGATGACCAAAATTGGTCTTGGTTCTGCCCGCTCCGGCATCGCGCACAGCATGGCGGATGCGTGGGATGTGCAAAAAACATTGGGTTTCCCGACCGTCATTCGCCCCAGTTTCACGCTGGGTGGCACGGGTGGTGGTATCGCCTACAACGCGGAAGAGTTCGAAGAGATTTGCAAGCGTGGTCTGGAAGCCTCTCCAACCAACGAGTTGCTGATTGAAGAATCCTTGCTCGGCTGGAAAGAGTACGAGATGGAAGTGGTGCGCGACAAGGCGGACAACTGCATCATCGTCTGTTCCATTGAAAACCTGGACCCGATGGGCGTGCACACCGGCGACTCCATCACCGTTGCACCAGCGCAGACCTTGACAGACAAAGAATACCAAATCCTGCGCAATGCCTCCTTGGCGGTGCTGCGCGAGATCGGCGTCGACACCGGTGGATCCAATGTGCAATTCTCCATCAACCCGGTTGATGGCCGCATGGTGGTGATTGAAATGAACCCGCGCGTATCACGTTCCAGCGCCTTGGCGTCTAAAGCAACGGGCTTCCCGATTGCCAAAGTCGCCGCCAAGCTGGCTTGCGGCTACACGCTGGATGAGTTGCGCAACGAGATCACGGGTGGGCTGACTCCGGCGAGTTTTGAGCCCAGCATCGACTACGTGGTCACCAAAATCCCGCGTTTTGCCTTTGAAAAATTTCCCACGGCAGACTCACGTTTAACCACGCAGATGAAGTCTGTCGGCGAGGTGATGGCCATGGGCCGCACCTTCCAGGAGTCGTTCCAAAAAGCCCTGCGCGGTTTGGAAGTCGGCGTGGACGGCATGAATGAAAAAACCCAGGACCGCGAAGTACTTGAAAAAGAGCTGGGTGCCCCCGGCCCGGAACGTATCTGGTACGTGGGTGATGCTTTTGCCTTGGGTATGAGCGTGGAAGAGGTGTTTGCCTTGACCAAAATCGACCCGTGGTTTTTGGTGCAAATTGAAGAAATCGTCAAAATCGAGCTGGAACTGGAAACCACTTCGCTCGATAAAATTGATGCTGTCACGCTACGCATTTTGAAGCAGAAGGGTTTTTCAGATCGCCGGCTGGCCAAGCAATTGCGTACCACGGACACAAAGATTCGCGAAGCCCGCCATGCGGCCAATGTGCGCCCCGTCTACAAGCGCGTGGACACCTGCGCAGCGGAGTTTGCGTCGAACACGGCTTACCTGTATTCCACCTACGAAGCCGCTGGCAGCGAATGTGAAGCCGCACCGACGGACAAAAAGAAAATCATGGTGCTGGGCGGTGGCCCGAACCGCATCGGCCAGGGCATTGAGTTTGACTACTGCTGCGTCCACGCCGCCATGGCCTTGCGCGAAGACGGTTACGAAACCATCATGGTCAACTGCAACCCTGAAACCGTCTCGACCGATTACGACACGTCTGACCGTCTGTATTTCGAGCCGGTGACGCTGGAAGACGTGCTGGAAATCGTCGCGATTGAGAAGCCTGATGGCGTGATCGTCCAATACGGCGGTCAAACGCCCTTGAAGTTGGCGCTGGCTCTGGAGGCTAACGGTGTGCCGATCATCGGCACCACGCCAGACATGATCGATGCAGCGGAAGACCGCGAGCGTTTTTCAGCGCTTTTGCGCGAACTGGACTTGAAGCAACCGCCGAACGCGACGGCCCGTACCGAACCTGAAGCGCTCGAAAAAGCCGCGACTTTGGGCTACCCGCTCGTCGTGCGCCCTAGCTATGTGCTGGGTGGCCGTGCGATGGAAATCGTCCATGAGCAGCGTGACCTTGAGCGCTACATGCGCGAAGCGGTCAAGGTCAGCCACGATTCACCGGTTTTGCTGGATCGTTTTTTGAACGACGCTATCGAGTGTGATGTGGACGCCGTACGCGACCACACCGGCCGCGTCTTCATTGGCGGTGTGATGGAGCACATTGAACAAGCGGGCGTGCACAGTGGGGATTCGGCTTGCTCCTTGCCACCGTATTACCTGGCGGCCACCACCATTGTTGAAATCAAGCGCCAGACCGCCGCCATGGCCAAAGCCTTGAATGTGGTAGGTTTGATGAATGTGCAGTTTGCGATCCAACAAATCGAAGGCAAAGATGTCATCTACGTGCTGGAGGTAAACCCTCGCGCTTCGCGTACCGTGCCGTTTGTGTCCAAAGCAACCGGCGTGCAGCTGGCCAAAGTGGCAGCGCGTTGCATGGTTGGGCAATCGCTGGATGCGCAAGGTATTGGCGCAGAAGTAACGCCACCCTATTTCAGCGTCAAAGAAGCGGTTTTCCCCTTCGTCAAGTTCCCGGGTGTCGATACGATTCTGGGGCCTGAAATGAAGTCCACCGGCGAAGTCATGGGCGTGGGCAAAACCTTTGGCGAAGCTTTTGTCAAAGCCCAGCTTGGTGCGGGTACCAAACTGCCTCGTGCTACTGACGCCGTGAAAAAGGTGTTTTTGACCGTTAAAAACAGCGACAAGGCCCGTGCTGTCGAGATCGCCCGTGCTTTGGTGGCGATGAATTTTGTGATCGTTGCGACCAAAGGCACCTCTGCCGCCATTTCTGCCGCCGGCGTGCCCTGCACCGTGGTCAACAAAGTGACCGAAGGCCGTCCGCACGTGGTTGACATGATTAAAAACAACGAAATTGCGATGGTCATCAACACCGTGGAAGAGCGCCGCAATGCGATTGCCGATTCACGTGCCATCCGAACTTCGTCGCTCTTGGCGCGTGTCACCACCTTCACCACCATTTTTGGTGCAGAAGCCGCCGTTGAAGGCATGAAGTTCATGGACAAGCTGGGCGTGATTTCGGTGCAGGAAATGCATGCCCAATTGACGCATACCTAACGGCCTGAGCATGGCTGGATGTAACAGGCATAACACACAGACTGAAACACAGGCTGACAAATAGCCGCAATCGCGGCATAATGAATCCACATTCCGCCGAACCTCACCGTTCGGCGGTTTCTTTTTATACACAGTTCAATTCGATCATGGCTACTTTTCCTATCACCAAACGCGGCGCTGAAATCCTCAAGGCGGAGTTGCACCGACTGAAAACAGTGGATCGTCCGTCGGTCATCGCCGCCATTTCTGAAGCGCGTGCACAGGGCGATTTGAGCGAAAACGCCGAATACGAAGCCGCCAAGGACCGCCAGGGTTTCATCGAAGGCCGTATTTTGGAGGTCGATGGCAAGCTGTCTGTCGCACAAATCATTGACCCGGCGGCACTGAATGCAGATGGCAAAGTCGTGTTTGGCGCAACAGTCGATTTGGAAGCGGAAGATACCGGCAACCAGGTCACCTACCAGATCGTGGGTGAGGATGAAGCGGACATCAAGCTCGGTTTGGTCAACATTGGCAGCCCTATTGCACGCGCTTTGATTGGCAAGGGAGAAGGCGATACCGCTGAAGTGCTAGCGCCGGGTGGCGTCAAGCATTATGAAATTGTGAATGTTCGTTACGTTTAATTTCACATGATTTGAATCATGAGTGCGATGGATCTGCCTCGATGGCAAGCGGTTTTGGCAGCCTTTGCGGCAGCTTTGTGGTGGGGTAGTCTGACAACTTTGGGGTTTTTCGTCGTCCCCATGCTGTTCAGCAAATTGGCCACGCCAGCCATGGCCGGCAATATGGCGGCGCAATTGTTTGCGGCGCAGACTTGGGTATCGATTGCCTGCGCCATGCTGTTGATGCTGTTGCTGGGCATTAAAAAAGAGTCAAATATGCCTACAGCCGGCGTAAAACATCCCTATGGTGCTACTATTTTTGTAGTGACAGGCATGTTGCTGGCTTTGCTGGTGACTTTTGGTGTGTCTCCCAGAATTGTCGCCCGGGAAAATTTGATGTTCTGGCATGCCGTGGGCAGCGCCATGTACCTGCTGCAATGGCTGTGCTCCGGCGTGGTGCTCTACAAACTGGCCGTATTTCCGCAAAAATGACTGACTTCTGTATAGCCAGTCTCTGATTAACCATTTTCCTGCTACAGCCTACGTCTGACTGCGTTTTTTGACCGATGTTTGCTTCGGTTGCGCACGTTTGACTTTGCCGCCTTGCGTTAAACGCTGGTTACCCAAGACGCGCAGGGTTTTGACTTCAGGGCGCTGACCGCCACGGCTGCTGTACTTCAGCACCTTGAAGTCGCGTGGACCCGCCATGCGGTCTTCGTCGTCCGAGCGTTCTTTTTTGACATCAGGAATCGGGCGCCACAACACCAGCAGCTTGCCGATGTGTTGAATCGGTGCTGCGCTCAGTTCATCCGCCAGGGTTTGAAACATGGCTTCGCGGGCGACGCGGTCATCCCCCAGAACACGGATTTTGATCAAACTATGAGCATTGAGCGAGGCGTTGACTTCTTTGGTCACAGCGGCAGACAAGCCATCGTTGCCAATCATGACCACAGGGTCGAGGTGGTGTGCTTCAGCGCGGTGTGTTTTGCGCTGTGCAGGGGTGAGTATTATTTTTGACATGCCCCTATTATCGGCGATAGACGGTGATTGGTGAGGAAGGGCGTATTTT
>JAYVJL010000171.1:0-2979 GCA_043769295.1 Polaromonas sp. | reverse complement strand
AAGACCCACAACTGGCGACTTTTTTAGACTTGGCGAAGCGTTACCAACACCTGCCTTGACTGGTCTGATCAGTTGGCCAAGCTGGCGTCCAGTGCCTTTTTAGCAAACTCGGCCCGCAGCGCTTTGAGCTTCTCACGCGGGTCTTCTTTCACCGTTGTTTTGTCCAGTCCCATCTCGGCAATGAAGCGGCTGGGCAGGGCGGTGATCATCTCCCGCCCTTTCTTGCGGCGCTTGGTCCAGCTCACCGCGAGGCTGCGCTGGGCGCGGGTGATGCCCACGTACATCAGCCGGCGCTCTTCCTGCAGGCGGGTGGCGATGTCGTCGTTGGCGGATTCATGCTCGATGGATGAGCCACCCTGACCTGCCGCGCCTTTGTTTTTGTCTTCCAGTTTGAAGGGCAGCATGCCCTCCGTCACGCCCACCAGCATCACATGCGGCCACTCCAGCCCTTTGGCGGCGTGCAGGGTGGACAGAGTCACGACGTTTTGGTCTTTCTCCCGTTCGCTGATGGTTGACAGCAAAGCGATGGTCTGTGCCACTTCCAGCAGGCTTTTTTTCTCGTTTTCAGTGCTCACACCCGCCGTGTCGTCAATCTCGCCGCCGCAGCGCTTGGACATCCAGTCGCAAAAATCCAGCACATTGGTCCAGCGCGCAGCGGCCAGTGTCTCGGAGTCTTCGCCGTCGTAAAGGTGTTTTTCGTAGCCGATTTCTTTCAGCCAGTCCTTCAAAAAGGCCGCGCAATCCTCCACACCGCTGGTCTGGCTGGCGCGGTATTCCAGGTCGTTGATGTAGCGGCCAAATTCATGCAGGCTGCCGACAGCGCGGGTGCTGACCACGGAGCTGAGTGAAGACAAAAACAGACCTTCAAACAAGCTGACTTTGTAGCTGCTAGAAAAACTCCCCAGCTGCTGCAGCGTTTGGTGTCCGATACCGCGCTTGGGTGTGGTGATGGCGCGCATGAAGGCCGGGTCATCGTCATTGTTGACCCACAGCCGAAACCAGGCGCACAAGTCTTTGATCTCCGCACGGTCAAAAAAGCTTTGCCCACCGGAGACTTTGTAGGGGATATTTGCCTTGCGCAGCGCCTTTTCAAAAGTTTTTGCCTGATGATTCGCGCGGTACAAAATCGCAAAATCTTTCAATTCTTTGTACTGCTGAACTCCTGCCCCCACGCTTGCCGCTTCGTGTGCTGCGCTGCCCCCCAAGGGTGGCGTGCCTTGCTTGAGGCGGCTCTGCGCTGCGGCATGGTCGCCCGCCGCAGCTAACACTGTCATCCCCGAGCGCAATGATTGAATCCGCGCCACGGCACGCTCGGCTTCGTGTTCTTCGGTGTCCGCATCCACCACCCGCACCGGCTCGCCCTCACCCAGGTCGCTCCACAGGTTTTTGGGGAAGAGTTTGGGGTTGGGGCCGATGACGTTGTTGGCCGCCCGCAAAATTGCACCTGTAGAGCGGTAGTTTTGCTCCAGCGTGATGACTTTGAGGTTCGGGAAATCCACCGGCAGCTTGCGCAGATTGTCCAGCGTCGCGCCGCGCCAGCCGTAGATGGACTGGTCATCGTCGCCCACGGTGGTGAAACGGGCTTTGTCGCCGACCAAGAGCTTTAAAACTTCGTACTGCGTGGCGTTAGTGTCCTGGTACTCATCCACCAGCACATGCCCCATCTGGGCTTGCCACTTCTGCCTGACGTCCTCATGGTTTTGCAGCAGCTTGAGCGGCATGCCGATCAAATCGTCAAAATCCACCGCCTGAAACGCACTCAGCCGCTCTTCATAGCTCGCCATCACCTTGGCGATGATGCGTTCGTTGTCGTCCTTGGCCTGCAGCAACGCCATCTCTGCGTTCAGACCGGCACTTTTCCAGCCGCTGATGATCCATTGCCAGGAGCGCGCTGTCGCCGCATCGACCGTGCCGCCTGCGTCTTTCAAAATACTGGTTACATCGTCGGTGTCCAGAATCGAAAATTGAGGTTTCAAACCCATCGCTGCGCCATCCTGCCGCAACATGCGCACGCCCAACGCGTGAAAGGTGCAGATCACCACATCTTTGGCCGGCCTGCCGATCAGCTGCCGCGCCCGCTCACGCATCTCGGCGGCGGCTTTGTTGGTGAAGGTGATGGCGGCGATGTTTTTAGCCGCCATGCCGCTTTGGATCAATCGTCCGATTTTGTGGGTGATCACCCGCGTTTTGCCCGACCCCGCGCCCGCCAACACCAGGCACGGCCCGTGCATGTAGTTCACCGCTTCTTGCTGCGCAAGGTTCAGGCCGGAGGATGAGAGGGAGGACATGGGGGAAAGAGGATGGAAAGAAGGAAAAAAAAGGGATTTCAGACGGCAGAGCGCGCAATCATAACCGTCAATAGCTTGACTAAAGATAGCCCGAACCGTAAGCCTCCAGCCCCAGGTTGACCACCAGCGCCACATCCGTCCCCACCGCCGCCTTGAACTCCGTCTCCGCCTGTGTCACCGCCGTTTCAAAAGCTGCTAGCCAGAGCAGGCCATCGGCGGTAAACGCGACTTTGCGTGCCCGTTTGTCCACGGTATCCAGCATGCGCGTCACCAAACCCCAGGCTTCGCATTGCGTCACCAAGTCGCCCATCGCCTGCTTGGTGACGCCTGCGCTCTGCGCCAACTCAGACAATCGTGCCCCCTCCAGCGGCAAATGCCGCGTGATGTGGACGTGCGCTGCCGTCACCTGCCCACGCGCCGCGAGGTTGGACAGCGCCAGCGGCACATCCATGTTGTGCGCCATCAGCGTCAGCACCCGCGCGTCACAACGGCGCAATGCGTGCCCTAGCAATCGCCCTAACTGGGTTTGCCGCCAACCTAGCGCGGGTGAGGAGGCGGGTGCGGATATGGGTGTCTGTTTCAGTGGTTGTGTAGCCATGCCTCATCATAAAACAATTAGTCAATTAAACTGACTAAAAAAAGCTTTATTTAATTTAATGAGTTGATATAAACTACTGTTCAAGCATCCAGT
>JAYVJL010000170.1:0-5086 GCA_043769295.1 Polaromonas sp. | reverse complement strand
GGCATTTTTGCCGCCTTGGTGTTGGCGCAGATGGGCTTCAAACCGATTGTGCTGGAGCGCGGTAAAAAAGTCCGCGAACGGACCAAAGACACCTGGGGTTTGTGGCGTAAAAACCAGCTGCACCCCGAAAGCAATGTGCAGTTTGGCGAAGGCGGTGCGGGTACCTTCTCGGACGGCAAGCTCTACAGCCAGATTAAAGACCCGCGCCATCTGGGGCGCAAGGTGATGCATGAGTTTGTGCAAGCCGGCGCACCGGAAGAGATTCTGGTCGATGCGCACCCACACATCGGCACCTTCAAACTGGTCAAAGTGGTGGAAAACCTGCGGGCGCAGATCATCGCGCTGGGTGGCGAAGTGCGGTTTGAGCAGCGGGTGACCGATGTGCAGATTGAGAACGGCCACTTGCAAGGGCTGACGGTGCTTGATCTGGCTACGCAACAAAGCTACGAACTCCCGACCCGGCAAGCCGTGCTGGCCTTGGGTCACAGCGCACGCGACACCTTCACGATGCTGTTTGAGCGCGGTGTCTATATGGAAGCCAAGCCTTTTTCGATTGGTTTTCGGATCGAACACCCGCAAAGCCTGATCGATCGCGCCCGCTGGGGTCGCCATGCTGGGCACCCGTTGTTGGGTGCGGCGGATTACAAACTGGTACACCACGCCAAAAACGGCCGCGCGGTGTACAGCTTTTGCATGTGCCCGGGCGGCACCGTGGTGGCGGCGACCAGCGAGGTGGGGCGGGTGGTGACCAACGGCATGAGCCAGTACTCGCGCAATGAACGCAATGCCAATGCCGGTATTGTGGTGGGCATCATGCCGGAAGATTTTCCGACGGATGCGGCGACCTTTGCCGCCACCTTGGGCACGGTCAACACCTCCAAAACTGCGGCTCAGGCGGTGCATCCATTAGCAGGCATTGCGCTGCAACGAACGCTTGAATCCAACGCCTACCTGCTCGGTGGCAGCACCTACGAAGCGCCCGGCCAGTTGGTGGGTGATTTTGTCAAAGCCAGAGCGTCAACCGTGCTGGGCAGTGTTGAACCCTCGTACAAACCGGGCGTGAAATTGGGTGATCTTGCATCGGCCTTGCCCAGCTATGCGATTGAAGCAATCCGCGAGGCGATTCCGGCGTTTGGCAAAAAGATCAAAGGCTTTGATTTGCCCGATGCGGTGCTGACCGGGGTGGAAACCCGCACCTCATCGCCATTGAAAATCACGCGGGGTGAGGATTTTCAAAGCCTCAACGTGCGGGGCTTGTTTCCGGCGGGTGAGGGGGCCAGCTACGCAGGCGGGATTTTGTCCGCCGGCGTGGATGGCATCAAGGTGGCTGAGGCCGTAGCGCTCAGCCTGCTGGGCAAAGACTAATCAAGCTTGCGGGTTTAAGCTTGCGGATTTTGTAGCGCCGCAATGCGCTCTTCCATCGGTGGGTGGGTGCTGAACAAGGCGCCCATGCTGCCGCCAATGCCCATGGCCGCCATGCTCTTTGGCAGTTCACCCGGTGTCATGCCACCCAAGCGCTGCAAGGCATGGATCATCGGCTGGCTACGCCCCATCAATTTGGCGGCACCGGCATCAGCGCGGAACTCGCGGTGGCGTGAAAACCAGGCCACGACGATGCTGGCCAGGAAGCCAAACACAATGTCCAGCACCAGGGTGGTGATCATGTAGCCAATGCCGGGGCCGGAACTGTCGCTGCCTTTGCGCATGGCACCATCCACCAAAGAGCCTATCACTCGGCTGGCAAACACCACAAAGGTGTTCATCACGCCCTGGATCAGGGTCATGGTCACCATGTCGCCGTTGGCGACGTGGGCGATTTCGTGGCCGATGACGGCTTCGACTTCTTCCCGGGTCATGCCCTGCAACAAACCGGTCGATACGGCCACCAAAGCCGAGTTTTTAAACGCACCAGTTGCAAAAGCGTTGGGCGCACCTTCGTAAATACCCACTTCAGGCATGCCAATGCCGGCTTTGTCGGCAAATTGGCGCACGGTTTGCACAATCCACGCCTCGTCGGCATTTTGTGGCTCGTTGATAATTTTGACGCCCTGGCTCCATTTGGCGACGGGTTTGCTGATCAGCAGCGAAATAATTGCGCCACCAAAACCCATCACCAGTGAAAAGCCCAGGAGCGGGCCCAGCGCCACGCCATTGGGGCCGATGTAGCGGTTCAAGCCAAAAATACTGGTGACCAGGCCCAAAACGACCATCACGGCCAGGTTGGTCAAAATAAACAGAAAAATACGTTTCATGGGTTCTTTCAAAAAGGCCAAAAGTTGGGAATGCAGGCCGATGTGGCGAATAGTAGGGGCAAGTGGCCAGAAATCAAGTTTTATCCGGTAAATCCGATAAAAGTTATGGGAATTGCGGGGAATGTCATGGTAAACGTCACGGTGTGTCTCAGCGCGGGCGTCGGAACACGCTGTCATCCTTGTAAAAATTCGGATCTTCATTGGCTGCCCACCAGTTTGGAATACCCAAAATGGGTAAAGGTGCAAACGGCTTGGTCGCCAATTTGTCGGCCGACAAATCTGCAGCGATCCATGTATCTAAACCAGGATAAATCTGAGCTGTAGCCGGCGTATTTATTACATTGTCAGCTATATTTTTAGTAGTAAACTGTCCTCTGTAAACGTGAGCGGTGATGGGCTTTCTGGGCTGAACCAGCTTTTCCAGCAAAGCGTGGCCAAAGGGGATGAGCCGCGCTTGTTGCCACAAAGGGCGCAAGGTGACAAACAGGCGCTGCCAGTCCATCGCGATCAAGGCATCCCACAGCGCCGGCGGGGCGATGAGCAACGCGCCATTCTCGTCAAAAACCGTCAAGGCGTCACGCACCGATCCACGTACAGCGCCGCCTTGGGTGGCCGAGCCCAGCTGGGCGATTTGCTCGGCTTGCAGCTGGTTGAGCCGCGCTTTGATATGGGGGAACTGGTCCCAGTACAAGGCGTTGAAAAAATCGTGCAGGCCATCACGCGTGGGGCATTGCCGGGTGTCAAAAATAAACTGCTCATAAGCCACGCCGTTGGGCAAACTGCTTTGCGGTACAAAGCGCACTGGACTGGTCAAACAGTGGTTCAGTGTGTCATGCAGCGGCGTATCACCTCGGGCTTGCTGTGCTGCAAACTCACCCTTGTCCCGCAAATGGGCCAGCCACGGGGCTGACCAATCAATGGCCTCTAAACCATGCGCCAAGGCAAGGCTTCCCCAGAGCGCAGTGGTTTGAGTGCGGCTTCGCCAAAGACAAAGCTTTCTGGCGGTGTCCAGCTTTCCTTGACCAATGTGATGGTGTCTTTATTGCGCGGCAAGCCGTAAAAATCAGCGCCGTTGAAGCTGGCGAAAGCTTCCAAATGGTCCAGTGCACCGGCCGCATCGAAGACTTCGGCGTACATCTCGATCGCCGCATGTGCGGTGTAGCAACCCGCGCAGCCGGTGGCGTGTTCTTTCAGGTGGGCGGGGTGGGGGGCGCTGTCGGTGCCCAGGAAAAATTTGGCACTTCCTTTCCCTGCGCTGGTGGCAGCTTCGACCAAGGCGAGCCGGTGTGTCTCGCGTTTGAGGACCGGCAGGCAGTAGTAATGCGGCCGGATGCCGCCGGTGAAAATGGCGTTGCGGTTGTACAGCAGGTGGTGTGCCGTGACGGTGGCTGCGGTGAATTGATCTGCATCACGCACATATTGCGCAGCTTCTTTGGTGGTGATGTGCTCAAAAACGATTTTGAGTTCAGGGAAATCGCGGCGTAGCGGGATCAACTGCGTGTCGATAAAGACGGCTTCACGGTCGAACAAGTCAATCTCGGGAGAGGTGACTTCACCATGCACCAACAAGAGCAGGCCTTCACGTTGCATCGCTTCCAGTGTTTTGTAGGTCTTGCGCAGGTCGGTCACGCCGGCGTCGCTGTTGGTGGTTGCACCGGCGGGGTAAAGTTTCGCGGCGACGATGCCCGCGTCTTTGGCACGCTTGATCTCGTCTGCCGGCAGGTTGTCGGTCAAATACAGGGTCATCAGCGGCTCAAAGTTCACACCTGCGGGCACGGCGGCCTGGATGCGTGCCTTGTAAGCCAGCGCTTGCGCGGCGGTGGTGACCGGTGGACGCAGGTTCGGCATGATGATGGCGCGGCCAAATTGGGCGGCTGTATGCGGCACCACGGTATACAGCGCATCGCCGTCGCGCACATGCAGGTGCCAGTCGTCCGGACGGGTGATTGTCAGGTTTGTCGTCGGCGTCGTATTCGGGGTTTTGATCATGAGTCTATTGTCTCAAAAAATAGGACACCTCAGGGTGTCCTTTTTAATGTGAAACAGTCCTATCAATGCGACAAAATCTTGTTCAGAAATTCTTTGGTGCGGGGCTGGCGGTTCTCGGGATGGCTGAAGAATTCGTCTTTTGAGCAGTCTTCCAGAATTTTGCCACCCACGTCCATGAAGATGACACGGCTGCCGACCTTTTTGGCGAAACCCATTTCGTGGGTGACGACCATCATGGTCATGCCTTCTACCGCCAAACCCATCATGCAATCCAGCACTTCGCCGACCATTTCAGGGTCCAGGGCTGAGGTGGGCTCGTCGAACAACATGGCGATCGGGTCCATGCTGAGCGCACGCGCAATCGCCACACGTTGCTGCTGGCCGCCAGAGAGCTGGCCTGGGAACTTGTCTTTGTGGGCCATCAAGCCGACGCGGTCCAGATATTTCAAGCCGTGCGTTTTGGCTTCTTCGGGGCTGCGTCCCAGTACTTTGATCTGGGCAATGGTCAAATTTTCGGTCACGCTGAAATGTGGGAACAACTCAAAGTTTTGAAACACCATGCCGACCCGGCTGCGCAGCTTGGGCAGGTCGGTTTTGGGGTCGTGAACAGCCAGGCCATCAACAAAAATCTCACCCTTTTGGAAAGGCTCTAGGGCGTTGATGGTTTTGATCAAGGTGGATTTGCCTGAGCCAGACGGGCCGCAAATCACAACAACCTCGCCTTTTTTGATGCTGGTTGTGCAGTTGTTCAGCACTTGCACGGGGCCGTACCACTTGGAAACGTTTTTGAGTTCGATCATGTTCTTCTCCGAATTGAAGGGGTTTGTAGCAGGTGCGAGATTTAA
>JAYVJL010000169.1:0-24752 GCA_043769295.1 Polaromonas sp. | reverse complement strand
CTGACGGGCTCGAACCGCCGACCTACGCCGTGTAAAGGCGCCGCTCTACCAACTGAGCTAAGCACCCCATCTAAACCAATACGCTTATCAGTTCAAAGCGTCTTTTAACGCTTTGCCTGGACGAAACTTGGGAACTTTAGCAGCCTTGATTTTAATCGAATCGCCAGTGCGAGGGTTGCGACCAACACGCGCCGCACGTTTGGTAACTGCGAATGTGCCAAAACCGACCAATGAGACAGAGTTGCCTTTTTTTAGCGTTGTTTTAACCGCGCCAATCACAGCCTCCAAGGCGCGCGTCGCCGCTGCTTTGGATATGTCGGATTGTACAGCGATGTGCTCAATGAGTTCAGATTTGTTCACAGTAATGTCCTCTTCGAAAGTATGAATATGTTGTCTCGGAATGATTTTTTTTATATTTTGGCAACCAGGCACCACGACTGAACGTGCCATTTTATTTGAGCGAAATGCAGATTCTAGTCGTTTTTAATCTGTGATTACCTGATGAACTTATAAATTTAAAACTGAGGGTGAAACACTTAAAAGCTACTTCACACGGGCACGGATTTCAGGGATGGCTTTTTGCAGATAGTAGATCATCGACCAAATAGTAAGAATCGCCGCAACCCAAATCAGCCATGTCCCCCACAAACTTGTGTCTATGATGCCAAAAAGCTTACCGTCAAACAATAAAAATGGAATGGCAACCATTTGAGCTACCGTTTTCAACTTGCCAATCATGTGGACGGCCACGCTTTTGGCGGCTCCAATTTGAGCCATCCACTCGCGCAAGGCAGAAATCGCAATCTCGCGGCCAATGATGATGAGGGCCACAAAAACATCCACTCGCTTGAGGTGCACCAGCACCAAAAGTGCAGCACATACCAGGATTTTGTCGGCCACCGGGTCTAAAAAAGCACCGAAAGCGGAGGTTTGATTCAATTTGCGAGCGAGGAAACCATCCAGCCAGTCCGTCCAGGCAAACACCACAAACATCACCGTGGCCACCAAATTTTTACTTTGCTCGTCCAGCGGCAGATAAAAAACACCAATAATGAGCGGAATCGCGACAATGCGCGTCCAGGTCATGATGGTAGGAATGGTGAGAAACATAAGTCTATTGTGCGCGATTTGATGGATGGCTTGGTCGTATTATTCGTCTCAACTGGTTTTAAACCATAGACTTGGCAGAAAAGTCATCCCACATCTCCTGCAGCCCCTCTTGCATGCTGACTTTGGGCAACCAACCCGTACAACTGAGCAAACGACCGAAATTCAGCACATTGGCAGTGACATCAAACTTGCGCTCGGCTTCGTGGGTAATATTTACCTGAAGATGCTGCGCTTGAGCCAAGGGGCGGATCAAATCAAGCACATCCAGGTTGCTGCGGCCCACACCGCTGCCGATGTTGTAGATATCGCCGTTGATGCCCAGTTGCAGGGCGGCCACCATGGCCGATGCCACATCGCGCACATGCACGTAGTCGCGTATCGTCCCCCGCGCCCCAAACACCGTGACTGGTTTGCGGTCCAAAATATTGCCCATGGCCGTGGCGATGAAACCTTGCCCAATAAATGGCTGCTGCCCCAAGCCATAGGCGTTGGCGGGGCGCACCACCACCACCGGCAGTCCATGCAAACGGTGGTTCATCAAGGCATAACGCTCGATCGTGAGCTTGGTGATACCGTAGGGCGATAAGGGCTCGGTCTCGGAATACTCAGAAATAGGCAAGCGATTCGCCTGCCCATAGACCGTGCCGCCGGATGACACCACGATGAAGCGACGCAGTTGCGGATGGTCTTGCAGTTCTTTCATCAAGGCCACCACGCGGGGCAGGTTGGATTGCAAATCGTTCATCGGGTCGATAAAACTGGTCTGCGGGACCGTGGCGTAGGCCAGGTCTATCACTTCGCTGCAGGTGCTCAACACGGGGCGCAAAGCGGCAATATCGGTCACGTCCATGGACTGGTAGGCGATGCGGCCGCTGGCAAAATTGGGCGAAGCGGCAAAAGCTGGCGACGGCTCTGCCTTGCGGCCGATCGCCACCACATCGCGCCCCGATGCAGCCAAGGCCTCGCACAAATTGCGCCCTATGAAACCGCCTCCGCCTATGACACAACAGCGCATGGTTGATCTTTCCGTCTTTGCCAATGGTTAGAGAGTTCGAGAAGTTGAAGCCATGGCATTGAATATACCTTAGTGCAGTGCGCGGTAAATCGTCTCGGCCAATTCCTTGGAGACGCCCTCCACCGTGGCGATATCTTCTGCACTGGCCATGGACACGCCCCGAATACCACCAAAGCGCTGCAGCAGCTTGGCGCGGCGCTTGGGGCCAATACCGGGAATCTCCTCGATTTTGCTGCCGCCCACCCGCACCTTGGCGCGTTTGGCGCGCATACCGGTGATGGCAAAACGGTGCGCTTCGTCGCGGATTTGCGCAATCAACATCAACGCCGCCGCGTCTTTGCCCAAATAGACTTTTTCACGGCCATCGGCAAACACCAGCTCTTCCAGCCCGACCTTGCGGCCTTCGCCTTTTTCAACCCCCACCAGCAGTGCCAAATCCAGCCCCAGCGTGGTAAACACCTCGCGTGCCGTGCTGATCTGGCCTTTGCCGCCGTCTATCAGCACTAAATCAGGCATCAAACGCTTGGCTTCTGTGCCCGACTCTGCCGCGGTTTTGGCCGCCAGCTTGTCGGCCTCCACCACCTTGCTGTAGCGGCGCTCCAGCACCTGGCGCATGGCGGCGTAGTCGTCACCACCGGTGATGCCTTCAATGTTGTAGCGGCGGTACTCGGCGCTTTGCATTTTGTGGTGATGGAAAACGACGCAAGACGCCTGCGTGGCCTCTCCTGCCGTGTGGGAGATGTCAAAACACTCGATGCGCAGCGCGTCAATATCGTCCATTTTCTCGGTAGACAGCTCCAGCGCATCCACCAGCGCACGCGTTCGCGCTTGCTGCGAGCCTTCTTCGCTGAGTAGCCGCGCCAGCTGGATATTCGCGTTGTTTTGCGCCATCTCCAGCCAGATACGCCGCTGTTCACGCGGATTGTGCACGGCGTTGATCTTGAAGCCCGCTTGCTCAGACAGCGCTTTGACCAGGCTTTTATCAACTTCTACACTGGTAATCAGTGCCGCCGGAATCGGCACGTGGATGTAATGCTGGGCGATGAACGCCTCTAAAACCAGCACTTCGACCGGTTTAAGCACTGCTGCGTCGCTGTCCGTCGATTGCACATGCGCAGCATTTTCCATAATTGCCGCATCTTCCACATGCACCGGGAAATATTGCCTGTCGCCCAAATGCCGCCCACCGCGCACCATGGCCAAATTCACGCAGGCTTTGCCGCCCTGCACTTTGACGGCCAAAATATCCACGTCCTTGTCCGACCCTGTGGTTTCAACCGACTGCTGGTGCAGGATGTTGGACAGCGCAGAGATGCGGTTGCGCAGTTCGGCCGCCATTTCAAATTCCAGCTGCTCGGCGCAGGCCATCATCTGCGCCTCCAGCGTCTGCATCACTACCTGCGTTTCGCCGCGCAAAAACTGCTCGGCGTGGTTCACGTCGGCCGCGTAGGCCTCTGGGGTGATGTGGTCCACACACGGCGCCGAGCAACGTTTGATCTGGTACAGCAAGCACGGCCGGGTGCGATTGGCAAACACTGAATCTTCACAGGTGCGCAGCATGAAGACCTTTTGCAGCAGCAAAATCGACTCTTTTACCGCCCAGCCGTTGGGGTAAGGGCCAAAGTAGCTGTGTTTTTTGTCCACCGCGCCCCTGTAATACGCCATGCGGGGGAAGATGATGGCGTTGCTGACCTTGCTGGTCACAGCTTGTTTGTCCGCTTGTTTACTGAGCCGATTGCCCGTGATTTTGAGGTACGGGTAGCTCTTATCGTCCCGAAACAGGATGTTGTACTTCGGGTTCAGCGTCTTGATGAGGTTGTTTTCAAGCAGCAACGCCTCCGCCTCAGAACGCACCACAGTCGTCTCCATCCGCGTGATTTTGCCGACCATATGACCAATGCGGCTGCCACCATGGTCTTTTTGAAAGTAGCTGGAGACGCGGCGCTTCAAATTGATGGCTTTGCCGACGTAGAGCAAATCACCGTTCGCGTCGAAATAACGGTATACGCCGGGCAACGGCGACAAAGCGGCCACCATCGCCAACAGCGCTTCAGAATGCGCTCCGTCATGCGCTTTAACCGCGACTGGCAAGCCCGTCAACAGATCAATAGCGGGGTCAACAGCATCAATATCGGCAGCAGATGGATCGATTTCAGACATATAAGCTGTATTGTGGACAATCTGGGCATGAGTTTTGTACCCAACCCCAAATTAAAGTGGGATATTTTTTGCAAAGTCGTCGACAACTTTGGTGATATCGGCGTCTGCTGGCGGCTGTGCTGCGACCTGGCATCACGTGGCCACCGTGTGCGGTTGTGGCTGGATGACACGTCTGCACTGACGTGGATGGCACCGGCTGGCTGTCCCGGCGTTGTGGTCATCGACTGCAGCCAAGGCATACCCCCAAACGCTCTGACGACCATGGGCGACGTTATGGTGGATACCTTTGGCTGCGAATTTGCTATTTATTTAATAGCAGCTCAGGCAATAAATATATCGGCTACCGGCAAAAATGGCACTAAAAATCGTCCTGTATGGCTTAATCTGGAGTATTTGACCGCTGAAAGCTACGCCGAGCGTAGCCACACCCTGCCCTACACCCACCATGCAGGACCCGCAGCGGGTTGGACACAACGATATTTTTACCCGGGTTTTAATGGTCGAACGGGTGGTTTGCTGCGTGAAGCAGATTTGTTTGAGCGGCAAAAGGCATTTGACCGAGCAGTTTGGCTGAATCAACTTTTGGGAAGAAATGACGTGATGGAGTCGTCATTCCCGCGAGGCCGAGAATCCACCAGCGCCACCATAGATTCCCACCTTCGCGGAAATGACAAAGTGGGGGATATCGAAAACACCCGATTCATCTCACTGTTTTGCTACGAACCCGCCGCACTGGAAGCCTTGATCGACCAGCTCACGGCGACACAAAGCGCCACCCACCTGCTCGTCACCGCTGGCCGAGCAACCGCCGCCGTCAAAGCCGTTTTAGAGCATAAAAAACGACTTAAGCCGGCGTATTTGTTGCCTATATTGCTATCAATTTCATACTTACCCACACTCACCCAGCATGATTATGACCACCTGCTATGGGCCTGCGACCTGAATTTTGTACGCGGTGAAGACTCCTTGGTACGCGCCATCTGGGCTGGCAAACCCTTCATCTGGCAAATCTACCCGCAAACCGACGGTGCACACCACAAAAAGCTGGATGCGTTTTTGGACATGATGAACGCGCCCGCGTCCCTCAAACTGGCGCATGTGGCCTGGAATGCCGATCCAAGCTCTATTACAACGAAGGAAACCAATGACCAAGCGCCCCGCTGGCCTGCGTTTGACCTGCCATCTTGGGCGCAAAGTGCTCAAAATTTAAGCAAAACACGACGCAACCAAGACGATTTGACGGCAAGCCTGATCGCTTTCGCAGAGAAAAACAGCTAAAATCAAAAGCTTTACTGAAGTAATCTACTTCAAACCCCTACACACAGCATCAAGAAGTACCACTATGGCCATGAAAATCGCTCAAGAAATCCGCGCAGGCAACGTCGTCATGCACGGCAAGGACCCCATGATCGTCCTGAAAACCGAATACGCTCGCGGTGGTCGTGGCGCTGCGACCGTGCGCATGAAGCTCAAAAGCCTGATTGGCACCTTCAATACCGAGCAAGTGTTCCGTGCTGACGACAAATTTGACCAGATCGTTCTGGACAAAAAAGAATGCACCTACTCGTACTTTGCCGAGCCGATGTACGTTTGCATGGACACAGAATACAACCAGTACGAAGTCGAAGCCGAAAACATGGGCGACGCGCTGAACTACCTGGAAGACGGCATGGAACTCGAAGTCGTTTTCTACGATGGCAAGGCCATCTCGGTTGAAGTCCCGACCAGCGTGCAACGCGTGATCGAATGGACCGAGCCAGCCGTCAAAGGCGATACCTCAGGAAAAGTGTTGAAACCCGCCAAACTGGCCACCGGCTTTGAAATCGGCGTGCCCATTTTTGTGGCTCAAGGTGACAAGATTGAGATCGACACCCGTACCGGCGAATATCGCAAACGCGTTTAAGCCATTTCAAGCCATCCCAAGCCATCATCGGCTTATGAAAAAAGGCTCCTGTGGGAGCCTTTTTTGTTTGTCTAAAACATTCACACCAGCGTCGCAATTCAAACATCAGAATCGTTCACAATCATTTTATGGAAAACACCCAAGACCTCAAAGAATCACGCCTGGCCAATGCCTGGGCAGAACTGCAACAACATGCTTTAGAGGGCAGCCCGCTTGCCGCCGACGCCTACCGGCTGGCCTTTGCCGACCCTGAATTCATGCTGCGTCGTGAAACCCGCGGGCTGCGCATGCAGCTGGAAATGCTCAAACCTGAAATCGAACTGCAGGCTTTGGGCATTGAACACACCGTGGTGGTGTTTGGCAGCGCGCGGTTTTTAGCGCCCGACCATGCCCAACTCGCTCTGCACGCCGCCAGACAAGATGGCGACAGCCAGGTGATTGCTTTGGCCGAGCAGAAACTGCGTAACGCCAAATATTACGACCAGGCCCGTTTGTTTGCGCGCTTGGTCGCCGGTTACGGTGCGCGCCGTCCGGCCAAAGAGCGGCTCTATATCTGCACCGGTGGCGGCCCTGGCATCATGGAGGCGGCCAACCGGGGGGCGCATGACCTGGGTGCACTGACCGTGGGCTTGAATATCGCCCTGCCGCATGAGCAAAGCGCCAACCCTTACGTGTCGCCCAGCTTGAACTTCAAGTTCCACTACTTCGCGATGCGTAAAATGCATTTCATGATGCGCGCCAAAGCTTTGGTGGCTTTTCCGGGCGGCATGGGCACGCTGGACGAGTTGTTCGAAGTGCTGACTCTGGTGCAAACCCGCAAAGCCAAACCTGTACCCATCGTTCTGTTTGGCACCGAATACTGGAAAAACCTGGTCAATTTTGACGTGATGGTGCAAGAAGGCACCATCTCCAAAGAAGATAT
Organism: Polaromonas sp.; assembly: GCA_043769295.1. Lineage (GTDB taxonomy): Bacteria > Pseudomonadota > Gammaproteobacteria > Burkholderiales > Burkholderiaceae_C > Aalborgiella. The sequence goes on along the minus strand of JAYVJL010000169.1, from coordinate 17,642 downwards.
GGCGCTCTTTACCTACACCGACGACCCACAAGTAGCCTGGGATACGATTCGGACTTTTTACAAACTGAACGATTGACGCTCTTGCACCACAAGACCCTTAAAGCCTGCTGAGACAGCGTGATCCGCCATCACCTGCGACTCAAACTGCCCGTCCTCCAGGTCCTGCCCGCCAGAGACGACCAGGCTGGCCCCGTTCAAAACACGCAAGCAGCAAGCCCTACATGACGATGCGCCGCAAAAAATGCCAAAAGCGCGACTGACCGCGGGCTAGCCAGACGGTCATTTATGTATCGTCCCGGTCCAGCGCGGTATCGAGCTGTACGCTATCTGGCAGCAGTTTCACGGCCTGCTCGTCCGTCAACGCCTCGACGTTGCGCAAAGCGCGGTGCATCACGTTGCTGCGGGTCTGGGCCTGGTCCAGCGTGTTGACCACGGTCTGCGCCTGGGTTTTGACTCTGGACAGCACATCGCCAAACTTGCCAAACTCGGTTTTCACCGCACCCAGCACCTGCCAGACCTCGCTGGAGCGTTTTTCCAAGGCCAGCGTTCTAAAACCCATTTGCAGCGAACTGAGCATGGCCAACAGCGTGGTCGGTCCGGCCAGCGTGATGCGGTGGTCGCGCTGCAGGGATTCCATCAAGCCGGGGCGGCGCAGCACCTCGGCGTAGAGGCCTTCGGTCGGCAAAAACAAAATTGCAAAATCAGTCGTGTATGGCGGCTCAATGTATTTTTCAGAGATGGATTTGGCCTCCAGCCGGATGCGCAACTCCAGCGCCTTGCCAGCCACCTCCGCCCCAAGCACGTCGGCGTTGGCCTGGGCGTCCAGCAGGCGCTCGTAGTCTTCATTGGGGAACTTGGCATCAATCGGCAGCCACAGCGGCGCGCCGTCATGGGCCTTGCCGGGCAGTTTGATGGCGAAGTCGACCACATTTTTGCTATCAGGCTTGGTCGCCACCTGCGCACCGTATTGGTCAACGGTGAAGACCTGCTCCAGCAAACCGGCCAACTGCGCCTCACCAAAAATGCCGCGCGTTTTGACGTTGGTCAGCAGGTGTTTCAAATCGCCCACGCCCTGCGCCAGTGTCTGCATCTCGCCCAGACCTTTGTGGACCTGCTCCAAGCGATCCGCGACCTGCTTGAAACTTTCACCCAGGCGCGCCTGCAAGGTGGTTTGCAGCTTTTCATCGACCGTGGCGCGCATTTCGTCGAGCTTGGCGGCATTGGTGGTTTGCAGCTGGGCGAGCTGTTTTTCCAGCGTTTCGCGCACCTCGTTCATGCGGCGGGCGTTGGACTCGCTCAAGCCTTGCAACTGCGTGGTCAAGGTATCAGCCAGTGTTTTTTGCAGCGCAGCGAGTTGCTGGCTGGATTGCACCGTCAGCGCGTCGATTTGGGTGTTTTGGGTGCGAAAAGCCTCGCCGCTTTGCAGCACCACGGCTTGCTGGAAGGCACCGAAGCTCTGCGTCAGTTCCTGCCGGCCACCGCGCGAGGACTCGGTGATCTCACGGCGTAGCTCGCGTTCTAAACGCTCGGACGAGGTGGACATCGCGCCCAACAGCTCGGTTTTACCCTGCACCGCGGCCGCTGTGGCGTGTCTATCGGCACGGCGCAGCGCCAGCCAGAGCATCACGATAAGGTTGAGCGCCGCCAAAACGATGAGCAGCCAGATGACGATGGCGGAGTCTATATTGCTTGTGTTCATCCAGGGTATTTTACGTCACACTGGATACATAAACAGTTGCCCTAACAATTAGGTTTAACAAGTATCACATCAGCCATTTGATCGGTTTCATCGCCGTCAATTCAGCGGCGACAGTGCTCTGCCCTGCTGCAAAAAGGCGATCAGGTTGTCAGCCGCCATCGTTGCCATCGCCATGCGGGTGGGCACGGTGCTGCTGGCGATATGGGGGGTCAGAACGATATTGGGCACGGTCAGCAAGTCGGGGTGAACAGACGGCTCGCCCTCAAACACGTCCAGCCCCGCAGCGGCGATTTGCTTGTTGCGTAGCGCAGTGGCCAAAGCCGCATCATCGACAATACCGCCGCGTGCGATGTTGATCAGCGTGGCCGTCGGCTTCATCAGTGCCAGCTCGGCAGCGCCAATGGTGTGGTGCGAGGCGGCACTGTAGGGCACGACCAGCAGCACGTGGTCAGCCGTTTGCAGCAATTCGATTTTGTTGACATACCTGGCTTGGCAAGCAGCTTCGGACGCGGCATCCAGCTGCGAGCGGTTGTGGTAGATCACCTTCATGGCAAAGCCCAAGGCAGCGCGCTTGGCAATCGCCTGCCCGATGCGGCCCATGCCGATGATGCCCAAGGTGCTGCCATGCACCTCAGCGCCGGCAAACATGTCGTAGCGCCAGCTTGTCCACAAGCCAGAACGCAAAAAATGCTCGCTCTCGGTGACCCGGCGCGCCGTCGCCATCAAGAGCGCAAAGCCAAAGTCGGCGGTGGTTTCAGTCAGCACATCTGGTGCGTTGGTAGCAACAACGCCCGCAGCCGTCATGGCGGGCAGGTCAAAATTGTTGTAACCCACGGTCATGTTGGCGCAGATTTTGAGCTCTGGGCAGGCGACCAGAAGCTCGGCGTCGATGCGTTCCAAGCCAAAGGTGAACGCGCCTGCCTTGCCTTGCAGGCGCTGGATGAGTTGCGCTTTGCCCCAGGCTTCATCAGCCTGGTTGGACTCGACATCGAAATATGGTTGTAATTTGGCGATGATTTCAGGAAAAACAGCGCGCGTGATCAGGATATTTGGTTTTTTCATCGTTTATCGTTCAAATATGGCTTAAATATGACTCTAGCCGGCGTATTTATTGCCTAAAGTGCTATGTTATTTATAGTAAAACAAAATTTCCCAAAAATCAAGACCATCAAGACCATCAGGGCCATCAAGGTTTAATGACAGGCAAAGGGAGATCGGCGGGCGCGACCAAGGGCGCTTCGGGCACGGGAACGGTATTGCCTTTTTTGAGCTTCAACTCAGGGTGCCAGCCCATCACGGCCAGCAGCACCATGAAGCCCACCACATAGGCCAGCGCCACGTGCCAGCCGCCTTTGATCCAGGCCCCGACCGACTTGGCTTCGGGGTACATATTGGACAAAGCCACCCCTGCCGACGAGCCAAACCACAACATGCTGCCGCCAAAACCGACCGCGTAGGCCAAAAAGCCCCAGTCGTAGCCGCCTTGCTTCAAGGCCAGCGCCGTCAAAGGAATATTGTCAAACACCGCGCTCAAAAAGCCGATGCCAAACGCACTTTGCCAGGACGCGGCTGGCAGGTGCTGCACCGGCATCATGGCAGCGCACATCACCAGGGACAGCAAAAAAACACTGCCTTTGAAGGCATTGGGCAGCAGACTCCAGGTCGGTGTGCGCCACAGTGTGGTGAGCAGAATGGCGATCCAGACCGCCACGCCGATCACCGGGAAATGGTCCAAAACGACTGGGTTGTTCAAATTAAAGTAGACATTGGCACCCAGGGCGCTGAGCAAAATGATGGCAACAATGCCCAGTCGCGCCCAATGGACGTGTGCGCCTTGGGGTGCATTTTTCATGATGGGCTGATAGGCATGCTGCTGGCGCGCGGCAATGACGCCGAAAATCGCCAGCGCGGTGAACGAGCCCACATAAGCGTCAAACACCTGCTTGGGTGACACGCCGCCAATCCACAGCATGGTGGTGGTGGTGTCGCCGACCACGCTGCCCGCGCCGCCCGCGTTGCTGGCCGCCACGATGGCCGCCAAAAACCCGATGTGCACCCTGCGCTGGTACAGCACCGCCGCCATGGTGCCGCCAATCATGGCTGCGGCGATGTTGTCCAAAAAGCTGGAGATGAAAAAGACGAGAATCAGCATCACAAAGCCGCCCTTCCAGTCGTCCGGCAGATATGTCGGCAAAATCGCGGGAATCCCGGTTTTCTCAAAATGGTCCGCCAAGAGCGCAAAGCCGAGCAGCAAACCCAGCAAATTGGCGATGGTGACCCACTCGTGCCCCAAAAGTTTGATCAGGCCCGCCACGCCCGGCGTGCCCGAGAAGTCCGCAAAACCCAGCTTGTACAGGGTGATGACGGCCAGACCGATCAGCGCAACTTTAAGGGTGTGATGATGGAACAACGCCACACCCAGCAGCGTGAAGCCGAACAAGAAGAAATCCAGCGGGATACCGGCGATAAACAAGGGAAGTGTCTCCAAATCTATTCTTATACTTCATATCGCCAAATTGCTATTAAATAAATAGCTAAATAGGCAATAAACACGCCGGCTAGAGCCTTAAAATCCCCTGAAAACCCGCTCAAACCAGCATTATTCCAACCAAGTCGTGAATTCAGCCACCGGAACGCGCGGGGTGTGGAAGGTGTTCACCTTATCGGCCGGGTCGGCATAGCCCAGGGAGAGGCCGCAGACCAGCAACTCTTGGTCCGTCGCGCCAATGTGCGGCATGATGATTTTGGCAAAACCGTTCCACGCCGCCTGCGGGCAGGTATGCAGGCCGTGGCCGCGCGCGGCGACCATGATGTTCTGCAAAAACATGCCCGTATCGACCAGGCTGCCGCGCCCCATGACGCGGTCGATGGTGACCATGATGCCCACAGGCGCGTCAAAAAACCTGAAATTGCGCTGCTGCTGGGCATGCATCTTGTCTTTGTCGCCTTTGCCGATATCCAGCAGGCCGTACAGGCTCCAGCCGTTTTCACGGCGGCGGTCGATGAAAGGGCTGACCCATTTTTCGGGGTAATAGTCATATTCTTCTTTGTGCTCGGCAGCCAGCGCCGGGTTGGCGCGGATGGCGTCGTGCGCTGTGCAGACCTTGTCGACCAGGCTGTCGCGGCTCTTGCCCTGCAGCACGTAAACCTTCCAGGGCTGGGTGTTGGTGCCCGACGGCGCCCGGCTGGCGACCTGCAAAATATGTGCAAGAAGCGCGTGTGGCACGGCTTGCTGGGTAAAAGCGCGGGCAGACATGCGGCCCAGGATGGCGGCGTCGACCGCGTTGGTGGTGACGTGATTCGTCACGTTATTTGTCACGTTGTTCAGCTTCTCAGACATGTTTAATGTTCTCCAATATAGATTTCAAGTTTAAAGGCAACAGCACCGGACGGCGCGTTTGTTGATCGACGTACACATGAATAAAGTGGCCTTTGGCGGCGCAGACCTCAAAAGCGCCGCTCGCATCGGCAATGAACACCCCCAGCTCATAACGCACGCTGGAGCCGTTCAGCCCAGATGAGGTGGCGGCAATGCGGATGCCGATCTCCACCGGCTGCGGGAACACCACCGGTACGAAGTAGTTGCAATGCGTCTCCACCACCAGGCCGATGGTCGCGCCTTCATGGATGTCCAGCGCGCCCTGCTCTATCAAATGCGCGTTGACCGCCGTGTCAAACCAGCCGTAATAGACAACGTTGTTGACATGGCCGTAGGCGTCGTTGTCAGACCAGCGGGTGTTGATGCGCCGGTACAAGGCGTAGGCGCTACGGGGTTCGGGTAGCAGGCGTATGGATGGTGAAGCTGGGACGGCTATGCTCATAAATGCGGCAAGAATGAAGTTAGGTTGTACGGCTGGTACTGGAACGGGAACTGGAACGCGAATTCTGCCAGCCTTGCCATTTTGTGGCGTACTCCAAAGCGACACGGTAGGTATTGACCTGCACCTGCACCGTCTCGTCGATGTTGTTGCCATAACCGCCTGCCATGGTGAAGGCCAGTGGCGTGCGACGCTGCCAGGCCCAGTCAAACACCCGCCGGTCGCGTGCTTCCAGCCCATCATATGTGAGCTTGAGCCGTCCGAGCCGGTCACCTTCATGCGGGTCGGCACCGGCCAAATAGATGATCAAACCCGGCTCAAAGCGTCGTGCCAGCTCGTCCAAGGCTTGATCGAGTGCGTGCAAATAAGCGTCATCGCGGCAGCCGTCAGGCAGTTCAATGTCCAGATCGCTGGCTTCTTTGCGGAACGGGAAGTTCTTGGCACCGTGCATGGACAAGGTGAACACGCTGTCGTCGTTCTGAAAAATGCTGGCCGTGCCGTTGCCTTGGTGCACATCCAAGTCAATCACCGCGACTTTGAGTGGATGGTGAATATTCACCTTGGAACGGCTCCACTCGGCCTGCATCAGCCGGGCCGCCACGGCAGAATCGTTGAAAACGCAAAACCCGCTGCCCTTGTAGGCATACGAATGGTGCGTCCCGCCGGCGATGTTGGCAGCCAGGCCGTGTTTGAAGGCGGCGCGGCAGGCGTCTATCGTCGCCCCCACCGACAAACGCGCCCGCGCCACCATGGCCTCGCTCCACGGGAAACCAATCTCCCGCATGGCCGGCGCGGCGATGCTGCCACTCGCAAGTTCACGGATGTACTCTGGCGTGTGCGCCAAAGCCAGCATGCCGTCGCTGGCGGGTGCGGCTGCATTCAGCCGGATGCCGGCATGCTCCGCCACCAGCCGGTCGCGCAACATGTGGTACTTGGCCATGGGGAAGCGGTGCCCCTCTGGCAAGGGCAGCACAAATTGCCCCGTGTAGAAAACATCCAATGAAACATCCATGACCTGATTGTGTCAGCCCTGTGTCTTTTGATGAAGATCAAGGTTTTTAGAATTTCGCCCCTAATTTGCTGCACCGCAACAAAAAAGACTTGCATTGCCACGGGATAACCCTATAATTCACCCATGCTGCACTGCAACAAAGATGTTTCGGAGCAGATACGGTGAATTTATTTTTTTACCCTAATTTAACTACTGGAGATTTATTATGTTGACTGCTGAACAAATCGTCGCTTCGAACAAAGCAACCCTCGAAACCCTTTTCGGTCTGACCACCAAAGCCTTTGAAGGCGTTGAGAAAATGGTTGAACTCAATGTGACTGCTGCCAAAGCCGCTCTCGCTGAGTCTGCCGACCACGCTAAAGCCACTTTGAGCGTGAAAGATGCACAAGAATTCATGGCTTTGCAAGCCGGCATGATCCAGCCTTTGGCTGAGAAGACTGCCGCTTACAGCCGTCACCTGTATGACATCGCTTCTGGCGCTAGCGCAGAATTCACAAAAAACGTAGAAGAACAAACTGCTGAAACCCAAAAGAAAATCTTGGGTTTGGTTGAGTCTGCTACTAAAAACGCACCCGCTGGCTCTGAGTCTGCTGTTGCGATGATGAAAAGCGCTGTGTCTGCTGCCAACAACGCATTCGAATCAGTGCAAAAGTCTGTCAAGCAAGCGACTGAAATGGCTGAGAAAAACTTCACTACCGCTTCTGAGACTGCCATGAAAGCAACTGCTACTGCAACTAAAAAGCGTTAATCAACGCTCTGCCCAGGCTTAAACCTGACGGTTTGAGCCGAAACAGCAAAAAGCCACTCGGTCAACTGAGTGGCTTTTTTTATGGGCGCTTGAAATAACGCCCGCTTTTTTTGGCTCTTCTGCGCCATCGCCGCACAGCCGGCGTCTACGAATTGTCGCTTGGAGGCAAAGTCCGTGCTTGATACCCGCCTCTTTCAGCCCAGCTATCCATGGCGGCCCGCCAAGAAAATATCCTTTGAATACGATGGGTTATATTTGAAGATATAATTAAGAATGATTCGCATTTAGTTCTTATCGTTTTTAAAGGATCCCTCATATGTTGAAGCGCTCGTTTAGTTTGATTGCCGCTGCTTGTGGTCTGTATTTGGCCAGCCAGACCGTTTTTGCCCAGACACCCGCCGCAAGCTCTGCTACCGCAGCCAGCGGCGAAAAAGTGCTCAACCTTTACTCGGCGCGCCACTATGCGACCGACGAGGCGCTTTACAGCACCTTCACCAAAACCACCGGTATCAAAATTAACCGTGTCGATTCTGACGACGCTGGCATCTTGACCCGCCTCAAAGCTGAAGGTTCCGCCTCACCCGCCGATTTAATCTTGCTGGTGGACGCGGCCCGTTTGGCCTCTGCCGACGCGCAAGGCCTGTTCCAGCCTATCAAATCCAAGCTGCTGGACAACAGCATTCCTGCCAACCTGCGCTCTGCACCCACGGCCGACGGCGTGACGTGGACCGGTTTCTCCACCCGCGCCCGCGTCATTGTGTACGACAAGATCAAGGTTAAAAAAGAAGATGTGGACACCTATGAAGAGCTGGCTGACCCGAAAAACAAGGGCAAGGTCTGCACCCGTTCCGGCTCGCACCCGTACAACTTGAGCCTGTTTTCCACTTTAGTGGAGCACATGGGCGAGGTTAAAACTGAAGCCTTCCTCAAAGGCATGGTTGACAATATGGCCCGCGCGCCCAAGGGTGGCGACACCGACCAGATCAAGGGCATTGCCTCTGGCGAATGCGCTATCGCCTTAACCAATACCTACTACATTGCCCGCCTGATGCGCTCCAGCAACCCTGAAGACAAAGCCATCATGGAAAAAGTCGGCGTGGTGTTCCCGAACCAAGCAACCTGGGGCACACACATGAACATCGCCGGCGGCGCCGTGGCTAAATATGCCAAAAACCGTGACAACGCGATTTTGTTCATGGAATACCTCGCCAGCCCCTACGCGCAAGACCACTTTGCCAATGGCAACAATGAATGGCCAACAGTCAAGGGTGTGGTGATTGACAACGCCGCCCTGAAATCCATGAGCGGTGGTTCGTTCAAAAGCGAGACGATTCCATTGGCCGCCGCTGCCAAAAACCTGGTCAAAGTGCAACAGATGCTGGATCGCGTTGGCTATAAGTAAACCACGAATGACCCATTAGCCCTGTCATTCCCACGAAGGCGGGAATCCAAAAGCGCCGCCATGGATTCCCGCCTTCGTGGGGATGACAGGAATGCGTCAGTTCACCGTCCTCCTCTTAGGTCATAATTGAGGTTTCCTTTGACGTAAACGTCAATGGTCTTACTGATATTTACCTATTTTTCAACGCAAGAGGATTTCAACATGGACATCAAAGGCAAAGTATTTATCGTCACCGGCGGCGCATCAGGCTTGGGTGAAGGCACGGCGCGCATGCTGGCGGCCGGCGGCGGTACGGTGGTGATTGCAGACATGCAGGCCGACAAAGGCGAAGCCATCGCCAAAGAGATCGGTGGTGCTTTTGTCAAATGCGACGTGACTTCTGAGGCCGATGGCCAAGCCGTCGTCGCCAAAGCCGTGTCATTGGGCAAACTCATGGGTTTGGTCAACTGCGCAGGTATCGCCACCGGTGAAAAAACCGTCGGCAAAAATGGCCCGCACAACTTTGACGCCTTCAAACGCACCGTCACCATCAACCTGATCGGCAGCTTCAACATGATCCGCCTGGCTGCTGACGCCATGTGCAAAAACGAGCCAGAAGCCACCGGCGAGCGTGGCGTGATGATCTCCACCGCCTCTGTTGCCGCGTACGACGGCCAGATCGGCCAAGCCGCCTACAGCGCGTCCAAAGGCGGCGTGGTCGGTATGACTTTGCCCATCGCCCGCGACCTGGCCCGCAACGGCATCCGCAACATGACCATCGCCCCCGGCATTTTTGGTACCCCCATGATGTTTGGCATGCCACAAGAAGTGCAAGACGCCCTGGCAGCAGCCGTGCCCTTCCCCTCACGTTTGGGTACGCCGCTGGATTACGCCAAGCTGGCCAAGCATATTTTTGAGAACGACATGCTGAACGGCGAAGTGATTCGCTTAGATGGCGCTATTCGTCTGGCTCCGAAATAATCGACGTTTAATTCGCCAAAAGCCTGCAGGTCTTCAGATTTGCAGGCTTTTGCTGTTTTAGAGGGTAATTTTGGCTCTAGCCGGCGTATTTATTGCCTGAGTAGCTATTTTATTTGTAGCAATATTCATCATTTAAGAGAAAACTTACAATCTAGCCATGGCCATCCCAGCAAGCTTCATCCAAGAACTCATCGCCCGCGCTGATGTCGTTGACATCGTGGGGCGCTACGTTCAGTTGAAGAAAGGGGGGGCTAACTTTATGGGCTTGTGCCCATTCCATGGGGAGAAGTCGCCATCGTTCAGCGTCAGCCCGTCCAAACAGTTCTACCACTGCTTTGGCTGCGGCAAAAACGGCAATGCGATCAGTTTTTTGATGGACCATGGTGGGATGAGTTTTGTAGAGGCGGTGAAGGATTTGGCAGGTCAATACGGCATGCAGGTGCCGGAGGAAGAAGGTTCGCCGCAAGACCGCGCCCGCGCTGCCGAGCAGCGGCAAAAGCAGGCGACGTTGACGGATGTGCTTGAAAAAGCCTGCGATGCGTACAAAAAACACCTGAAAAACTCGCCCAAAGCGATCGACTACTTCAAAGGCCGGGGGCTGAGTGGCGAAATCGCCAAACAATTTGGCCTGGGCTATGCGCCCGAGGGCTGGCGCAGTTTGGCGAGTGTGTTTGCTAACTATGACGACCCGCTGCTGGCGGAGAGTGGTTTGGTGATCACGAATAACGAGTCTGGCGAGGGCGACAAAGCCACAGAAAAGCGCTACGACCGGTTCCGCGACCGGATGATGTTTCCGATTCGCAATGTCAAAGGCGAATGCATTGGATTTGGTGGGCGGGTGCTGTTTGAGGGGACTCCGAAGTATTTAAACTCCCCCGAAACGCCGGTTTTCAGCAAGGGACGCGAGCTCTACGGATTGTTTGAGGCGCGAAGCTCGCTGCGCGAATATGGCTACGCACTGGTGACCGAGGGCTATATGGACGTGGTGGCGCTGGCGCAGCTGGGCTTCCCCAATGCGGTGGCAACGCTGGGCACGGCTTGCACAACGGACCATGTGCAGAAGCTGTTTCGGTTCACGGACTCGGTGGTTTTCAGCTTCGACGGCGATGCGGCAGGGCGGCGCGCGGCCCGCAAGGCGCTGGACGGTGCGATTCCCTACGCCTCGGACGTGCGGACGGTGAAGTTTTTGTTTTTACCCGCTGAGCACGACCCGGACAGTTTTATCCGCGAATTTGGCAAAGAGGCGTTTTCGCGCTATGTGAGTGAAGCGACACCGCTGTCGCGCTTTTTGATCGATGCCGCCCGCGAAGGCTGTGACCTGAACACGATGGAAGGTCGCTCGCACTTTGCCAGCAACGCCGCACCGTTGTGGACGCCGCTGCCTGAAGGTGCGTTGAAACGCCAGCTGCTGGGCGAGATTGCCGAGCTGGTGCAGCTGAGCACCCGTGAGTTGACCGATATTTGGGACAGCGCAGCGGCGGCGAAATTGCCACCGAGCAAGTCGAAATACGCCAACAGCAATTACAGTGGCGACTATGGCAGCACCAACAGCGCTGCCCAAACCTTCAACGCCGACGGCAGTCCGGTAGAGCGTTTTTCATCCAAAAAAGAATACTATAAAAATAGTAGCACCTCAGGCAACAAATACAGCGGCTCAGGTCAGTTTTCAGGCTCTAAATTCGGTTTAAAGCCTGGTGCATCACGTCTGCATGGCCGTGTGCAGCCCACGGGCCGTGCAGACCATGCGGCGCGCCTGTTACTCAGCAGCACGACCCTGTGGGATGCCATGTCGCACGACGACCACGCCATGCTGTGCCAGCAGCCTGCACCGGCGGGTGCGTTGTTTGTATGGCTGGAGGCGCAGCTGCACGACCACGGTGCGCTGCCTTGGGGGGCCTTGCGTGAGGGCCTGCGGGGGGACGCGCTGGAGCCGTTTGCGCTGAAACTGATGGCGGAAGCGCCCAAAGAAACGCGCGATGAAGCCTTGAAAGGCGAATCAAAATCGCCCATCAATTTGACCGCATCGACGCAAGAGGCCGCACGTGAAGCGCAGCACGAGCTGCGTTCGCTGCTCAAGCGCATGCATATTGACCGCCTCAAGGCCCAGGAAACAGAATTGATCAAGGCCGCCAAAGCAGACCCGACGCAGCTGGCCAAGTACAAAGAAGTGTTTGAACGGCGCAATAAATTAGAGGCATCGTTCAAGTCTTTAGGCGATAACTAAGCAATCACCAGGCGACCGTTTGAGTGCCATCGGACGGCTGCCGAGCCACACCGCTACGGGTATATTCATACAGCGATCAGGGAAATTTGGTATAATTCCTTTTGACGAGAGCGACAGCAAAACCTCCGGTTCAGGCCACTCGTGAGACGACTCACACCGCGCCACCCTCACCGCAAGGATTGCATCCCAAATGTTCGCCCCCACATCTCGTCTGTGAAACAGGTATTTTTTTACTTTTTTCAACGTCCTTTTCTGTTTTCTCTCGCTACTTTTTTGTTGTCAATTTCCTGTATCAGTCAGATGCGGCACTACGTGTTCGCTTGTTCCTTGCCAGTTTGTTTGTTGTTATTTGAGGTTAAAAGATGCCCACCAAAAAGCCAGCCAAGCCCGTGAAAGTCGTCAAGCCTGCAAAAGCTGCTGTCAAAGCTGTTGCAAGACCCGCTGCCAAGCCTGCAGCGAAACCTGCCGTACAGAAATTGCCTCCAAAAACAGTCGTGAGCAAGCCCGCGAAGCCCGCTGCAAAAGCAGCCGCCAAGTATTCCCCGAAAGTTAAATCAGTGCCCGCATCGAAAAGCTCCGTCACCCCTGTATTGAAACGTGCGCCAAAACCTGGCGAGAAAAAAATCATCGCCAAAGCCAAGCCAGAAATGGCCGCTGAACTCGTCGTAGAAAAAGCGACGAAAGCAGAAAAAGCCGTCAAGGCCGAGAAAGTGGTCAAAGCGCCTGCGGACAAGTCTGACGTCCAAAAATCAGCCGCCGCCGGCGCCAAACGCGGCCGCAAACCAAAGGCAGCCGCTGGCGGAAGTCTCGATGATGCGGACATGACCGACATTGAAGACGACCTCGAAGGCGAACCCGTAGCCGCAGAAGTGACCGCAGAAAAGGTCAAACCGCTGCGGATGAAGATTAGCAAAGCCAAAGAGCGTGCGCTGATCAAGGAATTCGGTTTGGATGACACCGTTTTGTCTGAAGAAGACCTGGCGATGCGCCGCCTGCGCCTTAAAGCGCTGATCAAACTGGGTAAAACACGGGGCTATTTGACCCACGGCGAGATTTCAGACCATCTGCCGGACAAGCTGGTGGATGCCGAAACCCTGGCGGTGGTGATCAACATGTTGAAAGACATGGGTGTGTCGGTGTTCGAACAAACACCCGATGTTGATGCGATCTTGAATTCCGGCGAAACCGTGGCTTCTGACGAAGAAGCCGAAGAAGCCGCTGAAGCCGCTGTTGCCACCGTTGACAGCGAATTTGGCCGCACCACCGATCCCGTGCGCATGTACATGCGCGAAATGGGTACGGTCGAACTGCTGACCCGCGAAGGCGAGATTGAAATCGCCAAACGCATTGAGGGCGGCTTGATGCGCATGATGGAAGCCATCAGCGAAAGCCCGGCTACGATTGCTGAAATTTTCGGCATGATGGAAGAAATTCGCAGCGGCAAAGTCGTGATTTCGACCATCGTGGACGGCTTTTCCAATATCAACGAAGCCGATGACTATGTGGCCGAGGAAGATTTCGACGAATTTGACGAAGCCGACGATGACGACGGCAAAGGCGGCTCCAAGGCGTTGACCCGCAAGCTGGAAGAGTTGAAGGTTGAGGCCTTGACGCGCTTTGACACCATCCATGAGCATTTTGAAAAGCTGCACAAAACCTACGACAAAGAAGGTTACGGTACGCCGACCTACCTGAAAGCGCAAAAAGCGCTGAGCGAAGAGCTGATGAAAATCCGTTTCACCGCCAAAACCATTGAAAAGCTGTGTGATCTGCTGCGTGGCCAGGTCGAAGATGTGCGTAAAAAAGAGCGCGAACTGCGCCGCATCATTGTCGACAAGTGCGGCTACCCGCAAGCCAACTTCATCGCAGAATTCAGCGGTCGTGACAAAAACAACCACCCAGCACCATCGCATTTACTCGATCTGAAATGGATTGAAAAGCAGGCCGCTGCCGGTAAGTCATGGAGCGTCATCATGGCGCGCAACATCCCGCCGGTACAGGACATCCAGCAAAAGCTGGCCGACCTGCAAGCCCGCGTGGTGGTGCCAATTGACCATCTCAAAGACATCAACAAGCGGATGAACGAAGGCGAACGCGGTTCACGCGCCGCAAAAAAGGAAATGATCGAGGCGAATTTGCGCCTGGTTATCTCCATCGCCAAAAAATACACCAACCGTGGCCTGCAGTTCCTCGATTTGATCCAGGAAGGCAACATCGGTTTGATGAAAGCGGTCGACAAGTTCGAGTACCGCCGGGGCTACAAGTTCTCCACCTATGCGACGTGGTGGATCCGCCAGGCGATCACCCGCTCGATTGCCGACCAGGCGCGCACGATCCGCATCCCCGTGCACATGATCGAGACCATCAACAAGATGAACCGTCTGAGCCGCCAGCACCTGCAGGAGTTCGGCTTTGAGCCGGATGCCGGCATGTTGGCCGAGAAGATGGAGATCCCGGAAGATAAGATCCGCAAGATCATGAAGATCGCGAAAGAGCCGATCTCCATGGAAACGCCGATTGGTGACGACGATGATTCACATTTGGGCGATTTCATCGAAGACGGCCACAACACCGCACCGCTAGAAGCCGCCATGCAGGCCGGTTTGCGCGATGTCGTGAAGGACATTCTGGATGGTTTGACGCCACGCGAAGCCAAGGTGCTGCGCATGCGTTTTGGTATTGAAATGAGCACCGACCACACCCTGGAAGAGGTGGGCAAACAGTTTGATGTGACGCGTGAGCGGATTCGTCAAATTGAAGCCAAAGCCTTGCGCAAGCTCAAACACCCGACCCGTTCGGACAAGTTGCGTAGCTTTATTGACACACTTTAAATCTGTCTACATCCGATTTAGTCGGTATTACCCCTTGATTTTGCGGACTTTTGTCCGCGATTCTGGGAATTTCACCCGTTTGAAACAAAAGCAGCTATGAAACTCGTAGCAAGGTATTGTTTTAAGTTATAGTTAAGTTGATAATTAAATCAACTATTTATTCCTCTTTTCGTCCACCATCGCCGTTACTAAACACATTTAGAGCGAGCGCGCTTAGGAGACATCGTCCATGAGTTCAAAAGAAAATGCAGCCGTTGCCCAATTGCTGGGGCTACTAGAGTCACGTTACGCCATTCGCGTTTTGTGGGCTCTGAAAGACGGCCATCCGCAAACCTTCCGCCTGTTGCAAGACAGCGTGGGCGGCGTGACCCCCAACACCCTGAACACCCGCATCAAAGAATTGCGCGAAGCCGGCTTGTTGAACCACGGCGACACTGGCTATGTGGTGACCAACACCGGTGCAGACTTGCTCAAGCGTTTGAGCGATATTTCCAGCTTTGCCACAAAATGGGCCACCAATCAGGCCAAGAAAAAATAGTCGAGACATATATTGTTTAAGAGAATCGTTTAAGAATCTCTTAAAATGGGATTTTTCTCCGGTGCTCCAGGCCATTCAGGTGGGGCAACCATCAAGGACAGATAAAACTGTCCTTTTTTTATTTTTTACCGACTCATCACCATTGAAGGACGTTCCATGATCACCACCCCCACAGGTCTGCAATACATTGACACCGTTGTCGGCACCGGCGGCGAAGCCAAAAAAGGCCACCATGTCCACGTGCATTACACCGGCTGGCTGTTCAACGACGGCGTGCAAGGCGCTAAATTTGATTCCAGCAAAGACCGTGGCGAGCCGTTTGCGTTCTCTTTGGGCGCTGGCCAAGTCATCCAAGGCTGGGACCAGGGCTTTGAAGGCATGAAAATCGGTGGCTCACGCACACTGATCATCCCATCGGCGCTCGGTTACGGCGCACGCGGTGCGGGTGGCGTGATTCCACCGAACGCGACCTTGAAATTTGACGTGGAATTGCTGGACGCGCATTGATTTTTGGTTGATTTTTTTGCAATTGACCCCTTATTGCTAAAATAATGAGGTGAATATGGGTCTAGCCGGCGTATTTATTGCCTAGTCTGCTATATTATTTATAGTAAAAATTGCATCCCAAAATCTTCAACTTGAAAGTTTTTGGGGCGTTTGGGGTGCGTAAAGAGGTCAAACCCAACGTGGTCTTGAAAATCAGACACATGCCTCCAAGTGGCTAGGCATACAGCAATCGTCTCCTAACCTTTTCGGATCACTCCATTTTTAGCATGTCTAACAACCATAAAAACGAATCAAATCAAGATCTTAGCCAACGGGCTGAGATGAAAGCTTCGGCACAAGCGACCACGCAGGTCATGGGTGCCGACGGCATCCCTTTAGATGCTTCGCCTGAAGAGCGTGAAGCGGCCATGGCGGCCAATGAGGTTGAGACCATCAGCGAACTGGCAGCTGCGCAGGCCGAAGTCGCCACTTTGAAAGCCAAAGCAGCCGACCTGCAAGACCTGTACGTGCGCGGCCAGGCCGACGTGCAAAATGCCCGCCGCCGTGCCGAAGAAGAAGTCAGCAAAGCCCGCAAATTTGCGGTGGAAGCCTTTGCCGAAAGCCTGCTACCCGTGACCGACAGCCTGGAAGCCGGACTGGCGATCAAAGACGCCACGTCCGAGCAGATCCGAGAAGGCGCGGAAGCCACCTTGCGCCAGCTCACCAGCGCGCTGGAGCGCAATAAGGTCATCGCCATCAACCCCGCCGCCAGTACCAAATTTGACCCGCATCAGCACCAGGCCATCAGCATGGTGCCGTCGGAGCAGGAAGCCAACAGCGTGGTGATGGTGCTGCAAAAAGGCTATCTGATCGCCGACCGCGTGTTACGCCCTGCGCTGGTCACCGTGGCTGCGCCCAAGTAATTTGAAATGTGTCCCGTATTTTTTGAATACCCACAAAAAAAGTACTTGAATTCCTCCAAGTTATCCACAACTTATCAAACATAGCCAAGCAGCCTTTATAAACCGCTGCTTTGTAAAAACAACACATCAAATCTAGGAGTTAAAAATGGGAAGAATCATCGGTATTGACTTGGGAACCACCAACAGCTGCGTGTCTATCATCGAAGGCAACGTGCCCAAAGTGATCGAAAACTCTGAAGGCGCGCGCACCACCCCGTCCATCGTCGCCTACCAGGCCGACGGCGAAGTGTTGGTTGGCGCCTCCGCCAAGCGCCAAGCGGTGACCAATCCGAAAAACACCTTGTACGCGGTGAAGCGCCTGATTGGTCGCAAGTTCACTGAAAAAGAAGTGCAAAAAGACATCGCGCTGATGCCTTACAAAATCGTCGCAGCCGACAATGGCGACGCCTGGGTCGAAGCCCAAGGCAAGGCGATTTCTGCCCAACAGGTCAGCGCCGACATTTTGCGCAAGATGAAGAAAACCGCTGAAGACTACTTGGGCGAACCAGTCACCGAAGCTGTCATCACCGTGCCAGCCTACTTCAACGACGCACAGCGCCAAGCCACCAAAGACGCTGGCCGCATTGCGGGTTTGGACGTCAAGCGCATCATCAACGAACCCACTGCTGCGGCACTGGCGTTTGGTATGGACAAGATGGAAAAAGGCGACCGCAAGATTGCGGTCTATGACTTGGGTGGTGGCACGTTTGACGTGTCCATCATCGAGATTGCCGACGTCGATGGCGAAAAGCAGTTCGAGGTGCTGTCCACCAATGGCGACACCTTCCTGGGTGGCGAAGATTTTGACCAGCGCATCATCGAGTTCATCATTGCCGAGTTCAAGAAAGAGCAAGGCGTTGACCTGTCCAAAGACGTGTTGGCCTTGCAGCGCCTGAAAGAAGCCGCTGAAAAAGCCAAAATCGAGCTGTCCAGCAGCGCACAAACCGACATCAACCTGCCCT
>JAYVJL010000168.1:0-20148 GCA_043769295.1 Polaromonas sp. | reverse complement strand
ACGCTGACCTGACCCGGCTGACTCAAGTTTTCTCGAACCTGTTGAACAACGCCGCCAAGTTCACAGAGCGTGGGGGCCGAGTGCGATTGGCTGTGCAATTGGTAGGAGCCGAAGCCGTCGTCTCGATCCAGGACAACGGAATCGGCATCCCGACGCACATGCTCCCGCAGGTCTTCGAGATGTTCACGCAGGTTGACGGCAACCTGGAACGGTCGCGGGGTGGTTTGGGAATTGGCCTTTCTATCGTTCAGCGGCTGGTTCAGATGCACGGTGGGTCGGTCGAGGCTCGCAGCGACGGCCCCGGCAGGGGCAGCGAGTTCGTTGTGCGCCTGCCGGTGGCCTTGTCGCTCGCCCTAAACAAGCCTGCCGGCGAGGCCAACCCCGTCCGCCCCACCGCACGTCTGCGCATTCTGGTCGCGGACGACAACCTGGACGCAGCGGAGAGCTTGGCGATTTTGCTGACGCTTGAGGGTAACGAGACGCGGACGGCGCACGACGGCCTTGAGGCCTTGGACGTGGCGGCGGCGTTCAGGCCGGACGTGATACTACTGGACATCGGGATGCCGAAGCTGAACGGCTACGAAGTGTGCCGCAGCATCCGACAGCAGGCGTGGGGCAAGAACATGGTGGTGATCGCCCTGACCGGGTGGGGCCAGGAAGGAGACAGGCGCAAGTCGCATGCAGCCGGTTTTGACTTTCATTTGATCAAGCCTGTCGACCTGGATGTGCTTAACAAACTGCTGGCAGGGGTGACTGCCAAGGATTCCTGGAACAGTGTTCGCGAAATAAATTGATGGATGACTTTGGCCCCATGTCGCATTGCAAAAGCAGGCGCCTGTGCAGCTCAATCAAACACAAGAAGAACTGCTGCAGTTGCAAAAAGTGGATGCAGCAGGTCAACTGATTGACGGCATTGCACACGATTTAAATAACATGCTACACATATTTCTGGCTGTAGCATTGTCAAGCATGCTGCTCAGCTCGGTGCACGCCAATGAGGCACTTGCCCGCAAGAAAAAACGGGTGCTAAGAAGGTTGTCTCCTTTAAAAACGCCATCATTGCCGCCGGTAGCCAGGCCGTTCGCCTGCCTTTCATGCCCGAAGACCCGCGCGTGGTTGATTCCACGGGCGCCTTGGCACTCAAGGAAGTGCCTAAACGCATGCTGATTTTGGGCGGCGGCATCATCGGTCTGGAGATGGGCACGGTTTACAGCACCCTGGGCGCGCGCTTGGACGTGGTTGAGATGATGGACGGTTTGATGCAAGGTGCAGACCGCGATTTGGTCAAAATCTGGCAAAAAATGAATGCGCCACGTTTTGACAACATCATGTTGAACACTAAAACGGTGGGGGCTAAGGCCACGCCAGCAGGTATCGAGGTGACATTCGCAGCAGCAGTGGAGGGCGCTGATGGGGGCAACGCAAGCGTTGCGGCCCCCGCTCCACAAACGTATGGCCGCTGAAGTGGCGCATGGCAGTTGTACGGATTTGCCGCCAGCAAAGAAGTAAACGACGCAAATCTTGAAAAAGCCTGTGTACCATCATAGTACACAGGCTTTGAGCGAGATGAATCTGAAGCAGCGAGCGACTACAAGCGCTTAGGCCGATTGCAATGCTGAATTAAAGGTTGCGCTTGGACGCATGACTGCATCTACTTTTTGGGTATCTGCCAAGAAATAGCCACCAATGTCAACAGGTGCGCCTTGAACGGCTTTGAATTCTGCGACGATTTTGTCTTCGTTGGCCGTGAGCGTTTTGGCCAGTGGTTCAAAATGCGCCTGCAAATCCGTATCTTCTGTTTGCGCAGCCAGCGCTTGTGCCCAATACATCGCCAGGTAGAAATGGCTGCCACGGTTGTCCAGCTCACCGGTGCGGGTAGACGGGCCTTTTTTGTTTTCCAGCAGTTTGCCGGTGGCGTCATCCAGGGCTTTCGCGAGGATGCTGGCTTTTTTGTTGCCTGTTTTTAAACCCATATCCTCCAGCGACACGGCTAACGCCATGAATTCGCCCAAAGAGTCCCAACGCAGGTGGTTTTCTTCCACCAGTTGTTGCACGTGCTTGGGTGCGGAACCGCCAGCACCTGTTTCATACATGCCACCACCAGCCATCAAAGGCACGATGGACAGCATTTTGGCGCTGGTACCCAACTCCATGATAGGGAACAGATCGGTCAGGTAATCGCGCAGGATGTTGCCCGTGGCGCTGATGGTGTCCAAGCCGCGTTCTACGCGCTCCAGGGTGTAGCGCATGGCGCGTACCTGGCTCATGATCTGAATATCCAGACCTGTCGTGTTGTGCTCGTGCAGGTACATTTTGACCTTGGTGATGAGCTGCGCTTCGTGCGGGCGGTAGGCGTCGAGCCAGAACACGACCGGCATGCCGGAGTTGCGCGCGCGTGTGACAGCCAGCTTGACCCAGTCGCGAATCGGCGCGTCTTTGACCTGGCACATGCGCCAAATATCACCTGCTTCGACGACTTGCGACAACAGTACTTCTCCCGTGGCCAGGTCCACGATGTTCGCCACGCCGTCTTCGGTGATCTCAAAGGTCTTGTCGTGCGAACCATATTCTTCGGCCTGCTGCGCCATCAAACCCACATTGGGCACGGTGCCCATGGTCTTTGGGTCGAAATTGCCATGCCATTTGCAAAAGTTGATCATCTCCTGATAAATACGGGCAAAGGTTGATTCTGGCATGACGGCTTTGACGTCCTTCAAACGGCCATCTGCACCCCACATTTTGCCGCCATTGCGGATCATGGCGGGCATGGACGCGTCCACGATCACGTCGTTGGGGGAATGGAAGTTGGTGATGCCTTTGGCCGAGTCCACCATCGCCAGTTCTGGGCGATGTTCGTGGCAGGCGTGCAGGTCGCGCTTGATCTCGTCTTGTTTCGATTGCGGCAGGCTGGTGATTTTGCCGTACAAGTCAGCCATGCCGTTGTTGACGTTGACACCCAGTTCGTCAAACAATTTGTCATGCTTTGCGAAAGCATCTTTGTAGAAAATCCTCACGCAGTGGCCGAACACGATGGGGTGCGACACCTTCATCATCGTGGCTTTAACGTGCAAGGAGAACATCACGCCCGTTTTGTACGCATCTTCAATCTCCTTCTCATAAAAATCGCACAGCGCTTTTTTGCTCATGAACATGCTGTCGACCACTTCACGGTCAAGCAAAGAGACCTTTTGCTTGAGCACGATGGTTTTGCCGCTTTTGGTGGTCAGCTCCATCTTCACATCGCGGGCCTTGTCCATCGTCATCGACTTTTCACCATGGTAAAAATCGCCGTTGTGCATATGAGAGACATGCGAGCGAGAGGCCTGGCTCCATTCCGCCATCGAGTGTGGGTTCTTGCGGGCGTACTCTTTGACGGCCTTGGGTGCGCGGCGGTCAGAATTGCCTTCACGCAGAACAGGGTTCACGGCGCTGCCGGTGCACTTGGAATAGCGGACGCGAATCGATTTTTCTTCGTCGGTTTTGGGATCTTCAGGATAATCCGGGATGGCATAACCTTTGCCCTGCAACTCCTTGATGCACGATACCAACTGACCCACAGAGGCGCTGATATTGGGCAGTTTGATGATGTTGGTGTCTGGCAAAAGCGTCAGGCGACCCAGTTCTGACAGGGTGTCTGGCACCTTTTGGGCATCGGAAAGGTAGTCTGGAAATTCAGCCAAAACCCGCGCTGCGACGGAAATGTCGCTTTTGACGATATCGATGTTGGCCTGGGCGGTGAATATCTGGATGATGGGCAGCAAAGAGCAAGTTGCCAACAACGGCGCTTCGTCGGTGAGCGTGTAGATGATTTTTGATTTGCCGGCAGCCATGTTGATCCTCGTGTGGTTAGATAAATCGATGGCGTTGACTATAGGGGAAATACCTGTCAATTAACTGATGAAACAGGTATATCGGATAACTTTTTTTGAAAAAATGCGATTTCAAGTTTATTTCAGCTTGCCAAGGGCCACGCGGTATTCTTCAAGTTTGGTCTCATAGTCGTCCGCATCACCGTAGGCCAAAAAACGGTTGTAGTGTTTGTGCGAGCCTAACATTTTATGCGCATGCTTGATGGGGCAAAAGTACGCTTCGGTACGGGCCAGAATTTCACCCATGTAGCCCATCAAACCATTGCCGTATTCGCAGTAGGTGCAGTGGAATTTTTCGATAAAGTTGAGGTAGCCCAGCTGGTGACGGTCAAAAACGATGTAATCGGATCGTTTGACCTTGGTGATGCCGTAGACGGGGAAGCAGGCGAACTGGTAAAAGCTGATGCACAGGTCAAACAGCATCATCGGGAAAATCATGCTGTAGATGATGGGGCCGGTGATCAGGTTTTGAGGGCGGTTGGTCACCAGCCAGCGGAAGACGTTTTTCTTCAGTTTGCGGTGCGCCGCTTTGACCGAGCTTTCAAATTCAACCCGTTTGCCTTTGATAACAAAGAACATTTTTCTTTCTTGTTCGTTGACGGCGGTGCGCAAGTCGTCCTCCAGCACAGCCATTTGAGCCAGAATTTTGGCAATGTTGTCGTTCATGGGAAAACCTTGGTTGGCGTTTGGGAGCAGCTGGAAATCAACAAACAGGCCCAAAACCAGTCTGGAAACAGGAAGAATTGGTTTTCAAGCGATTTTAATGAGGTTTTAAGCCTCAAGCCGGCGTATTTATTGCCTAAGCTGCTATATTATTTATAGCAAAATAGATGCTTAACGAACCGTATTGTCTACCGCTTGCAAGGCTTGGACCCTGGCTGCATCCATGTTGCCGCCAGGCACGCGGCGCGCGCCGTCGAAGCGCACATTCCAGTAGGGGATGCGCATGTCCTCAATCCGCACACTTGAGCCCGTGCGGGGTGAGTGGATGAATTTGCCTTCACCCAAGTAGATACCTACGTGGCTGAAGGTGCGTTTCATGGTGTTGAAAAACACCAGATCACCGGGCTTGAGCTCGTTTTTGTCGATGGTTTGGGTCGCACCAGCCTGTTGGTCGGCACTTCGCGGCAGCACCAGGCCAATGGTTTCCTTATAGATGGCGCGGACAAAACCGCTGCAATCAAAGCCGCTTTCAGCAGAATTACCACCGCGGCGGTAGGGAATACCTAAAAAGCCAATCGCTGTGCTGACCAAGTCAGAGGTGCGCTCACCGACAGATTGACCGACCTGCACCAGCTGTCCGCCCAACTGGCCACCAGTTTGCGCGAGTTGCCCACCAATCTGCTGGAGCAAGCCCTTGCTGATCAGCAAGCTATGCATCTCATCGACTGGCGTTGCGAGGCTGGAAGTGTCGGTCGGAGCTGCATGCACAGCCATTGAAAGACAAAAAGTGACAGCAAGGAGGGCACATGAAGCGTGGGTACGTTTAAACATCGGCGCAAGATTAACCGATGCAAATTGATA
This sequence comes from Polaromonas sp., assembly GCA_043769295.1. Taxonomy (GTDB): domain Bacteria; phylum Pseudomonadota; class Gammaproteobacteria; order Burkholderiales; family Burkholderiaceae_C; genus Aalborgiella. The sequence goes on along the minus strand of JAYVJL010000168.1, from coordinate 14,755 downwards.
AGTCAAATGAAGTCCAAGTTGTAACTCATTGATTTTATTAGGTACGTATAATCCCTAGGCGATTTAATATCTCGGTTTACTTTCATTTTTAACCGCATTTGGACGGTCCATGCGCGATAGAGTCGCCCTATCCCTTAAAATCAAGTGATGTTACTTACCAGCGCAGAATCCCAACTCGTCCTCATTGATTACCAAACGCGCCTGCTGCCAGCCATTCATGACAGCGCTACAGTCTGCGCTCAGGCGTTGAAACTGGCGCAGATTGCACGTCTGCTACGCGTACCCGTCACCGGCACGGAGCAAAGCCCCGACAAGTTAGGTGAAAACTGGCCGCAATTGAAAGCGCTGTGCGCGCAGACCTTTGTGAAATCGCATTTTGATGCCTGCGCTGAGGGTTTTGGCGATGTGTTGCGTGATATTGGCACACCCAAAGCGTCACCCAATGCCAAAAGCCTGCCCAAGCACATGCAAAAAGAGCCTGAAAACCAGCGTCCGACCATTGTGATTGCTGGCATGGAGACGCATGTGTGCCTGCTGCAAACAGCGCTGTCGCTGTTGGAAGAAGAGTTTGAGGTCTGGGTCGTGACCGACGCCTGTGGTTCACGCACCGAGCGCAACCGCGATGCCGCTTTTGACCGCTTGGCCGGCAACGGCGCTGAGCTGGTTACCGTGGAGATGGTGGCTTTTGAGTGGCTGGCATCATCAGACCACGCGCAATTAAAGCCGGTTCTGTCCTTGATCCGCTGATCCGCTGATCCGCTCATTTGTTGGTTTGATAAGCGGAAAGCGTCAGAGCAAAACCGCTTGCTTTGACGCATCTTTGCAGTCTATTCAGTACGTCTGTAGAGCAACACATCCTCATTGTCGTCAGACGGGCGGCGTACTTTGGTCACAAACTTCCAGGGACGCAAATCCACGTTGACGCCCAGCGCAACCTCCGCATCGGCATCCACAATCAACCAAGGGCAGTTTGCCTTGGGTTGTTCCGTTTGTGCCAGTAGTTCTGTTTGTGCGGCCTTCTCGTCGTTTACACCCCTTGTACTGACAGGCAAAACCTGCAAACCGCCATGGTATCTGAAGGCGGTGACTTGGCCGGCGCTTAAACCGTAGACCTGCACGCAGTTGGTTTTACCCACAATTTCCATCACACGGCTCACCAAAGGTGCGTAGCTGCGTGCAAAATCCAGAATCGGCAACCACAAGGTCATCATCAACAACCAGCACAGCGCGGTGCCTCCGGCCGGTAAAACCATGCTTTTCCACATCGCTGTGCGGTGCCGTCCCACCCGCCACATCACCAGCCACACCCATGCCAGGGTGCCCAAGAGAGCGATTAAAAAGGGAATCAAGGAGAAACTGGGTAAAAATCCAGGCACCAGACGCTTCACCAGCAGTACAGATTTGGGGTCCACGCCAGTTTGCATGGCAATCCACACACCCCAGATCAAGAGCCCGATGCTGGTGAAGAAAAACAGCGTGAACCAGTCGATCAAGGCCGACAATCGGCGCTCCAACGTAGGCAAAGCGAAGGCCGCCAGCGTTGCCAACGCGGGTAAACCCAGCAGCAGGGCGCGGTCGGAGGTGTGCGTGAAGAGCATCGACGCGAATGCAACACTGGCAAACCACAAGGGCAGGGCGACATGCCGGCTGGCATATTGCCGTCGCCAGCGCCACAGCGTCCAAATGGCCAGAGGCCAGGTCGGCCACGCAAACCACAAGAGCAGACGGCTGATCGCCTGCAAATCGTACCAACTGGTGTCGGGCATGGTCATGGTCCAGCGCCATAACGACAGCGCACTGGACAAAACAGCTACGCACAGGATGGACACCCCCATCGACAAACTGGAGTTGACGCGCTGCATCCGCTCTGGTGCATCCAGTTTCCTCTCTTCCAACTGGTAGTCAGCCGTAAAAATCAGCAAACTACCCAAACCCAATGCCATCGCGACACTGGGCGCACCGCTCAAAGCCAAGCCCGCCAAACCCAGCAAATACAGGCCACGAGAGCTGTGCGCGTGGTAGGGCATGGCGGCTACAGCGTAAAAAATGACAGCGGTAAAGCACAACTGGGCCATGGCTGGCGTGGTTTCGTGCGAAAACTGAGCCAGGCCCAAACTGGCGACCAAGGCCAGCAAACCCCCATCGGCGATGGTGCGGGCATAGTCTTTGGGTTTGGCCTCACCACCAAAAGCAAAGACCACTGGCAGGGCGCTTGGACTACGCGCCAGGTAGTACACCGCATGCCAAGTCGCAAAAAGAGCCAATGCCAACAACGCCATGAAGGGCAGTCGCGCCGCAAAATCAGGGGCCAGCCAGCTGGGTGCGATCTGCATGGCCCAGGCACCCAGCCAATATGGCAGCAAACCAGCGATTTCGGGTGATTGCCCCAGTATCTGGGGGGCCAGCCACGGCGTTTGCCCGCCAACCAGCTCCAACATGTAGCCAAAAGCGGTGATATCGGCGTTTTTCCACGGGCCACGACCAATGAAGCCCGGCAAGATATACGCCAAACAAAAAATCAGCAAAATCCGGCGCGGCAAACGGCGCGTAACGCTTTGCGCAACGATGGCAGGGTTGGGAATGGCTGACATGAGATAAAAAAAAGGCAGCTCGGTGACCCGCGCTGCCTTGTTTGTTTTGCTTTAAGCTTGGTGTGAGATGGTTATGACACGCGACTCACATCTGCGCCATTTAAGCAGATGCAGTACCGGTGGTTTTGCCAAAACGGTTACGGAAGCGCTCAACGCGGCCGCCCATGTTGTCCACTGATTTCTGTGTACCTGTGTAGAAAGGATGTGACTCGCTTGAGGTATCCAGTTTGTACAAAGGCAGCTCACGGCCATCTTCAAGTTTCAACATTTCTTTGGTGTTGACGCATGAACGTGTGACGAATTGGAAGTTGTTGGACATGTCCAAGAACACAACTTCGCGATAATTTGGGTGAATGCCGTCTTTCATTTTTTTTTCCTTTGATGTCGTAGTGGGCAGCCACGTAGCACCACGCCACGCACTTAACCTGTCAACCCATTTTGGATCAACCTCGAATTATCGCATGAAATACGAAGATCCAAAAGAGGATAAGGACAGATCTGGAGACCATGGCGCGAATGGCTTAGGTTTTTTGATTTCATTGAGCGGTTTCTTTCGTTCCTTTATGGTGCATTAAACTTTATACGATGTATATTATGTTAAGTAACAGATGCAGATATCTACAATCAAAACCATGAAACCCATCGCCATCGTCAGTGCCCTGCATGACGAACTCTCCAAAGTCCTTGAACTCATGCCTGATGAGCACAGGCAAACCCATGCTGGCCGCACCTTTTGGTTGGGGCATTTGCATGGTCAGGCTGTGGTGGTTGTGCTATCGGGTATTGGCAAAGTCGCCGCTGCCACGACGGCGACCCTGTTGATTGAGCGTTTTGGGGTTGGCGAGATGGTGTTTACAGGTGTTGCTGGCGCTTTGGAATCCAACGTTCAGGTGGGCGACATCGTCGTTGCCGACCGGTTTATGCAGCACGATATGGACGCGTCGCCGCTGTTTCCGCGTTATGACATTCCCGGCTACGGCACGGCAACGCTGCCAGCGGATGAAAAACTAACCCAGGAATTGATGGTGGCCTGCCATCAGGTGCTCGCCCATTTGCCCAGCAAGCTTGCAAACGCTGTGTTGACCACCTTCAAGCTGCATTCAGCCCGATTGCACCAAGGGCTGATCGTCAGTGGCGATCGTTTTGTGTCAACCGCGTCTGAGAGCCGGCAACTGCAAAAAGACCTGCCCGACGCTTTGGCGGTGGAAATGGAGGGCGCTGCCTTTGCGCAGGTTTGCCACGACTATGGTGTGCCCTTTGCTGCTGTTCGCACGATGTCAGACCGGGCCGATGACGATGCCAAGGTTGATTTCACCCGTTTTTTAGCCGAGGTGGCCAGCCATTACAGTGCCCACATCGTGGACAACTGGCTGCTCAATCGCACTAAGGTAATCGCATTAAAGTAAACGTGTTGCTGCAAACGCGCTAATCAGTACCGCACCTTGAAACTCAGCAGCACCGCCGAACTCACGCTGGGGAACTTGGGAACCAGGAAAATATCGGCACCCACGTGCGCGGTCTCAATAGAGATGGTAGGCAGCAGGGTTGGCGTGATGGATTGTTTCAAATAATTGCTGATCACCGCCCCCTGCAAACCCGCTTTGACCATGCCGTAATCAATCGGCAGCCACAGCACCCCCACATACAGGCTGTTTCTGTTGTTGCTGTTGATGTAAGCACCCGCCGTCAAGCGCCAATCGTTGGAGTCCATGTAATCGTTGAGCCATTTCGACTTCCACTGGACGGCCAGACCGGGATTCGACTCCCGGAAGCCGCAATCTCTGCAGCTGTGACGTGAAATACCACCCAGAATCACCCACGGTGCGTCGTCTGTTGAATTGGGCGTTGCCGCCACAGCCATAGCTTCCGGGCTGGCTTTTGGAGTGGTTTTTGCGACCAGCTGTTGCGCATGCACGGCAAAAGAAAGCCAGCTCGCAGCCAGCATCAGCAGAGATGATTTCCAGCACTTCTTCATTAAGCGTCCTCATATTTATATCAACCCCATACCAGCAGGGCGTCTCTGCCCTGCACTGCCAGCGTGACGGTTTCGCCCACGGGCAGCAGCACCTTGGTCGGTATATGGCCCATCGGTAAACCAGTCAACACGGGGCATTTCACAACGCTGCGCAGCCAGTCCACCACCGACTGCAGCTTGTAGCCTTTGTCCGCCGGGCCGAGTTTGAAATGCGTGAATTGCCCCAAGACAATCGCTTTTTGCTTCGCCAAAATCCCCGCGTGCAGCAGTTGTGTAAGGTAACGCTCAATGCGGTACGGGTGCTCGGCCACGTCTTCCAAAAACAAAATGCCACGCTGGTTCGCAACCATGGCCGCAGCCGGCATGTAGGGCGTTCCCACCAGGCTGGCGATCAGGCTCAGGTTACCCCCCCACAGCAGGCCATTATTGATTGTAAAATCGGATTTTGTGTCAAATTCGACCTTAGCCGGCGTATTTGTTGATTTATTAGCTATACTATCTATAGCATTTAATTTTTTCACCGGACGTTCAATCGGCATGCGCCAACCTGCGCCCTCCCCGTGGCCGACCAGCAGGTCGTCAAAACAGGCTTCCATGATGCAGTCTGGCGAGCCATCAGCCTCCACCACCGCGCCAAAATCTGCTCCCACCGACGGCCCGGCCCAGCTGATCGCGCCTGTTTTGGCCAAGAGCGCACATTGAAACGCCGTGAAGTCGCTGAAACCAACGAAGTGCGTGCCCTTGCCTCTGCTGGGGTGAATCGATTTAGCCACCGCTTTGTAGTTGATTTCCCCAAGGATTCGGCTCAACCCATAACCGCCACGTGCCGTCATCGCCACATCAGCACCGCTGGCCGCAGCGCGATGAATGGCAGCGACGCGTGTTGCATCGTCTCCCGCAAAACGGGTGTCATTGGTCAAGGCAGCGGGGTCGATTTCAACTTCATGGCCCAGGCTTTGCAGGCGCTTGATACCACGCTTGAAAGTGATTTTGTCAACAACTGCGCTGGACGGGGCGTAAACGTAGATATGGCTCATGCCGCCAAGTATCCCACCGTCCGCCTGCCAGCGTGAGCCATGGGTATGTCTTTATTTGAAAAACTGCACCGCAGCTTGCGCGATAGATTCGCCCTGCTCCTGCACAAAGTGACCTGCCGTGTCCAAAATCATGGGTTCAGGGCAATTTTTGATCAGCTGCTGCAGCCCGCGCATAGACGGCACACCCAGCACAGGGTCTTGCGCACCAATCGCCATCAGCGTTTGGCCGGCCCAATCGTGCTGCCAAAAGTGGGCGGCATGGCGGGACAGGGCTGCACCGTCCGCATCCACGCTGTCCGGCACCATGGGCGGGAAGGCGCGGGTGGCGGCGCGGTAGCCGCTGTCGGGGAAGGGCGCCATGTAGGCCGCACATTCGGCCGCGCTCATCTGTGGGTTGCCACGTGCAAAGAGCCGGTCGATCTTGAACTCCGGGTTCTGCTGGCACATGGTGCGCCAGTCCTGAAAGCCTTGCGACAAGGGCACGTCGCCCGTCGCCAACGTTGTGTTCATGACCAGCAAGCCCTTGAACCGATACGGATTTTTCATCGGCAGCGTCAAACCCAGCAAACCGCCCCAGTCCTGCACCACCAGAACAATATTTTGCAAATCCAACCGTTCTATCAGCTCCAGCAAGACCTGTCGATGCCAGGTAAAACTGTGAAAAGCATCCTTTTTCGGTTTGTCGCTTTTACCAAAACCAATCAAATCAGGGGCAACCACCCTATTTCCTGCCTCCAGAAAAATCGGCACCATCTTGCGGTACAGATAGCTCCAAGCCGGGTTGCCATGCAGGCACAGGTAGGTGATTTGCCTGGATGCTGAAGTTGCATCCGCCCTGCCCCCAAACCGACCCTCATCCAGGTAATGCATCCGCAGACCCGCCAAACTCGGCAAATCACTCACATAGTTGGGCTGCCACGGGTAGTCAGGCAAGTTGTCAAAAGCGGCATCGGGTGTTCGCAAGGCATCGCTGCGCAAAGGGTGGTTCATTTTGGCCTCCAGCTTGTGGTCCGCGCGTTTGGTTTTGAAAAAGTCTTGCAGCTGCGCGGCGCAGGCCTGCCCCAGCACACCGCCTTGCAGCGTCGTCTGGTGGTTCAGAGCGGCCTGGTCGAACAGGTTCAGAACCGACCCCGCCGCGCCCGTTTTGGCATCAAAACTGCCAAACACCACGCGTTTGAGGCGTGCATGCAGCATCGCACCCGAGCACATGGCACACGGCTCCAGCGTCACAAACAGCTCACAGCCATCCAGCCGGTAGTTGCCCAGCGCCTGCGCCGCCGCACGCAGTGCCAAAATTTCAGCATGGGCGGTGGGGTCATGGCTGGCGATAGGTGCGTTGCAGCCGGTGGCGATGACTTTGCCATCCTTCACCACCACCGCGCCCACCGGCACCTCGCCCGCCGCCGCTGCGCGTTGGGCTTCTTGCAGGGCGAGTTGCATGAACGTAGTGTCTGAAGGAACGTCTGAAGGAATGTCTGACATGGAGTGCATTAGATATACTGCTTTCGCTATTCATTTTTCGAAACAACGAAACTGATTGATGAAACTAATTCAGTTGATCTTACCGTTCTGCAAACTTGGATAGAACCTAAATGCGTCTATATTTTAAAAAGTTCAAAAAAATCCAACTGCTTGCAGCCACGCTGCTGTTGTCCGTCAACAGCTTTGCCGGGGAAGTGCAGGTGGCTGTTGCCGCCAATTTTGCCGAACCGATCAAAGCCATTGCCGCCGTGCTTGAAAAAACCACAGGGCACAAACTCCAGGCGACGTTGGGTGCCACAGGCAAGTTCTATGCGCAAATCCAAAATGGCGCACCGTTTGACGTTTTTCTGTCTGCTGATCGCAAAACCCCTGAATTGCTTGAAAAAAAAGGTCTGGCGCAGCTTGGCAGCCGGTTTACCTACGCGACTGGCAAACTGGTACTCTGGTCGGCTGATGCCAATCTGGTTGATGCGAAAGGCGACATCCTCAAACGCGGCCAATTTCGCAAAATCGCCTATGCCACGCCTAAACTGGCCCCCTACGGCTCTGCCGCCGAGCAGGTGGTTGACAAACTCGGCTTGACCAGCGCCTTGGCACCCAAATTGGTACAGGGCGAAAGTATCGGCCAGACCTTCAACTTTGTCCAAACCGGCAATGCCGAGCTGGGCTTTGTGGCCATGTCGCAGGTTTTGGAGGGCGGGAAGTTGAAAAACGGGTCGATGTGGGTTATTCCACAAACTTTATACGCCCCTATCCAGCAAGACGCCGTGGTGCTCAAACGTGCTGCCAACAACGATGCGGCACAAGCGCTGGTCAAGTTGCTGAAAAGCCCTAACATCAAAGACCTGATCCGTTCTTACGGCTACGACATTTAAAAAACCAGGCCAACATGTTCTTGACCCCGTCTGATCTGCAAGCCATCGGCCTGACGCTGCGCGTGGCCGCTTTGACCACCTTGATCTTGCTGATCTTGGGCACGCCACTGGCCTGGTGGTTGACGCACAGCACGTCCTGGTTGAAAAAGCCGCTGGGTGCCGTCTTGGCCTTGCCGCTGGTGTTGCCACCCTCGGTGCTGGGGTTTTACCTTCTGGTGCTGATGGGTCCCCACGGGTTTGTGGGCGAATGGACGCAGTCACTGGGCATGGGTTTGCTGACGTTTACGTTTTGGGGTCTGGTCGCTGGCTCTGTACTGTACTCCCTGCCCTTCATGGTGCAACCCATCCAAAATGCCATGGAGGCCATGGGTACACGACCCTTGGAGGTGGCGGCCAGCTTGCGTGCGTCCAAGCTGGATACGTTCTTCCATGTCGTGCTGCCGCTGTGCAAGCCAGGGCTGGTATCCGGCTGCATCATGAGCTTTGCGCACACGGTGGGTGAATTTGGCGTGGTGCTGATGGTGGGCGGCAACATTCCGGGTCAAACGCGTACTGTGGCTGTGCAGATTTACGACCATGTCGAAGCGCTGGAATACGCCAGCGCACACCGGCTCGCCGCCGTGATGCTGGTTTTCTCATTCGCTGTGCTGCTGGCTTTGTATATTTACAACGGGTACAACCCTTCCAGCCGTCACCACACAAAAACCGCATGACCAGTTCCCCAGATTCAGCAGCAGGTTTGCGCATCCAGATCGCGCTGAAGCGCAGCGACTTTTCTCTGGATGTCGACCTGAGCTTGCCTGCCCAGGGCATCTCGGCCATTTTTGGCGCTTCCGGCTCGGGTAAAACCACGCTGTTGCGGGTTCTGGCGGGTTTGGAGCCGCATGCCCGTGGACGGATCAGCCTTGAAGACGAGGTCTGGCAGGACAGCGCACAAGACCTTTTCAAACCCACCCATCAACGCGGTTTGGGCTATGTGTTTCAGGAAGCCAGCCTGTTTGAGCACCTGAACGTGGCTGATAACCTGAAATTCGGTTTCAAACGCACCCCCTTGGCACAACGCAAGCTGGGCTGGGACCAAACGATTGCGCTTTTGGGCATTTCACACCTGCTGGCACGCTGGCCACAGCAACTCTCGGGTGGCGAGCGCCAGCGCGTGGCCATCGCCCGCGCACTGGCCGCCAGTCCAAGGGTGCTGCTGATGGACGAGCCGCTGGCCTCTCTGGACGCCGCCCGCAAGGCCGACATATTGCCCTACCTAGAGCGCCTGCACAGCGAACTCGGCATCCCCATCCTTTACGTCAGCCACGCCATGGATGAAGTGGCGCGGCTGGCGGACCACCTGGTTTTACTGGTCAATGGCAAGGTCGATGTCAGCGGCCCTACCCATGAATTGCTGACGCGTTTGGACCTGCCCTTGGCGCACGGCGACACGGCAGGCGCGGTGTTGACAACCATCATGCACAGCCACGATCCCGACGACCACCTCAGCACCGTCCGCTTCAACGGCGGACAACTCACCGTGCCCATGTCCAAAACCAGCATCGGCCAGCCCTTGCGCATCCGGGTGCAAGCGCGCGATGTCAGCCTGACCTTGACGAAGCAAACGGGTACCAGCATCCTGAATATCCTTCGCGCCACCGTCACGGCGCTGAGTCCTGACAGCCCGGGGCAGATGATGGTGGCACTGGATGTCGGTGCAGGCGCAGAAACTATTCCGCTCTTGGCGCGAATCACCGCCAGATCTGCCCACGCCCTGGGTTTGACGCCAGGTTTGACCGTCTATGCGCAAATCAAGGGCGTGGCGATTTTGGGGTGATTTTTAGGCGATATTTTTACTTGGTTGCATTCGGAAAAAACAACTGCTCGCCACCGATTTTGTAGCTCGCGATGATCTGTTGACCGCCGGGCGAAACCACCCAATCGACAAACTTCTGCCCCTCCACCACCTTGGTCTGCGGGTGTTTGGCGGGGTTGACCAGCATCACGCCGTACTGGTTGAACAGGCGCTTATCGCCCTCGACCAGCACCATCAAATTCCCCCGATTTTTGAAACTCAACCACGTGCCACGGTCGGCCAACACATACGCACCACTGCTGGAGGCGATGTTCAGCGCCGGACCCATGCCGCAGCCACACTCTTTATAGCCTGTGCCTTTGTTTTCTAAAGCGGCGGTCTTCCAATAGCGCAACTCAGCCGCGTGCGTGCCGCTTTTGTCACCGCGTGAAATGAAGCCGGCATTGCCCGCCGCCAGTTTTTTCAACGCCTCTACGATGTCGCTGCCTTTGGTTTTGGCGGAATCAGCCGCCGGACCGATCAGTACAAAGTCGTTATACATGACCGGGAAGCGTTTGACCGCAAAGCCATCCGCCACGATTTTTTCTTCTGCTGCCTGATCGTGCACAAACAGCACGTCGGCATCACCACGACGGCCCATGTCCAGCGCCTGGCCGGTGCCCAAAGCGACCACTTTGACATCAATCCCGCTGGCTTTTTTAAACGCCGGCAGCAGGTAGCCAAACAACCCGGACTGCTCGGTGGATGTGGTCGATGCAACCACGATGGATTGCGCATTTGCACTGGAAACTGCTATTTTTCCTATAGCTGCACAGGCAATAAATACGCCGGCTAGAGATGGTTTAATACTAAAAAAAAGCATGTGTTGCATTAATATCAATAAGCCGAACCCGTTTTATCCACGGGTTTATCGTTGTTGCCGCTCTCCAAAGCCTTGTCCCGCGCCTCCGCCGCCGCCTTCATCGCCTCGTTGACCTGGTCTTTCACCTGCGTTTGCATCTGTTTGCTTTGCTCGGCGATGTTGGCTGGGGTGGACGTTGAGGATGTTGCAGCGGGCAGGGTCGCCACGGCAGACAACTGCTTTTTCGCCATAACGCCAATGATGGCGACGACGATGAGCAAGCCGACCAGACTGAAAATCATACGCATGGTTATCGCCTCAATTTATCTTTTAAGTTGCCGATAAAAGTTTTCATGTGTACCTAACAATAACAGCATACGCGTTTGTGGATCGTATTCGTAAGCCAGCAAATATTGCTGCCCGATACAGTCAAATTTATACACGCAGACGCCAGCTAAATCGCCTTTTTTTGCATCGCCAGACAATGGATCTTCGACTATGACTGCAATTGCAACATCAACGGCATCTTTTTGATTGTCATGAAGTCGTTTAAAAGCTCGCAAAAAGGCTTTCGCCATTTGAACTTCGACGTTCATTTAATATTTATGGAATGGCTACCGGCACCGTTTCTGTGCTTACCTGGCACGTAAACCTCCATCATGTCCCGCGGCTCACTGCGTGCAAGCAGCAAGTCACGCACAAAATCGACCGGCAAATCTGGGTTATCCAAAGCCGCTTTCCCCACTTTTGCCCAAAACTCAATTTGACCAGCAATGGTGCGAAATTCACCGCTTGCCGCCGCTTTAGCTTGGTCATACAAACTGTCTTCTATGCGAACTGGCATGCCCATGTTGCACTCCTTACCTGTGAAAAATATCTAAGAGACCTAGTTTACTACAAAAGTAGCAAGGCATCCGAATTCAAATTATTGATCGACCTTCAACCCCAGCTTAACCATCCAGTCCGCCAGTCCCCGCTCATCCTCATTGCCCGCCGCATACATCCTGTGCAGCGCTGCATGCGACTCGGGCCGGTGCTGGTTGATTTTGATTTTGCATTGCAAATCAACAACTTGCAGCTCAAAACCCACAATCCCACCCAGCATCTTGTGCTGAAATTCCGTACCCAAATCCAGCCATTGCTGCTTGTAACGCGGCTCGTGGTCGCCAATCAATTTCTTCAATAACCGGTCTTTTGCAAGAGGGTCTTCAATCAACGTCGCCTGCACCGTGCAATGCACCGCCAAGTAGTTCCACGACGGCACCCGCGCCAAATCCGGGTACACCTGCGGCGACAAGTAGGCGTTAGGGCCCAAAAACGTGACGACAGCTTGTGGGCGTTCTTTGAGGTATTTCCAATGCGCGTTCGGTTTGGCGCAATGCCCGAAAAGCGTCAACCCAAAATCCGTTCGCCCTGAGCCTGCCGAAGGGTTTTCCTCCACATGCAATGGCAAATGCGTCACAAACGGCAAACCCGCATCGTCCACGCTGATCAGCGATGCAAATGGATGCGCACGGATGATCTCCAGCGCCTGAGCGCGGTCTTTGGATTGGAATTGAGGAGGTTGGTACATGGCGCAATTATGAGCAAGTTATGTCCGAGCTGGCCAGCGCCCCAAATGAATATGCCGGGTCTGCCCCAGCAAGCTGTGAACCAAGACAAAGTCATGCGCCGTCCAACTGATCGGTTCAACCGCTTGTTCGGGGATACCTTGGTCGTCATACATCAGCGTCACATGCGGTGCAAACTTGGCATTGGCGCGCGGACCCTGCAAACCGGCGCGACACATGGCAAGGTACATGGTTTTTTGAAATGCCATCAAGGCGGATAGTCCTCCGTTGATGCGCTCGTTGCCGCGCATGACGAAAGGACGGTTACGCGGGCGGCCAGCAAAGCTCATCGCACGGTCAAAAGTCACTTCAAAAGCCGGCATCGCCATTGTTGATGCCACGTCTTGAGCCGTTTCGACCAGCCCATTAGGCAAACCACCCGCATAGTCACCCACGTGGTGCAGCGTGACGTGCAGGCGGTCGTTTGAGAGTGATTTTCCTGTTAAACCATGCTCATCGCGCAGTTGTTGGGAGGTTTTGACGATCTGCGGAATGGCTTCGTCGCTGGGAAAAAGAGCGAAGAAGAGGCGGTCGGTGGGTTTGGGTGGCGGGATGGTGCCGAAGAGGTCGGAATGATCGGAATGGTCGGTCATGTTGGTCTGCCTTCGGTCCAGCTTGCGAATGTTTCACGCAAAATACAATTCAACCCGATCTGAAGTCCAGGTCGCCACGCCAGTTCCAAAGAAATCAGCATCCTCCGTCCAAACGGGGCAACCCAAGGTCATGGCACATGCCAACACAGGCCAATCATCCGCATCGCGCGCGGCAATCCGTTGCAAGGCCTGTTGTTGCATACTTTCATAAAGTTCAGCATCAATGGATTGGACGATCGCCTCAAGACGATCAAGCACCAGCATCGCAGCCGTGGCATCAACACCACGTTTTTTCAGCAACGCTGGCAGGTACTTCCTTGCATCTGCATAGGCAATGTCTGGCGCAAAGAATTTCACCGTCTGCAAGTTGCCAAAAATCAGTTCGCGTACCCGCTTTCCAAGTACCGCACGAATCAGGATATTTGCATCTAGAACGATAGCTTTGCCAGTCATGCGACTTTAGCTTTCGGAGTCGATGCCTTCCTACGAACCGCCTTAAAGTCCGCAAGCACAGACTCGACATCCACACTTTGCGCTTCAAGAAGCTTGTCTAGCGTTTTGCTGGCTTTTTTCAAAGCTGCCATATCAGCTTCTATTTGTCCATGTGTCGGAATAAAGTAGCCAACCGTTTGCCCATGCCGCGTAACTGCCACAGGCGTACTTGATGCGATGTACTCCGCCAAGTCAGTCCGAAACTCGCGTATGCCTACCTTCGTCGTTTCCATGTGTATTCCTTTGAGATTGTGAATCTTTGTGTACACATTTTACGCTGATTTGAGAATTCCGAGTGGGTCGTGTTACGTACAAACGGTCGTTGGAGAGCGATTTACCCATTAAACCATGCGCATCGCGCAGTTGCTGGGAGACTTTGACGATTAGCGGAATAGCTTCGTCGCTGGGGAAAAGGGCAAAGAAGAGGCGGTCGGTTGGTTTGGGTGGCGAGGCGAAGCCGGCTATGTCGAACTGTTCAATCATGATGAGCGAATTATCGTTTGCGAAGAATCATTTGATCTTGTCGCAGCAATACATCAAACTTCGATAAGAAATTCTGCCCAAGTAAAGCGTCGTTGACTTCATGGCCTTCTAAACCAACACCGACACGAATACCTGAAACGGCTATTGGGCCTATATTGATCGGTACATTTGCAACGACTCTTCCCGATAACTCGCCATTTGCAGTTTTAAAAACCGTCTGCTCTCCACCAATTAACCCCGCTTTTTGAGCGAATTTTTCGCTAACACCGACCAAAGATGCACCGGTATCCACCAAAAACTTAACGGGATTTCCGTTGACATAACCAGCCACATAAAAGTGGCCGTCTCGGGCTCTTTTGATAACGACGTCCCCGTTAGCTGAAATAACTGTTTTGGGTTGTTCGTATTGCTTAAAGCCAAAATACAAAGCTGCCATGATGGCTAACCAAAAAACCACGATTCCTAAAGGCGCCCATTTATTGCCTCTTGAAACAACGGGATGCGGCTTTTTACAGTCAACTTTTGATTTTCCAAAGAGAACAGTTTTTCTGTCACGCTCTTTTTGCGCTTCACGGTACCAATCGCGGTCTTGAATGCCCATTTTTTTTAGCCGATCAAATGCCTTAGGTTTTAGAAACTTATTCCCACTCAATCGTCGCCGGCGGCTTAGAACTCACGTCATAGGTCACCCGATTGATCCCACGGACTTCGTTGATGATGCGGCTGGACACTTTTTTGAGCAAGGCGTAGGGCAATTCTGCCCAGTCTGCGGTCATGAAGTCGCTGGTTTGGACGGCGCGCAGGGCGACGACGTAGTCGTAGGTGCGGCCATCGCCCATGACGCCCACGCTTTTGACTGGTAAAAACACGGTGAAGGCCTGGCTGGTGGCGTCGTACCAGGTCTTTTTGGGGTGCCGCAGGTTGACCGGCTCGTCTGCGGCGGGGGTGTAGGGGAAGTTGCGCAGTTCTTCGATGAAG
>JAYVJL010000167.1:0-7539 GCA_043769295.1 Polaromonas sp. | reverse complement strand
CGCGTCTGGACAGAGCAGGACGCTTTGCGCCAGTTCGTCATGCTCTGCTTGGCTGAACAGGTCCATCGCCACCCAGTCGGGCGGGGTGCTGCCGTCGGCCAGGACCAGAATTTCACTCGGGCCTGCGATCATGTCGATACCGACGGTGCCAAACACGCGGCGCTTGGCGGCGGCGACGTAGGCGTTGCCGGGGCCGGTGATTTTGTCGACTTTGGGGATGGTGGCGGTGCCGTAAGCCAAAGCTGCGACGGCCTGCGCCCCGCCGATGGTGAAGGCGCGGCTGACGCCGGCGACGTAAGCTGCTGCGAGTACGAGATCATTGCGCTCACCACGGGCTGAAGTTGTCGCACCACTGCCACCCGTCGCAACGCTTCCACGAACCGGCGTTGGCACAACCATGATGATTTCTTCAACCCCGGCAACGTGGGCAGGGATGGCATTCATCAGCAAACTGGACGGGTAAGCGGCTTTGCCACCCGGCACGTAAATGCCGACGCGGTCTAGCGGGGTGACTTTTTGACCGAGCAAAGAGCCATCTTCATCACGGTAGCTCCAGCTCTCGCCATTCGCCTTTTTTTGCGCCTCATGGTAGCTGCGGATACGGCGAGCAGCAGCTTGCAATGCGTCCCGCTGCGCCACTGGCAAACCATCAAAGGCCGTTTTGAAATCGACTTGGGTCAATTCAAGCTCAGCCACCGCACTTGCGGCCAACCCATCAAAACGCGCCGTGTACGCCAATACAGCCTCGTCGCCGCGTGTTTGCACGTCACGCAGAATGTTGGCGACCACGTCTTCGATGTCAGCATCGGTTGCTGCCGACCAATGCAGACGCGCCTTGAAATCAGCTTCAAATGTGGTGTTAGCCGTTGATAAATATGCCGGAGTAGCTACTAGAGTCATAGCGGTTAATCTGTTTCTCGAAAAAAGAATTACTTACCTAATCACTTACCAATGGCACCTGCAAAGGCATCAATGATGGCGCGAATCGGGGCTTGTTTGAGCTTCAACGCCGCCTGATTCACAACCAGACGCGAACTGATGTCCATGATGTGCTCGACCTCGACCAGATGGTTGGCCTTGAGGGTGTTGCCAGTGGAGACCAAATCGACAATCGCGTCAGCCATGCCCACCAAAGGAGCCAATTCCATGCTGCCGTAGAGCTTGATCAAGTCGACGTGCACGCCCTTGCTGGCGAAGAATTCGCGGGCAATCGCCACGTATTTGGTGGCGACTGTGAGGCGGCTACCGCGTTTGACGGCTGCGGCGTAGTCAAAATCGGCCTTCACCGCCACGCTGATGCGGCATTTGGCGATTTGCAGGTCCAGCGGGGTGTACAAACCCTGGCTGCCATGTTCCAACAAGGTGTCTTTGCCAGTGATGCCCATGTCGGCGCCGCCGTATTGCACATAGGTCGGCACATCGGTGGCGCGCACCACCAGCACCCGCACGTCGGGCTGGTTGGTGGTCAAAATCAGTTTGCGTGATTTTTCTGGGTCTTCAAGCACCTCGATGCCGGCGGCTTTGAGCAGCGGCAGGGTTTCTTCAAAAATGCGGCCCTTTGATAGCGCAAGCGTAATCACATTCGTTCTCCAGATAGGGCTAGGGTAATCAAATCGGTGCTCCAAATAGTCAATAGCGCTGTAACGCGACAGCTTGATGCGCCATTTTGCCAGTTGAATGACTATTTCAATGGCAAAGGTTGAATTTCGGGTTGATTCCGCCGTTATTTGAAGTGATACCCAAGCAGCCGAGCATGGAATCGAATAAATTGGCGTGTCCAACCTCAGTTTTAGCCGTTTTAGAAGATTTTGCAGCTAACTGCAGCTGTTCAAACGCTTTTTTGTTGGCCGGACTGGCATTCAAATACGGTTCGGACGCCCAAAACAGCAAGGGCACATCCAGTTGCTCAGGCGGTGCAAGCGGTTTGGGGGTGGCATGGAAGTGCCGGTTTTCATCAATCGACTCGCCGTGGTCTGAGGTGTAGATGAGGACAGCTTTTTTATCGGCCAGGCGCGTCATCACGTCGTGCAAAAAAGCGTCGGTGTACAAAATGCTGTTGTCATAGGCGTTGATCAGTTGCGCTTTGCTGCACGCGCCGTCCACACCATCGCATTCAGGCTGGTATCTGGCAAATTCACGCGGATAGCGGCTGGCGTACGAGAAATGCGAGCCTTTGGTGTGCAAGACGATGGCATGGCGGCCTGTGGGGTGTTTGGCCATGGAAGCGCTCAATTCTGTCGCCAAAAGGGTATCGACCACGGGCTTGCCACGATTGGCGGTGTCGGCGGCGATGACTTCACGGATTTTGTAAAAGTCCGTTTTAAGGCTGTTGTAAAACCAAACCTCGGACTGCATGGCAAACAACTCGGTGCTGTAGCCCAGTTTTTTAAGCACAGAGAACACAGTGTCTTCCAGCACTTGAGGCGCTTGCAAGCCCCTGTCCACCACGCCTTGTGGCCGCACAAACATGCATTGCAGCGACAGTTTGGTGGAGGTATTGCAGGACATACCTTTAAAGGCGACGAGGTTTTTTTCAGCGGCGAGAAAAGGCGTTGTCGGGCGTTCGTAGCCCAGCAAGCCGAAATTGCTTGATCGTGCTGATTCGCCAATCACGACCACGAGCGTCACATCGTCCACTGCATCGCTTTGGCTGTATTGAAACCGCTCCGCGGGGTCCAGTTTTTCATCTTTGGACACCCAGCCATCCCAGGCGCTGGACGCCGACATGCCCAAGCCGGCCACCCAGTTGCTGGGCACATAGGTGTGCGCCGCCAAACTGGCTTGGCCAATGTCTTGACCGACGGCAGACTGTACTGCCGGATCAGAATTAACACGCTGGGCAATGACAGCAAAAGTCGCGGCGAATAATGCAACCAGACCGAGCCGCGCCGCAAATTGTTTGAATGGGACGGCCCAACCCGTGATGGCACTGCGCCGCACCCCCACATAGCGCCACCACAGCAGCATGGGCATCACCGCCAAGGCGACAAACCACAGAAGAAGACCCACGCCAACGGCTTCTCTGGATAAATCCACGTCCGTGGTTAGCACCGCCTGCACGACGCCGTAGCCAATGACCACATTGAAAAAGGTCATGTAATAACTGGCCAGAACCGAGATGGTGAGCAGCAGCACCATCAGCAGGCGTGCCAGCCATTTGCCCGACAAATCAGCCAGGCTGAGCAACAATGCCGTGAAGCTGAACACCAGCGCCAGCTCGGCAAACAACATCAACAAGGGCGTTGCCGAAGATGCTGTTGAGCCGGTTGATACAGCACCCATCTCAGCAAACCGTCGCATGAACACAGCACTGTTGAGCACAATACCCATGTAGCTGCTTAACAGTAAAACCACCTGCCAGGGTGCGAGCAGAAGGCGTCTTTTACGCAAGTAACCGCGTGGACCTTGAGATTCGTTCAAGAGCGGCACGTGCAGACCCGATCCATGTGCTGGCGACGCTGATTAAGCTTTCACGCGCTCAATCTTTGCGCCAATGCCACGCAGTTTGGTTTCCATCTGGTCGTAGCCCCGGTCCAGGTGGTAGATACGCTCGACCGTTGTTTCTCCATCTGCCACCAAACCAGCAATCACCAGGCAGGCGGAAGCGCGCAGATCGGTGGCTTGCACCGTTGCGCCAGACAGTTGCGTTACACCTTCAACAAAGGCCGCTTTGCCATCAATTTGAATATTCGCACCCAGGCGGACCAGCTCGTTGACGTGCATAAAACGGTTTTCGAAGATCGTCTCGGTCACTTTGGACGGGCCTTCAGAAATGGCGTTGAGCGCCATGAACTGGGCTTGCATATCGGTCGGAAAACCGGGGTATTCCGTGGTGCGAAAGCCCTGCGCTTTGAGCCGGCCTTTGGCGCTGACGTGGATACCGCCCGCCACCGCTTCGACCTTGACACCGGCCTCATGCAACTTGTCGATCACGGCATCCAGATGCTCCGCACGACCGTTTTTGAGAACAACATCGCCACCGGTCGCAGCAACGGCACACAAAAACGTCCCCGCTTCGATACGGTCAGCCACCACCTGGTGGGTGCAGCCATACAGTTTTTCAACGCCCTGGATGCGAATCCTGCGGGTGCCGTGGCCTTCAATCTTGGCACCCATGCTGATCAACATTTCCGCCAGATCGATGATTTCGGGTTCTTGCGCGGCATTTTCCAAAATGGTTTCGCCTTCCGCCAAAGCAGCGGCCATCATGAAGTTTTCAGTACCCGTCACCGTCACCATGTCAGTGGTGATGTGCGCGCCTTTGAGTTTGGTCCAACCATCAGGCAAGGTCGCCACGATATAGCCGTGCTCAACCACGATGTGCGCACCCATGGCGTGCAGGCCTTTGATGTGCTGGTCAACCGGGCGTGAGCCAATCGCGCAGCCGCCTGGCAACGACACCTTGGCGTGACCGAAACGGGCTAGCAATGGCCCTAAAGCCAGTACAGACGCGCGCATGGTTTTGACCAGGTCGTAGGGAGCTTCGGTCAATGACAACGCTCCTGCATCGATCCGAACCGATCCATCAGGCAATCGCTCTGCCGTCACGCCCATGTTACGGATCAGTTTGAGCATGGTTGACACATCCTGCAGGCCAGGCACATTGAGCAGCGTGACGGGTTCGGCTGTCAACAAGGCCGCACATAACTCGGGTAAGGCCGCATTTTTGGCACCTGAAATGACCACTTCGCCATGCAACTCAACGCCGCCCGTAATTCGTAATTTATCCACTTAACTCGTTCCTGTTTATCTTGACTACAGATTTATTGCTGTATTGCTTATTGTTGCACTTGCCATTCTTCTGGCGTGAAGGTTTTCATCGACAGTGCATGCACTTCATCGGTGTGCATTTTGGCGCCCAAAGTCGCATACACCTTTTGATGCCGCTGGATCAGGCGCTTGCCCACAAACTCTGCCGACACAATCGTGGCATACCAATGCCTGCCATCGCCCTCAAGCTCGATGTGTTCGCAATTCAGTTGCGTGGCGATGATGGCTTTTAATTCGTCTGCTGTCATGGGATGTCCTAAATACTCAACTTCTATCAACTTTTATCAACTTCTGATTTTGTAACCAATGCGCAGCAGGTAAACGCAAACCGCGCTCACCACAACAAAAGCGGCACCGACAATACCAAGACTTAACCAAGGAGACACATCGCTGACGCCAAAGAAACCGTACCTGAAACCGTCAATCATGTAAAAAAACGGGTTCAAATGACTCACGCTTTGCCAGAATGAAGGCAGGGAATGGATGGAATAAAAAACGCCGCTTAAAAAAGTCATCGGCATGATGGCGAAGCTCTGGAAAGCGGCCATTTGGTCGAATTTTTCAGCCCACAAGCCCGCTATCAAGCCCAGCGCGCCCAGAATAGCCGCGCCAAGCAGAGCAAACAGCACGATCCACAAGGGTGCAACAAAGCTCATTTTGGTAAACCACACGGTCGCCAAAAATACACCGGTACCCACCGCCAAACCACGGATCACCGCTGAACCCACGTAGGCAAAAAACCAGCTCCAGTGCGACAGGGGTGTCAGCAACAAAAACACCAGATTGCCCATGATCTTGCTTTGAATCAACGACGAGGAGCTGTTGGCAAAGGCATTTTGCAAAATGCTCATCATCACCAGACCAGGAATCAAAAACGCGGTGTAGCTGATGCTGTCATAGACTTTGACACGGTCTTCCAGCACATGGCCAAAAATCACCAGGTACAACACCGCCGTCAGCACGGGTGCCGCCACGGTTTGAAAGCCCACCTTCCAAAACCGCAGGACTTCTTTATAAAACAGAGCTTGCCAACCAGTCATGCCTTTACTCCCACATTTACTCCCACATTTACGCCTGCATTTGCGTCTGCAGACTGAACCCCTGAGCTATGGCCGCTGGTCATCACGTCAAGAAACACGTCTTCCAGGTCCGCTTTGCGGATTTCAACATCTTCAGCGACCAAACCCGCCTCGCGCACAGCACTGAGGTATTTTTCGATCTCCAGCGCATCATGGGCCGGGAACTGCACAATACGGCCTGTAATCCGGGCTTTGTCGGCAAGATGTCTGGGTAGTTCGCTATCAATTTTGAAGCGTAATACATTTGAAGAAGCCGCTTTCAGCAACTCCGACGTACTGGCCAAGGCCACGACATTGCCGGTTTTAAGCATCGCAATACGACTGCACAAAGCCTCTGCCTCCTCCAGATAATGGGTGGTGAGCAGCACGGTACTGCCTTGTTTGTTGAGCTTGGCAACAAATTGCCAGAGGGTTTGACGCAGTTCCACGTCCACACCGGCCGTAGGTTCATCGAGCACGATCACAGGGGGTTTGTGCACCAGGGCCTGGGCCACCAACATGCGTCGTTTCATGCCACCGGAGAGTTGGCGCATGTTGGCATGGGCTTTGTCAGCCAAGCCCAGACTGTGCAACAACTCGTCAATCCAGGCATCGTTGTTTTTGATGCCGAAGTAGCCCGATTGAAAGCGCAAAGCTTCGCGCACATTGAAAAAGGGGTCGAATACCAGCTCTTGTGGCACCACGCCCAGTTTGCGCCGTGCAGTGGCAAAATCGGCATGCACGTCGCTGCCCAAGACCGTGATACGACCCGATGTGGCACGTGTCAAACCGGCCAAAATACTGATCAAGGTGGTTTTTCCCGCGCCATTGGGACCCAGCAAACCGAAAAATTCGCCTTGTTCAATGTCAAACTGGACATTGTTCAGCGCGCGCAAATCCTGCGCCGTAGAGCCTTTCTTGGCAGGATAAATTTTAGAAACGGATTGGAATGAGATAGCTGACATAGAGTGCATGATTCTAACGGCTCGCTGAAGTTGACGTCATTGCACAATCAAACAGGCCACGAAACATCGCAATCCAACCATTCAGAAAACCAGAAAACAAACACCACGGTGCGTTATGCAGCGTTCAATAAACCCTCAACACCATACAAAGCAGCCAACTTGGCCAAGTGCGGCGTCAAACCATGTACGGCAAAATTTTTACCCAAAGCCAAGGCTTCGCGTCTGCATTGAAGCATGGTGGCAAGCGCAGAAGAATCAAACTTGACCAGTTGTGAGGCGTCCAGCACCACCTGAGAATCGGGCGCAGCCATCATGTCTTGGCACACAGCCAAAGCGCAGTCCCGCGCCTGGCTGTGCGTGATTTCAATAGGTAGAACGAACATATGACAGTATTCAACAGGCAGACTCAGGATTTTTTGGCAAGACTTTGATTACGCGACTTCAAGGTTGCAATCAAACCATCAACACCTTTGGCATTGATTTCTTGCGAAAACTGGCTGCGGTACGTCTCCATCAACCAAACGCCCATCACGTTCAGGTTGTAGATCCTCCAGCCTGAACCTTGACCAGGTGTTTTCTCAAGACGGTAATCGAGTTGTATCGGCTCACCTTTACCGCGAACTTCTGTACGCACAACCACTTCCGTGTCTTCCGGGCTGGCACGCAGGGGTTTGATGGTGATCGTTTGGTCATTGATTTGAGCCAACGCACCTGCATAAATCCGCAGTAACAAGGTTTTAAACTCG
>JAYVJL010000166.1:0-10580 GCA_043769295.1 Polaromonas sp. | reverse complement strand
GGGCGGGCCCGCATCACCTGCATTACACCGCCTTGCCTGACTGGACGCAGTCCGTCGGCATGGTGTTCTCTTTGATTCTGTTGGCACCCAGCTGGGGCGGCATGATCAACGGCATCATGACCTTGTCAGGTGCTTGGCACAAACTGCGCGACGATCCGATTCTGCGTTTCTTGATCGTCTCCTTGTCCTTCTACGGCATGTCGACTTTTGAAGGTCCGATGATGTCGATCAAAACCGTCAACGCGCTTTCGCATTACACCGATTGGACCGTGGGTCATGTGCATTCCGGTGCGCTGGGCTGGGTGGGGTTGGTGACCATGGGTTCCATGTACTACCTGATTCCACGTTTGTTCGGCCAGAAGCAGATGTACAGCGTCAAGGCGATTGAGATCCATTTTTGGACGGCTACGATTGGTATCGTGATCTACATCGCGGCGATGTGGATTGCCGGTGTCATGCAGGGTTTGATGTGGCGCGCCGTGAATGCGGACGGTACCTTGACATACACCTTTGTGGAGTCCGTTAAAGCAACCTTTCCATTTTATGTGCTGCGCCTCTTGGGCGGTCTGCTGTATCTCAGCGGTATGTTGATCATGCTCTGGAACACGCTGAAAACAGCAACCCGTGGTCGTTCTGTCATCGTGACCATCCCGGCCGCTATTGCCCACGCTTGAGAAAGAAAAATACCATGGAAAACAATAAAACCAGCGGCGGACTGTCGCACGAAAAAATTGAAACCAACAACTTTTTGATGATCGTCTTGATATTGTTGGTATTACTGGTCGGTGGTTTAGTGGAAATCGTTCCATTGTTCTTTCAAAAGTCCACCACTGAACCTGTCAAGGGTTTGTTACCTTACACACCACTGCAATTGGCGGGGCGCGATATTTATGTCCGCGAAGGTTGCTACAACTGCCATTCGCAGATGATTCGCCCCTTTCGGGCCGAAACGTTGCGCTATGGCCACTATTCCGTGGCGGGTGAGTTTGTGTATGACCATCCCTTCCAGTGGGGTAGCAAACGCACGGGCCCTGACCTGCACCGTGTGGGTGGTAAATACAGCGACCAGTGGCACCGTGATCATTTGAACAATCCGCGCGATTTGGTGCCTGAATCCAATATGCCCGCCTATCCGTGGCTGCTCAAAGACGTCGTCGACTCAGCCTCCATGCCCGCGCACATGAAAGCCCTGCGAACTGTGGGTGTTCCATATACCGATGAGCAAATTGCCAAATCCACAGAAGAAATCAAAGGCAAAACCGAGGTTGAAGCGGTTATCGCCTACCTGCAGGTTTTGGGTACTTTGGTCAAGTAACAAGTAAGGCCAATATGGAATTTGATATCAACACGCTTCGCTCTATTGCCACGGTCGTGAGCTTCATCACCTTTGTCGGGATTTTGGTGTGGGCGTACTCCCGTCGAAATGCCGCCGATTTTGAAGAAGCGGCCAAACTGCCTTTCGATCAAGACTGAAGAACCGCAAGAACAGCACAACTAGGTTAGGAATAAAAATGAGCGACTTTACAAGTAACTTCTGGTCGATATTTGTCGCAGCTGTCACCCTTGTCAGCATTCTTGCGTGTCTCTTGCTGTTATGGTTTAGCGGCAAAGCCAAGGCAATGACCGCCAGCGACAACACCACAGGCCACGTATGGGATGGTGACTTGCGGGAAATGAACAATCCATTACCGCGCTGGTGGGCATGGTTGTTTATTCTGACGGTTGTCTTTTCTTTGGCCTACCTGGTTTTGTACCCTGGTTTGGGTACGTATCCCGGTAAATTGGCCTGGACGTCCACAGGCGAGTATCAAGCAGAAGTGGACAAAGGAAATGCCGAGGTTGCGCCTTTGTATGCCAAATTTGCTTCTTTGAAGCCCGAGGATATGGCTAAAGATCCGCAAGCAATGGCCATTGGCGAGCGTTTGTACATGAACAATTGTGCGCAATGCCATGCCTCGGACGCCCGTGGCAACAAGGGCTTTCCAAATTTGACAGATGGAGATTGGTTGCATGGTGGTACGCCAGAGAAGATCAAGGAAACACTGACCAAAGGCCGTATCGGCAATATGCCGCCTATGGCTGCAGCTTTGGGGTCATCCGAAGATGTTAAAAACGTGGCTCAATATGTTTTAAGTCTCTCAGGCAGTCCACATGACTCCTTGCAGGCAGCATTGGGCAAGTCAAAGTTTGGTGTTTGTGCAGCCTGTCATGGCGTGGATGGTAAAGGTAATCAAGCGCTGGGTGCGCCCAACCTGACAGATGATGTCTGGTTGCACGGCTATGGTGCCAATGCGATTGTTGCGATGATCAACAATGGGAAGGTGAACCAGATGCCTGCGCAGTCTGAAAAGTTGACCGAGTCACAGATACATGTTTTAACTACTTATATCTGGGGTCTTTCCAACAAAGGGGCAGTGGTTCAGTAATTTGCTGAACTTGGCAACCACCCATTTATAACGAGAACTTGTTTGAACAGCCCGGAATCCCCGATTCGAAAGATCATCCCCATCATCGCGCAAGAGCCTGATGAAGTGATGGTCTCTTTGTATGCGCCGCATGAGAAAATTTACCCTCGAAGCGTTTCCGGTCTGTTCTCAAACTGGCGGTGGGGGATGGTCTTTCTGACCCAGCTGGTGTTTTATGGGATTCCCTGGTTGGAGTGGGGACAACGCCAGGCGGTGTTGTTTGATTTGGGTTCCAGGCGGTTTTATATCTTTGGTTTGGTGCTTTATCCGCAGGACTTTATTTATCTCACAGGTATCCTCGTTATTTCAGCGCTGTCGCTGTTTCTGTTTACTGCGGTCGCAGGGCGTTTATGGTGTGGCTATGCTTGTCCACAAACGGTGTACACCGAAATCTTCTTGTGGATAGAAAAGAAGGTAGAGGGGGATCGTTCAGCACGCATGCGCCGTGATGCGCAACCCCTGTCCGTTGATACATTCATGCGTAAAAGTGCGAAGCACTTTCTTTGGCTTGCCGTGGCCTTGTGGACGGGCTTTACGTTTGTGGGTTACTTCACACCCATCAAAGAACTGGGCCGAGAGTTTATTCACATGAGCATGAGTTCGTGGGAAGTTTTTTGGACTTTCTTTTACGGTTTCGCCACCTATGGCAATGCGGGGTTTATGCGCGAGCAAGTCTGCTTACATATGTGCCCCTACGCACGATTTCAAAGTGCCATGTTCGACAAAGACACCCTGATCGTGGCCTACGATGAAAAGCGAGGCGAACCACGCGGCGCACGTTCGCGCAAGGCTGATCCTTTGGCTTTGAACCTTGGTGCCTGCGTGGACTGTACGCTGTGTGTACAGGTATGCCCGACGGGCATCGATATTCGCAAAGGTCTGCAATACGAGTGCATTGGTTGTGGTGCGTGTGCCGATGTCTGCGATACGGTAATGGACAAGATGGGATACGCACGTGGTTTGATCAAATACTCGACCGAAAACGCCGTCAGCCAAAACTGGACCCGATCGCAGACCCTGCGTCATATATTACGGCCACGCGTGCTCGTTTATGCCTCCGTTTTGGGTGCGGTTGTGATCGCCATGCTGGTCAGTCTATCGCTACGAACGCCTTTCAAGGTGGATGTGGTGCGTGATCGGGGTGTGATGGCTCGGATGGTGTCTGGTGGAAAAATTGAAAATGTCTACCGCCTGCAGCTGATGAACGCCACTGAATCGACTCAGCACTACAAAATCACCGCAACTGGCCTACCCGGCTTGGTTGTCACCTCTGAGAACATCGTGATGGTGGAATCTACGCAGTCGCGTTGGGTTGCCGTGCGAGTCCAGGCGCCTTTTGATGTGGCTGCACCAGGATCGCATACGATGCAGTTTGAAATTGCGTCTTTGGACTCGCCTGGTCATGTTCGCGAAAAGTCTGTCTTTTTGGTTCCACGTTAATGTCATATGAAGGGATTGTTATGCATCAGAACAGCTTAAGTTCAAGCTTGCCTTGGTGGAAATATGGACACGTATGGCTGGTGATTGCAGGTCCTGCAATCGTGGTTGTTGCCAGTTTTATTACTTTGTATCTTGCTGTGACGCGACCAGACCCTGTGGTGACTGAAGATTACTACCGCAAGGGCATAGAAATCAACAAGACACTTGGGGATGATGCGGTTGATACAGGTAATGCCAGCATGGCGCCTGCGATCCAGGCACGCAACCATGCGCAGACCGGCTTGAAGCCGCCCGCTTCTTCGACCACCGCAAAGCCTTGAACCTCACCCTGAATCGCACGTTTCCAAACAAAGGATATCCAACCATGCTGTCGCAACGAATGATGTGGATCATCTGGCCTGCCTTTTTGATGGCTGGTATTCTGGAAATGTTGGTGTTTGTAATGGTTGACCCGCAAGACCTGCATTGGTTTGGACAGGCCATTCAGCTTTCCAGGCAGGGGATCTACACCGTGTCATTTTTCGTGTTTTGGGTCATCGCCATGTTGTCTAGCGGTTTGACCACTTTACTGGCCATCTCACCAGTCGAGGTCAACCGCAGTGCTCAAGCTGCCGGCGCTCAAGCTGAACCTGGCTCTGAACAGAGGCCTTTCTCAACCAACAATTCAAAACCCATCTAGTCGCATGCGGGCGGGTTGACAATGTCTTTCAGTGCTTCAGTATTGAGAATACGCACATGCCGTTGTTTGACTTCGACGATACCGTCTTCTGCAAATTTTGAAAATGTTCGGCTAACCGTTTCAATTTTCATACCCAAGAAGCTGCCAATTTCTTCGCGACTCATCCGAAGTATCAGCTCCGATTGGGAGAACCCCCGCGCATAGAGACGCTGCACGAGGTTCAACAGAAATGCAGCCAGGCGTTCTTCCGCCCGCATGCTTCCTAAAAGGAGCATCACACCATGTTCCCGCACAATCTCACGGCTCATGATTCTGTGAACGTGGCGTTGCAGTGTGGTTACCTCGCGCGCAAGTTCTTCAATACGATCAAAGGGCATCACGCAAACTTCGGCATCTTCCAATGCCACAGCATCGCAGCTATGGTTGTCGTTAACGATGCCGTCAAGACCGATGATTTCACCCGCCATCTGGAACCCGGTGACCTGGTAGCGTCCATCTTCAGATGCCACACACGTTTTGAAGAAACCGGTTCGAATGGCAAACAGGCTTGTAAACTTCTCGCCATTCCGAAACAGGGTTTCACCGCGTTTAATTTTGCGTCTGGAGGCAACCATATCGTCAATGCGATCCAGTTCGTCGTTGCTAAGTCCCATAGGCATACACAACTCGCGTAGATTGCAGTTGGAGCAGGCAACTTTGATGGCTTGAGGATTCATAATCAGATTCTGACACCTTTTACCTCTTGCAACGCTTACGTCCCAAATTTGCCGTTGAAGAGAATCCGTTGCATTTGACCAGCGTCAAGATTTGACGTTGTGATTTCAGGCATATTGGCCATCATTGCTGAGGATTACACATGATTGCCACCATTGCTTATCCGATTTCCGAAGACCTGCTGCGTCGGTTTGACGTCTCTGGGCCGCGCTATACCTCTTACCCGACCGCTGACCGCTTTGTCGAAGCTTTTTCAGAAGTTGATTACACACAAGCCTTGAAACTACGCCGCACCGGTGCGGCTGCCATGACGCAGCCACTGTCCTTGTATGTACATATTCCGTTTTGTGAGTCTTTGTGTTACTACTGCGCCTGTAACAAAATCATCACCAAGCACCACGACCGGGCCAGCAAATACCTGCGCTACTTGAGCCGCGAGGTGGATTTGCATACTGCGGTATTGGGCACAGGGCAAACCGTGTCGCAATTGCATCTGGGTGGTGGTACCCCCACCTTTTTGACGGATGACGAGTTGCGTGCATTGATGGGCATGCTCCGCCGCAATTTCACTTTTGTACCCTATGGGGAATATTCCATCGAGGTCGATCCGCGCACGATTGATCCCAAACGCTTGGACACCTTGGCTGAGCTGGGCTTTAATCGTCTGAGCTTTGGTGTCCAGGACTTTGACCCTGCCGTACAAAAATCCGTGCACCGTGTGCAGCCTGCAGAACAGGTATTCGCCTTGGTGGAGGCAGCGCGGGCGCGCAATTTTGACTCTATCAACATAGATTTGATCTATGGCCTGCCCCAGCAAAGCCCTGAATCGTTCGACCGCACGCTGGCGCAGGTGAATATGCTTAGACCAGACCGCATCGCCTTGTACGCTTACGCGCATCTGCCCGAGCGCTTTAAGCCCCAACGCCGTATTGCCACGGTCGAGTTGCCCAGTGGTTCGGCTAAAGTGGCCATGCTGTCGCGCTCCATGGCGGCATTCATGGGGGCTGGTTATGTGTATGTTGGCATGGATCACTTTGCTTTGCCAACAGATGCTTTGGCGGTCGCCAAGCGGCAAGGGCGCTTGCATCGCAATTTTCAGGGCTATAGTACCCAGCCCGATTGCGATTTGATCGGTCTGGGGGTGTCCTCTATTGGACGTATTGGCGCAACTTACAGCCAAAATGCCAAGACCTTGGAAGATTATTACGATTACCTGGATCAAGGACGTTTTCCCGTCGTGCGCGGTCTGGCCTTGACGCGGGATGACTTGATCCGCCGCTCCGTCATCATGGCTTTGATGTGCCAGGGACACGTGACGTTTGAGTCAATCGGATTGGCTTTTTTGATCGATTTCCGCACTTATTTTACAGCTGAAATGGCTTTGCTTCAGACGCTGGCCGAGCAAGGTCTGGTGACTTTTGACGATACCTCTGTTCAGGTGACAGACAGGGGCTGGTTTTTTGTCCGTGCCGTGGCCATGGTGTTTGACCGTTACTTGCAGACCGATCGCACCCGAGCCCGATTTTCTAAAATTCTGTAGTGAAATCCTTTAGGATGGCTGGATGCAATCTTCCCTCGCCTTGACGGCATTATTCATGGGCTTGGCCGGTGGCCCACACTGTATCGCCATGTGCGGTGCTGCCTGTGCGGGTATCGGCCAAGCCGCTGGCCCGCACAAAAACGCAGCGATGTGGACATTTCAGGCTGGACGCGTCATGGGTTATACCGCTTTGGGCGCACTGGCTGCTGCCTCCATGCAGGGCTTGGGGTGGTTGACGATCCAATCAGCGGCACTTCGCCCGGTGTGGACACTGTTTCACGTGGCCACGATGATGTTGGGTTTGCTCTTGGTGTGGAAGGCGCAGCAACCTGTCTGGCTGGAGTCCGCAGGCCGCAAAATATGGGCAGGCGCCCGCGCGTTGGCGGCAGGCAAGGGCAGAGGAGCCCCTTTGGTCATTGGCGCGCTGTGGAGCTTTTTACCCTGCGGGCTGCTTTACTCTGCTTTGCTGGTGGCGACTTTGACGGGCAAAGCCGTCGATGGTGCCATGGTCATGGCGCTCTTTGCCTTGGGAACCAGTGTTTCCATGATGGCCGGCCCGTGGCTGTGGCTGCGTTTGAACGGGTGGCGGGAGGGGCAGGGTGCTGGAAATTGGGGGGTCCGGTTAGCCGGCTTGGCCCTGGCTGCCAGTTCTGCGTGGGCACTTTGGATGGGTTTTGCCCACAATGCCGCCCCTTGGTGCATCACACCTTAGCTCTTTCGTCTTAGCGTTTTTGATACTGTGACGCGCCAAACAAAACATCACGCGTTTTGTCGTCGGTCAGTGGTTTGCGCAAATCGGCCAACACCATCACGCCGCGTTTGACAGCCGGGCGCTCGGCGATCTTGTCAAACCAAGCCTTGAGGTGAGGGTAATCTGCCCAGTCAATCCCTTGGTTTTGCCAGCTGCGCAGCCACGGGAATATCGCTATATCCGCGATGGAATAGGTCTGGCCTGCTATGAATTTATGCGACGTCAGCTGCTTGTCCATCACGCCATAAATGCGCTTGGCTTCATTGGTGTAGCGGTTGACGGCGTAGTCAATCTTCTCGGGTGCGTAGATCCTGAAATGGTGCGCCTGTCCCAGCATCGGCCCGACACCACCCATTTGGAACATCAGCCATTGCAGGACCTCAAACTTGGCGCGGTCGCTTTCGGGGAGAAATTTGCCTGTTTTCGCCGCCAAATACGTCAAAATCGCGCCCGATTCAAACAAGGCGATGGGTTTGCCATCGGGCCCGTTGGGGTCAACCAACGCAGGGATTTTGTTGTTGGGACTGATTTTCAGGAACGCTGGCTTGAACTGATCACCCGAGCCAATGTTGACGGGGTGCGCCAGCCAATCCCGGCTCAGTCGCAATCCACATTCCTCCAGCATGATGTGTACTTTGTGACCATTGGGGGTAGGCCAGGAATAGACATCAATCATGAGATTCTCTATAAAGTTGGTTTCAAGGCGTGAATATGGCTGGACGTAGCATAAATATGATACTGGCCGGCGTATTATATGTCTATGTAGCTATAAAAAAAATAGCACACATGCGCTCCCTCTGAACTGCATGCATGCTGTCCCAAGGCTGGCCTGGGCTTTGCAGAAGGGCCGCTTAACAGCCGCGCGTGATGGGCATTTCCACTTCACGCGGGTTCGCCGCATATTTACCCAACTCCAGCTTGGCGATGGAATTGCGGTGCACTTCATCCGGGCCATCCGCAAAACGCAAGGTGCGTGCATGGGCATACGCCAGTGCAAGTGGGAAGTCGTCACACATACCGCCACCGCCGTGCACTTGCATGGCCCAGTCGATGACCTGGCAGGCCATGCTGGGCGCGACCACTTTGATCATGGCGATTTCGTTTTTGGCGAACTTGTTGCCCGCAATATCCATCATCCAGGCGGCTTTGAGGGTCAGCAGGCGTGCCATGTCTATTTTGCAGCGCGCTTCTGCAATGCGCTCTTGCGTCACGGTTTGTGAGGCGACGGTTTTGCCAAAAGCGGTTCGCGAAGCGGCGCGTTTGCACATCAGCTCCAGTGCGCGCTCGGCCACACCGATCAAGCGCATGCAATGGTGGATGCGTCCAGGCCCAAGGCGGCCTTGGGCGATTTCAAAACCACGGCCTTCGCCCAGCAAAATGTTGCTGACAGGGACACGCACATCAGTAAATGTCATCTCCACGTGACCGTGCGGTGCATCATCGTAGCCCATCACGTTCAAGGTGCGCTTGATGTGGATGCCCGGGGTGTTGGCAGGTACCAGCACCATGCTTTGCTGCGAGTGACGCGGTGCTTCCGGGTCGGTTTTCCCCATGGTGATGAAAACAGCGCAGCGCGGGTCGCCAGCGCCTGAAATCCACCATTTACGGCCATTGATGACGTAATCGTCACCCTGGCGCTCAATGCGTGTTTCGATGTTGGTCGCATCACTGGAGGCGACATCCGGTTCGGTCATTGCAAAAGCGGATCGGATTTCACCTTCCAGCAGCGGTTTCAACCAGCGCGTTTTGTTTTCCTCCGAGCCATAGCGTGCAATGGTTTCCATGTTGCCGGTATCAGGGGCGGAGCAGTTGAAGACTTCGCTCGCCCAAGGTACTGCACCCATGATTTCAGCCAGTGGCGCGTACTCTTGGTTGGTCAAACCAGCGCCTGTGTAGCCCGAGGCGGCGGCACTGTCAACTGGTAGAAACAAATTCCACAAACCAGCAGCTTTGGCCTTGAGTTTTAGGTTTTCAATGGTTTGCAGCGCAGTCCAGCGTTTGCCGGCCGCCGTGTTGGCGTCCATTTCGTCTTTGTAAGCTTGTTCTGCGGGGTAGATGTGGTCCACCATGAACTGTTTTACTTTGGCTTGCAGCTCTTTGGTTTTGGGGGAATAGTCAAAATCCATGATTTTCCTCTATGTGTTGATGGGATTGGTTGTGGGATCGAATGATGCGGCTGAAATAGGTCGCTTTAACTTGCGTGGAAATCTTTAAAATCAGGCTTGCTGGGCAAACTGCCAGGCCATCTGCGCCAACTGCCTTGCACCGGCGCCTGAGCTGACCGCTTGCGCGCTGGAAGCCGTGCCTGCCTCTACGCGTTTGGCGATGCCCTGCAAAATGGCGGCCAAGCGAAACAGGTTGTAGGCCATGTAAAAATTCCAGTCGGCTTTCAGCTCGACGGGGGTGCAAAAATGGGTCCGATCGCAGTAACTGCGGATGTAGTCTGCCTCCGACGGGATGCCCAGGCTCGCCAGGTCCAGCCCGCCGATGCCGCGAAACGTCCCTTGCGGGATGTGCCATGACATGCAGTGGTAGCTGAAGTCGGCGTACGGGTGGCCGATGGTCGACAATTCCCAGTCCAGCACCGCAACCACGCGCGGCTCGGTGGGGTGGAACATCAGGTTGTCGAGACGGAAGTCGCCATGCACGATGCCCACTTTGCTGGTATCCAGTGCACTGGCTGGAATGTGCGCAGGCAACCACGCCATCAAATGATCCATCTCCACAATCGGTTGGGTGATGGAGGCAATGTATTGCTTGCTCCAACGGCCAATCTGGCGTTCAAAGTAGTTGCCCGGTTTGCCGTAGTTCGCCAAACCTTTGGCTGCAAAATCGACCTTGTGCAGAGCGGCAATCACACGGTTCATCTCCGCATAAATCGCACCGCGCTCAGTCGTCGTCATGCCTGGTAAAGATTGGTCCCACAACACGCGGCCTTGCATGCATTCCATGACATAAAAGGCGCGACCAATCACGGCTTCGTCTTCGCAC
>JAYVJL010000165.1:0-2642 GCA_043769295.1 Polaromonas sp. | reverse complement strand
TTTCATCGCGGCAAGAATGCGCAGTTTGTCGTCGACCATCACATAATGCCGCGCCGGGTAATGGCGTTGCACGGCATCAAGCATCTTCTCTTTGTGGATGTAGATCAGCACCCGCCCGGCAACAGCATCCCATAGGCCGGAGCGCTGCACCTTGCGCGGCTGAAAAACCACGTCGCCGTCTGACAGGATCACCGTGCGTCCAAAGGTGTTAAAGCGGTCGATCACGTCGAGGGCAAGCGGATAAAGACGATTTGCGAATGGGTAGTCAATGAGGAAGCTCGACATCTGCAAGAAGCGTGGCTCATCATCATGCCCGTGCGCGGTGTCGAGGCGGTGGCGCTGCAGCGCTCCCAGGTAATCAGCATAGCCGAGTTCGCTGCGCAAGGCCTCGAAGTGGACCCAATAATGGCTGGCACAGACGGCGCCGAATTCCCGCTCAAGATGAGCGCGCAGATCTGCGGTGATCCTATCGTTGTCGAGCAGGGTGTTGTCTACGTCGAGCAAAAACACCGTGTCTTGAGGCGCGGTCATAGGCCGGACTTTTCTATATGGCCGCCGAACTCGTGTCGCATCGCGGAAAGAATGCGGTTGGCAAAATTAGCGCCATCGCGCGAGGAGAACCGGTCAAACAGCGCTGCGCTGAGTACATGCGCTGGCACCGCCTCGTCAATAGCGGCCTGAATCGTCCAGCGACCTTCTCCCGAATCCGAGACATGCCCACCGTAGGCAGCCAGCTCAGGATCTTTTTGAAAAGCTTGTGCGCTGAGATCGAGCAGCCACGAGCCAATGACGCTTCCGCGCCGCCAAACCTCCGCAATTTCGGGCAGGTTCATGTCAAACTGATAGAACTCGGGATGGCTCAACGGCGTGGTTTCGGCATCAGAAACACTGTTTTTCTTGCCTACGTTGGCATTGCGAAGAATGTTGAAGCCTTCAGCGTACGCCGCCATCAAGCCATATTCGATGCCGTTGTGGATCATCTTGACAAAGTGGCCCGCCCCACACGGGCCGCAGTGCAGAAATCCTTCTTCGGCACTGCCAGTTTTATCCATTCGGCCGGGTGTCCGAACAGCCGCCGAGATGCCAGGCGCAAGAGAAGAAAAGATCGGGCAAACATGCGCGACGACGTCGGACTCGCCGCCGATCATCAGGCAATAGCCACGGTCAAGTCCTTTGACGCCACCGCTGGTTCCGACGTCGAGGTAGTGAATGCCGAAGGCCCTCAATTCGCCCCCACGGCGAATATCGTCACGGTAATACGAATTGCCGCCATCAACGACGATGTCACCAGCATCCAGCATCGGCACCAGATCGCCCAGAACCTGATCGACTGCGGCGGCTGGCACCATCAACCAGATGAGACGTGGCGTGGTCGTGCGCGAAACCAACTCCTTTAACGTTGAAGCCCCAACGGCGCCATCTTTTTGTAGACTGGAGACGGCGGGCGCATGCCTGCCATAAACGACGCATTCATGGCCCTGGACGAGCAATCGGCGCACCATATTGGCACCCATCCTGCCTATGCCAATCATTGCGATCTGCATGTCATTTCTCCGTTCAGTATGCTTGGAGAATATGATGTGTCTTGACCTGCCGTCTGTGCGATGGCGCACAGAACTCAATCGTCGGGGTTGTGGCAGCCTGCGCTTTGTGAAGTCACAGGTATTAGCGACGATTACTCGAATCTTTTGTGTTGGTAAAGGTTGCCGAAGTTTCCCTAGACTTATGAATACTCTAATTTTTGTCTGATTGTCGGTGATGCATATCAAAAAAGTCTTGATCCATGCGCTCAGTCTCCATCATATGAGCCTCCTGCATGGCTTTCTCATCCCTGATCTGATCGTCCAATCGCATCAAATATAATCAGCCCTACGATGAAAGGGCCGAATATAGCCTCTGCCACCTGGTTGCAATCGCCCTTTATGAGTCCATCGATAGCAAAACCGATGATGGCCAGACCAATTCAATTGCGCCGGCCGACGATGTAAAAGAACAAAAAAAAATACATGAGTAAAGATGCAGCTGCAACTATTGCCAAGCTTCCTCTGGTTCCTTTGGATAAATAAACCAAGGGCACGAGAAAGAGCAGGGGTGTGATCAGGGCGATTGCGTTGGTGCGGTTTGATGCGCAAATCAAGCTAGAGTTCGCAGTAAACGCCGTATGCGCGTTTGTGATTCCAGCACTTGCCTTGCACGTTGCGTAGGTGCAGAAGCATCAATCCAAAGCCCCATGAGCGTCAGCGATAGGACAGCGCGGCCAGGCTGTCGGCAGCTTCTGCGTGCGCTGATTCACCTTGCTTTAATATCCCCATGATTTGGCTATCGCTAAATTTGCTCGTCTTCATTTGTAAAAACTCTTTCTGCCCAGCTGGGCTTGGAAGTCTCTACTTTTAACTGTTATTAATTTACGGGGGGATTTTACCCAACCAAACTTTGTTATATTGCAGGCTGCATGGTGCGGGTACTGATAGCTGCATAATGGCTACATGAGCACGAAAGAGAAAGGGCTTGCTGCTAACTAAATAGCAGCAAACCCTTGTGTCTATTGGCTCCTCGACCTGGGCTCGAACCAGGGACCTACGGATTAACAGTCCGGCGCTCTACCAACTGAGCTATCGAGGAATAAGCCTCAAATTATAGCG
>JAYVJL010000164.1:0-12950 GCA_043769295.1 Polaromonas sp. | reverse complement strand
TTGGTAGGCACGATTGGACTCGAACCAACGACCCCTACCATGTCAAGGTAGTGCTCTAACCAGCTGAGCTACGCGCCTAAAAGTCTGTTCGACAACGCGGATTATAGCAGGCTAAAGCGAACTTTCACTGTGACGCACAACTGTTTTGTCTTTATCTTTGCCGCTATCGTCTGCGCGCAGAACGCACGCCCTGCACTTCCAGCACTTGGCTGAGCACCTTGTTCAAACGTGCAGAATTCGCCACTTCAACGGTGAAGGTCATCCAGGCAATATCGCCCTGACTGCTGTGCACAGACTGGGTGTTGGCCGCAATGACGTTGAGTTTGTCTTTGGAGAACACCTCCAAAATTTCACGCAACAGGCCTTGGTGGTCAACGGCTTCAATCATCACATCGACGGGGTAAACGCTTTGATCGGTTTGTTTTTGGTTGGCCCAGGCCACATCAATCACGCGGCCTTCGTCTTGTACCGCATTGCGGGTGACCAGGGCTTGAAAGTTGGGGCAATTGCTGCGATGTATGCTCACACCTTTGCCACGCGTGACAAAGCCACCGATGGCATCGCCAGGCGCAGGTTTGCAGCATTTGGCGAGCTGGGTGAGCAAGGAGTCCACCCCGACAACCAGAACGCCGCCTTTGGGTGTTTTGTCGACTTTGGCACGTTTAAGCAACACCTCTTCAGGCGACAACTCGGGCACAGGCGGTTTGAAGAACGCTTCAATCGTGCGCAGAGAAAATTCGTCCTTGCCCACCACCTCAAACAACTCGTCTGCCGATTTGAAGCCCAGCTGCGTGGCCAAATCAAGCAGCTTAATGGCGGTTTTACCTTCACGCTGCAGCAGCTTTTCAACCGCCTCGCGGCCCTTTGCAACGGTTTCCTGCATCGCCAGGGCATTGAACCAGGCGCGGACTTTGGCTTTGGCGCGGTGGCTGCTCAGGAAGCCAAGCTCCGGGTTCAGCCAGTCGCGCGAAGGACCGCCCTCTTTTACCGTGCTGATATCGACAGTCTGCCCGTTTTTGAGTGGCGTGTTGAGCGGCACCATCACGCCGTCCAGACGCGCACCCCGGCAACGGTGGCCCAGGCTGGTATGAACGGTGTAGGCGAAATCAACCGCTGTCGCACCCTGAGGCAGCTCGATCACGGCCGCATCGGGTGTGAGAACGTAGATGCGGTCGCTCAACAATGCGGTTGTTTCGACGGCATCTGGTGCAGCACCTGGCTGACCATCTGAACCTGCGCCGGACAAATCACGCTCCCAGGCCAGCAGTTGCCGCAGTACCGCGATTTTTGCGTCATAGCTGCCCGTTGCCGACACACCCGCATAACCTTTGGCACCCGCCTCTTTGTAGACCCAATGCGCTGCCACGCCATGCTCGGCTTTGTCATGCATGGCTTGCGTGCGGATTTGAATCTCAATGGCCTGCCCTGCCGCATCGCGCACCACGGTATGCAATGACTGGTAGCCATTGGATTTGGGTTTGGCGATGTAATCATCAAACTCGTCGGCTATCGGCGAGAACTGGGCATGCACCCAACTTAAAGCGCCGTAGCAGTCATCCAGCTCGGCGACAACGACACGCAGGGCGCGTATATCCAGCACTTGATCAAAGTCCAAAGACTTGCCCCGCATTTTTTTAACGATGCTGTAGATGTGCTTGGGTCGGCCCTGTACCTCGGCTTGGATACCCAGTTTGGCCAAATCGGCTTTTAGTGTGTCACGCAGATGCGTGACATAGTCTTCCCGCAGGGTGCGTTTTTCATCCAGCAGCCGTGCGACTTGCTTGTACGTCTCTGGTTCTAAAAACCGGAACGAGAGATCCTCCATCTCCCACTTGATCTGCCAAATACCCAAGCGGTTGGCCAGAGGTGCGAAGACTTGCAGCGACTCGCGGGCCAAACTTGGTGACACGGTTGATTTGCTGGCAGCAAAGTAGCGCAAGGTTTGCAAACGCGATGCCAGACGCAGCATCACCACCCGCAAGTCCCGAGAAAAAGCCAGCAGCATTTTGCGTACGGTCTCCGTATGCGCGGCGGTGGTATCGGACGCTTTGCCGTCCACTTGCGAGGACTCGGCAGCGGCGCGCGTTTGCCGTTGTACACGCATCAATTTGGTGGTTTCAACGGCCAAAGCAGCCAGGTTATCGTCAAAGGCCTGGGCAATCACCTCCAGTGGTTTGTTCAGGTGATCGCAGGTGTAGATCAAATAGCTGGCAGCCTGCATGGCTTCAGAGCCGCCAATGTCTTGTAATATCTGCGACACCGCTTGCGCATGTATCCACGTGTTTTCGCCCGTATCCAGGGTGGCATGGGCTAAAAAAGGTTCAGCAAAACCTCTGGCACGCGCCAACATGTCGAATTGAACAACCGGATTGTCTAATCCGTTGCCGGCGCTACGCGGGCTTGCTTCCTTGGAGCTACTCATACGGTTCACTTCATCAAAAAATCAATGCAATAAAAAATCAACAATGGTCTGTACCTGATCTGTGGGAACAAATGTGGGCGCATGTCCAACGCCGGCAAACTCCACCAGCCTGGCCCGCGGACCGCGCTGCGTCATGGCCAGCGCCGTGGCGGCAGACAGCAAATCAGACTCGACACCGCGTGTGATGAGGGTTTGCGCCTTGATGTTGTCGTACAGCGCCCAGAGCAGCGCTTCACCTTGTTGCGCCGTTTCTTGCGTCATGGCGGCAAACGGCATTGCCAACGCAGGGTCGTAGTTCAAGGTAAATCCATCAGCCACGCCTGTTTTTGGATCTACCCAAGGTTTGAGCATGGGTTTAGACAAGGCTAACCACTGCTCTGGCGTGTGTGGACCAAAGCTGCGAGAGACCGCCCATATAGCGTCTGCAGCTTGCTGCTCGGTAGCAAACCGTCCTGTGATGCCCAGGTATTGACCAATGCGTTGAATGGCTTGCCACTCAATCACGGGGCCCACATCGTTGAGCACCAATTTGCGCACCGGTACGGACAAAGGCAAGTCTGGCTGGCCAGTGATCACCAAGCCAATCAGTCCGCCCATGCTGGTGCCTACCCAGTCTAATGTTTTGGGTTGTAACCGGGCAAGCAGCGCCAACATGTCGGCCGCATAGGTGGGCAGCTGGTAGCCCATCGGGTCTTTCAGCCAATCGCTTTGGCCACGCCCCACCACGTCTGGGCATACCACGCGCAGTTCGCCCTGCGCAGCGGCGCACAAGGCACGCGCCAAGACATCAAAGTCACGGCCCTGCCGCGTCAAACCGTGGGCGCACACCACCACATGCGCGCTGTCGGGAGCACCCCACTGCCAATACGCCATGTGATGCCCCCCGTTGGCATCAGGACACGTCACATAGTTCAAGCTGGGTTCAAGCATGGCATCTCAAAGAATGGTTAAAGAGTTGGATAGATTGGCTGAGAAAAAGTTATGCGGCTTGGCGAAGTGCAGCTTCGCGGCCGCGCTGCACGTTGACGGGTAGCAACAACAGCAAACCCGCCAAAAACAGCACGGAGGTAGACATGATGGCAATGCGCTGGTTCCCCCCTGTCATCCAGGTAATAGCGCCATAACTCAGTGGCCCAATGATGCTGGCCAAACGCGTGGCAAAAGTCCACAAGCCAAAAAATTCACCCAGTTGTTTGGGTGGTGCAAACAAGCCTGCCATGGCACGACCCGCCGATTGGCTGCTGCCCATGCAAAAACCAGCAATAGCGGCAACGTACCAAAAACCACCTTTGGTGGTGGTGATGGCTGCAATCACGCAGGTGGCAGTCCACCCCACCAGTGTGATGCCGAGCGCCAACTTGTGGCCTACTTTGTCCTGAAAATAACCAAATCCAAAGGCACCCACGGCAGCTGCTATGTTCAATACAAAAATCAATACCATGGTCTCTTGCGGTAAAAAACCAATCACTTGTTCGGCATAGATGGCGGCCAGTGTGATGGCCACCGCCACCCCGCCTTGGTAAAACACACCGCAAGCCAAAAACCACATGAAGTCTTTGAAGCGCCTAGCCTCTTTAAAAGTGGTGTTTAACTGCGCAAGCGACGCTTTAAAACCGCTTTGGCGCAAGGCGCTCGGGTTGGGTGTGGCGCGCTCCCCAAGCAGCCAAAAGGTCGCGGTAGCCGCTGTGCCATAAACGACCGCGGTAATCAGCATGGTGACCGGTACAAATTTGTCGGCGGAAATATTCTGACTTTGCGCCCACAGCACGTAGCCCAGACTGAGCCCCAAGGCCAGCATGCCACCAAAGTAGCCAAAACTCCAACCCCAGCCGCTCACCGTGCCAAAAGCTTCTGGCTTGGCCAACTCTGGCAGGAAAGCAGCCGTCAAAGACTCTCCATAGGAATAAAACGTATTGGACAAAATGATAAGCACTATCGCCAATGCCACGCTGCCCGGCCCCGCCAGCGCCAATGCGGCTGTAGTGACCACACAGGCTACCGTTGTGAGCAACAATAATCTCTTCTTGGCAGCCCGCAGGTCGGCGTAAGCACCCAAGCTGGGCATGGTGAACATCACAATTGCGTATGACATACTGAGTGCGGCTGTCCAGGCAAAAGTAGCCCATTCTGCTTTGTGCGCAATACCACCTACAAAATAGGCTGCAAAAACTGCAGTCAAGACGACCGTGGTATAGCCAGAGTTGGCAAAGTCGTACATGGCCCAACCGAATACCTCGCGCTTGCGCACGCCAAGGTTCAAGGCATCTTGAGAAAATACGGACACAGTAGACCCCTCAAAGCAACTGAAAACAATCAAATACGATTGTCAAACAGATTGTCGCCTACCTTTTGCATTTGGCAGGCAAGACCTGAAGCGAGAGGAAGAATTAATGCAACTAAAAATGAATTGAATCAGTGCAAATGACGGGGACGTCGACCATTACCATGTCCAGAACCGCCACCACCCAAACCGCGCGGGGGTTTCCCCAACTCCAGAGAGTTCACCAGCGCGTCAAACCGCTGGGTAAATAATTTATCAATCTCGGAAACAACGCCGGCAAGTTCAGAGCCATCAAAATGCCGCTCCATCATGCTGACGACGTCCTGGACCAACAAATCACGCTGCACTTGCATGATAGCTGCGGGCGTCGGTCCAACAAAGAGCATCATGAAGTCGTCTCGCGAATCATCTTCTGCAGAAGGATTATCATCGCGATCTTCATCATCAAACTCAACATCATAGAAGGTCACTTCAATGGCCGCACCCTGCTCTGCCAACTCGTTGAGATTCATGCACATCTCATCCAGGGACTGACGGAAATCTTCATCACCTGGCACCGTCCAGCACATTTGCAACAGGTGCTCTTGCGCGTCAAATTTGATGCCAGGCTCTTCTTCATAAGAGCTGTTGGCACCATCGGTCAAAGAACGCGCGCCCGCATATTTCCACAAAGGTTTCAAAGCTTCCTGGATTTGTTCAAATTTGACGCCAGCGAGCAATGGCACTTGACCATGCACATGGATTTCAAAGGAGGCGTTAAAACGTGACATAAATGGTTGCCAATCTTTTATTTGTCTTGAGAAGTGATTGTAGTGGTGCCTCGAGCCGGAATCGAACCGGCACGCCCGCTATTAACGAAGCGGCGGATTTTAAATCCGCTGTGTCTACCTATTCCACCATCGAGGCACTGATAAGCTGATGCAACCAGTTCAAGCAATATGTTACGTCATTGTGAAACAAAAAAGCCCTAACAACAATACACGTTGGCAGGGCAATTCTGGAGGCGCAGGCCGGAGTCGAACCGACCTACTCGGATTTGCAATCCGGTACATAACCGCTTTGTTACTGCGCCAAAAATCTTCCTAATATCCAAGTCAAAATTTTACTTTTGGCTTAGACAAAAAAGGGAAGCATAAGCTTCCCTTTTTAAATGTTGGAGCGGGAAAAGAGTCTCGAACTCTCGACCTCAACCTTGGCAAGGTTGCGCTCTACCAACTGAGCTATTCCCGCGTTTCGATGGACGAATTATAGCCTATATTTTTCGCTCTTTTTTTCAACTGTATTAATTTTGTAATTAATGTTTGATGGATTCAGAATTTTGCGGCTCAATGGTTGTTCGCGTCGTCTCAGTAGAACGTGCAACAGCCGTACTAGTGGCATCGATTGACGGGTCAACATCTGGCAACGCCGTTGGCATGCGCTCTAGAGCAAGCTCTAAAACCTTATCAATCCATCGCACCGGCACAATCTCCAGACCATTTTTGACGTTCTCTGGAATGTCCTGCAAATCTTTGGCATTTTCTTCGGGGATAAGCACCGTTTTGATACCGCCACGAAGTGCGGCAAGCAGTTTTTCTTTCAAACCACCGATCGCAGTCACTTCACCACGCAGTGTGATTTCACCGGTCATCGCGACATCACCGCGCACGGGTATGCCCGTCAGCGCCGAGACAAAAGCGGTCGTCATCGCCGCGCCAGCACTTGGCCCGTCTTTCGGCGTCGCACCATCAGGCACATGGATGTGGATATCGCGCTTTTCGAACATTTCTTCCTTGATGCCCAAGCGACGCGCCCGGCTGCGCACCACCGTGCGTGCAGCTTCGACAGATTCTTTCATCACATCGCCCAAAGAGCCTGTACGTGTGATGACGCCTTTACCAGGCATGATGGCCGCTTC
This sequence comes from Polaromonas sp., assembly GCA_043769295.1. Lineage (GTDB taxonomy): Bacteria > Pseudomonadota > Gammaproteobacteria > Burkholderiales > Burkholderiaceae_C > Aalborgiella. The sequence continues at coordinate 6,350 of JAYVJL010000164.1, read as the reverse complement.
AATGGTGAGCAAATCGCCACCCACTTCCGTCCACGCCAATCCAACGACCTGCCCGATTTGATTCAACTCTTCTGCACGGCCATAGTTGAATTTGCGCACACCCAAAAAATCATTCAAGGTGTCTGGCGTAACCGTCACCGCCCCTTTGTAGGTTTTCAGCAGCAAGCCTTTGACGACCTTACGGCAGATCTTGGACAACTCGCGTTCCAATGAGCGCACGCCCGCTTCACGGGTGTAGTAACGCACAATGTCGCGCACGGCTTCAGGCGCGATCACCAGTTCGCTTGCTTTCACGCCATTGTTGGTCATTTGCTTGGGCAGCAAATAGGTAACGGCAATATTGGTCTTTTCATCTTCGGTATATCCCGCAAGGCGGATCACCTCCATGCGGTCAAGCAAAGCAGACGGAATGTTCATCGAATTTGAAGTGGCGACAAACATCACATCGCTCAAATCAAAATCGACTTCAACATAGTGATCGGCAAACGTATGGTTTTGCTCAGGGTCTAAAACCTCCAGCAACGCACTGGAAGGATCGCCACGATATTCTGTGCCAAGCTTGTCGATCTCGTCGAGCAAGAACAATGGGTTGCGTGTACCCACCTTGCTCAAATTTTGCAAAACCTTGCCCGGCAAAGCGCCAATGTAAGTGCGGCGATGGCCTCGAATCTCAGCCTCATCACGCATGCCACCCAAAGCCATACGAATAAATTTGCGACCGGTCGCTTTTGCGATCGATTGACCCAGTGATGTTTTACCCACACCCGGTGGCCCAACCAGGCACAAGATCGGTGCCTTGACTTTGTCTACGCGTTGCTGCACCGCTAGGTATTCAAGAATACGGTCTTTGACTTTGTCCAAACCGTAATGGTCTTCGTTCAAAACAATCTCGGCGGCTTGCAGATCGTGTTTGATCTTGGTTTTTTTACTCCACGGCAAACCAATCAATACATCAATGTAGTTGCGCACCACCGTTGCCTCTGCAGACATGGGTGACATGAGCTTCAGTTTTTTCAGTTCGCTTTGAGCTTTCTTCAAAGCTTCTTTGCTCATTTTGGCAAGCTTGATTTTTTTATCCAGCTCATCAAAATCGGCGCCTTCTTCGCCATCGCCCAGTTCTTTTTGAATGGCTTTGACTTGCTCGTTGAGATAAAAATCGCGTTGATTTTTCTCCATTTGCCGTTTGACACGACCACGGATTTTTTTGTCGACATTCAAAATGTCGACTTCGCGCTCAATTTGTTCAAACAAGCTCTCAAGTCGCGTTTTGATGTCAGCCAGATCGAGGACGATTTGTTTGTTTTCCAGCTTTAAAGGCAAATGCGCCGCAATGGTATCGGCCAAACGACCTGGATCGTCAATGCTTGAAATTGAACTTAGTATTTCAGGTGGAATTTTTTTGTTCAATTTGACGTACTGGTCAAACTGCTGCATCACCGCACGACGCAGAGCTTCAATTTCGGGGGTTTTTTCACCCTTGGTGGTCAGTTTGACGACTTGCGCTTCAATCGGTGTCACATTGGCGGTGAAGTGTGTTTCAGCATCATCGATATGATTCACATGCGCGCGCTGCTGGCCTTCAACCAACACCTTGACCGTGCCATCCGGCAACTTCAGCATCTGCAAAATCGTAGAGACACATCCCACATCAAACATGTCGGTCACAGACGGCTCGTCTTTTACCGCTGTTTTTTGTGCCACCAACATGATGCGGCGCTCGGACTCCATCGCCAACTCAAGCGCCTTGATGCTTTTAGGTCGCCCGACAAAAAGCGGAATCACCATGTGCGGAAAGACCACCACATCGCGAAGCGGCAACAAAGGCAAATCGAGCGGGCTGGCGGGTAATACTGGATGAGAGGACATCAAAATACCTTTGTATGACGGAGGCGCTATTTCAAAATATCAAAGAAACAGCCAATTAAACACTAGGCTTTTTTAGCAGCTTCGCGGTAAACCAACAAAGGCGGTTTATTTTCGGTGATGGTTGACTCATCAATCACCACCTTTTCTACGTTCGGCATGTTGGGCAACTCGAACATGGTGTCGATCAGCGCCAATTCCAAGAGGGAGCGCAAGCCGCGCGCACCTGTTTTACGTTTCAACGCTTTTTGCGCAATCGCTTTGAGTGCAGACGGACGAATTTCTAAATCAACGCCTTCCATGCCCAGCAATTTACTGTACTGCTTGACGAGGGCGTTTTTCGGTTCGGTCAAGATTTGCATCAAAGCGTCTTCACTCAACTCGGTCAAAGTCGCAATCACGGGCATACGACCAATCAGCTCGGGAATGATGCCGAACTTGATCAAATCTTCAGGTTCAACTTCCTTGAACACTTCAGTCAAACTGCGCACTTCTTTGCTTTTGACGATAGCGCCAAAACCGATGCCCGAAGCTTCGGTGCGGTTTTCAATGACTTTTTCCAAACCTGAGAATGCACCACCACAAATAAACAAAATGTTGGTCGTGTCGATTTGCAGGAAGTCCTGGTTAGGGTGCTTGCGCCCGCCTTGCGGTGGAATACTGGCCATCGTGCCTTCAATCAACTTCAGCAAAGCTTGCTGCACGCCTTCACCAGAAACATCACGGGTGATGGATGGGTTGTCGGATTTGCGTGAAATTTTGTCGATTTCGTCGATATACACAATCCCGCGCTGGGCACGTTCGACTTCGTAATTGCAGCTTTGCAGCAATTTGGAGACGATGTTTTCAACGTCTTCACCCACATAACCGGCTTCTGTGAGCGTGGTGGCGTCCGCCATCACAAAGGGCACATCCAGCATGCGTGCCAATGTTTGTGCTAAAAAAGTTTTGCCCGAGCCTGTAGGCCCAATCAGCAAAATATTGCTCTTTGCCAGCTCCACATCATCCGTTTTGGATTTTTCTTTGTGCTGCAAGCGCTTGTAGTGGTTGTACACGGCCACGGCCAACGTGCGTTTGGCGACATCTTGGCCAATTACATAACTGTCCAGGTTGGCCTTGATTTCAGCCGGGGTGGGCAGACCGCCACGCGCCTTGCGCGCTTCATCCGCGACGACAGCAGGCAGCTCATCACGAATGATTTCGTTGCAAAGTTCGATGCACTCATCGCAAACAAACACCGACGGCCCGGCAATCAGTTTTTTAACCTCATGCTGGCTTTTGCCACAAAACGAGCAAAACAGCGTTTTTTCGCCTGAAGCGCCTTTTTTCTCGGCCATTATTTGGCACCTTTTAAAGTAAATATGCTGATGATAACCAAAAGAACCGTCAACCATCCGCCCTTGCAGCAGCACACATAAGCGTATTTACACCTACATAGGCCTGTTTAAGTCAGTTTTTGGCAAAGATGGACCCTGCAAGGGCTGCCATCGGCTCTTAAAACCGGATCAAGGACGTTTGGATATCACCTGATCGACGACGCCATATTCTTTCGCTTCATCGGCAAACATAAAGTAATCGCGCTCGGTATCGCGCTCAATTTTTTCAACCGTTTGACCCGTGCGTTCAGCCAAAATGCGGTTCAACTGGTCACGCGTTTTCAAGATATCACGAGCGTGGATTTCAATATCGGTCGCCTGACCTTGCGCGCCACCTGATGGTTGATGAATCATGACGCGCGAATTTGGCAACGTAAAACGTTTACCCTTCGCACCAGCCGCCAGCAAGAACGCGCCCATGCTGGCCGCCATACCGACACACAAGGTAGACACGTCCGGCTTGATGAACTGCATGGTGTCATAGATGGCCATGCCAGCGGTCACAGAACCACCGGGCGAGTTGATGTAAAAGGAAATATCCTTGTCTGGGTTTTCGCTCTCCAAAAACAACAGCTGCGCCACCACCAGATTGGCGGTTTGGTCGTTCACCGGGCCGACCAGGAAAATCACCCGCTCTTTCAGCAGGCGTGAATAGATATCATAAGAGCGCTCACCACGGCCTGATTGCTCGATCACCATTGGCACCATGCCCAAACCCTGGATGGGTTGAGACTGTGCGTTTGTATAAATTGCGCCCATCTTGACTCCTAAGAAAATTTGTACTAGCTGATACTGTACCCACAAAATAACATGGGGCTTGTGTAGCAAAACACAAGCCCACACAATTTAAGGAAAACCTGCAAAAAACTCAATTTTCTGCAGGTTTTGTCGCCGAATCGTTCGAATTAGTTTTGCGCCATCAACTCGTCAAAAGTCGTTGCTTTTTCAGTCACCTTGGCTTTTGACAGCACAAAGTCAGTCACGTTGTTTTCAATGACAATCGCTTCGACTTCGGCCATGCGGTTTTTGTCGCTGCCGTACCAACGGATCACGTCCATCGGTTTTTCGTAGCTGGCGGCCAGCTCTTCGATATGGCTGGACACTTGCTCGGATTTGGCATGCAAGGCATTGGCGCGAACCAATTCCGCCACCACCAGGCCCAAACGCACACGACGCTCGGCTTGTGGACGGAAGATATCTTCTGGGATCGGTGTGTTCTCAGCATCTTTGATACCGCGTTGCTTCAAATCAGCACGGGCACCTGCAATCATGCGCTCCAGCTCGGCTTGTACGCTGGTTTTTGGCAAGTCCAGCTCAGCTTTGGACACCAACGCATCCATCACGGCTTGCTTGTTTTTGGCCAACAGACGGGCTTTGACTTCGCGATCCAGGTTTTTCTTGATGTCAGCCCGCAGACCTGCCACGGTTGCATCGACAATGCCTAGCGATTTGGCCAAGGCGTCGTTCACTTCTGGCAAATGGGCGGCTTCGATTTTTTTGATGGTGAGCAAAAAGTCGGCCGTTTTGCCAGCCACGTCTTTGCCATGGTATTCCTCTGGGAAGGCCAATGGGAAGGTCTTGCTCTCAGTAGATTTCATACCGCGTGTGGCTTCTTCAAATTCCTTGAGCATTTGACCGTCGCCAACGATGAACTGGTAGTCTTCGGCCTTGCCGCCGGTGAACACTTCACCGTCGATTTTTCCTTCAAAGTCAACCGTCACACGGTCGCCGTCTTGCGCAGGCGCGTCGATCGCACGTTGGGCGAAGGTACGGCGCTGTTTGCGCAAAATGTCCAGGGTTTTGTCGATGGCCGGATCAGACACCTCAGCCGTCAATTTTTCAACTTCAGCGGAGCTCAGATCGGCGATTTTGACGTCTGGGAACACCTCAAATACCGCGTCAAATGACATGGTGCCTTCAGCAGACGCTTCATTTTCGCTGATTTTGGGTTGACCTGCAACGCGCAATTTGGCTTCGTTGGCGGCAACGGCAAACGCCTCGCCGACTTTGTCGTTCATCACTTCGTAGTGAACGGAGTAGCCGTATTGCTGTGCGACAACGCTCATCGGGACTTTGCCTGGACGAAAACCGTTTTGCTTGACGGTGCGGGCGAGCTTTTTCAAGCGTGCGTCAACTTCGGTGGCAATCACGCTGGTTGGCAGCGTCAAAACAATTTTGCGCTCTAATTTTTCTAGGGTCTCAACGGTCACGGCCATTTGGTCTCACTCTCGTATATGTCTATGGTTGTTTTGGTCACACCAAAGTTGATGTGACCCGCTGTATCGATGGTGCGCGGGGGGGGACTCGAACCCCCACATCCTTGCGGACGTCAGGACCTAAACCTGGTGCGTCTACCAATTTCGCCACCCGCGCATCGAAAACTTAAAACTATGCAGCTTGATTGGTTACAAGCCTGCCCTCAAAATTGGTTAGCTCTCTATTTTAACCTGAGAGTTCGAGCTCTGAAAGTCAACTTGTAAATACCGTTCGGGTTGAGCTTGTCGAAACCCCTTCGACAAGCTCAGGGCGAACGGTTGGCTATAGCTACTCAACTAAACTATCGCCATGTCTGACAACGCACAGCCAATCACCCACTACGAGAACTTCCCCGTAGCCAGCTGGCTCTGCCCGCCCCACTTGCACCCCGCCATCGCCGCGATTTACTGGTTTGCACGCACAGCGGATGACCTCGCGGACGAAGGCGACGCTACGCCGCAGCAACGCCTAGACGACCTGGCCGCCTTCCGCGCCGATTTATTTGCGGCCTTCGCAGCGTCGAAAAACACCGCCACTTCAACCCGTTGGCCGCAAGTCTTCACCCCCTTAGCCGCCGTTATTAACAAATTCTCCATACCCATCAAACACTTAGACGACTTGCTCAGCGCCTTCGAGCAAGACATCGTCAAAACTCGTAACGTCCAAGGCTACCAAACTGAAGCCGAATTGCACAACTACTGCGCCCGCTCCGCCAACCCCGTAGGTCGCTTGCTGTTACACCTTTACGGCATCACGGACGACGTTGCGTTGGGCTACAGCGACGACATCTGCACCGCCCTGCAACTCATCAACTTCTGGCAAGACCTCAGCCAAGACATCCCACGTGGCCGGTTT
>JAYVJL010000163.1:0-2819 GCA_043769295.1 Polaromonas sp. | reverse complement strand
CACCAACCCGACAGGCCGCATTCGCGCCCTGCTGTCGCCGCGCATTGCGACACCTGGCGCGGGTGGGCCGGTACCGTCTGCTCCGCCGCCGCCAGCCGTTCTGCGGTCCAGTCCGGCCATTGGCGCGGACAAGAAATAAGCGCCATGGATTTGGGTGACTTGAAAAACAACGCTGTGGCCGAACCGTTCATGCTCGAATCCGATGCGCCACCGCCGGCCACACCGCCCAGTCGACTGGTCGCGACGGGCCTGCAAAAATCCTACGGCAGCCGCAAGGTGGTCCGGGACGTATCGCTCAGCGTTGAAAGTGGCGAGGTTGTGGGCTTGCTCGGCCCGAACGGTGCAGGCAAGACCACTTCGTTTTACATGATTGTTGGTCTGGTACGGGCTGACGCAGGCGAGATCACGATTGACAGTAATTCTGTTGAGCACATGCCGATTCACCGCCGCGCGCGCTTGGGCCTGAGTTACCTGCCGCAGGAAGCGTCAATTTTTCGCAAGCTCAACGTTGAGGAAAACGTGCGTGCTGTGCTCGAACTGCAACTCGACGAGGCAGGCAAACCACTCGACAAGGCCGCCATCGCCGAGCGGCTGGACGCACTGCTCAAAGACCTGCGGGTGGATCATCTGCGAGACTCCCCGTCGCTGTCGCTGTCGGGCGGTGAACGCCGCCGCGTTGAGATTGCGCGGGCGCTGGCCACCCAGCCGCGTTTGTTGTTGCTGGACGAACCGCTGGCGTCGCTGGACCTGGCGCGCCGGCGCGAGATCCTGCCCTGGCTGGAGCGGCTGCGCGACGAGCTGCACATCCCGATGCTCTACGTCACCCACTCGGCCGACGAAGTGGCGCGGCTGGCCGACGCGCTGGTGGTGCTGGACCGCGGCCGCGTCGCCGCGTCGGGGCCGGTGGCGAGCGTGATGGCCGGCCTTGCCGCACCGCTGCTGCTGGGCGACGATGCCGGCGCGCTGCTGGAAGGGACGGTGGGCGAACGGGACGCGCGCTGGCAGCTGGCTCGCGTGGATTTCGATGGAGGCAGCCTGTGGCTGCGCGACAGCGGCGCCGGGATCGGCCGGCGGGTCCGGCTGCGGGTGCTCGCGCGCGACGTCAGCATCGCCACCGACGAGCCGCGCAACACCAGCATCCAGAACCTGCTGCCAGCTGTCGTACGCGCCATCGCGGCGGATGCGCACCCGTCGCAGGCGCTGGTGCAGCTGGCCTGCGGCGACTCGATCCTGTTGTCGCGGATCACCGCGCGGGCGGTGGATGCGCTGGGCCTGCAGCCGGGAACGCCCGTCTGGGCGCAGGTGAAGTCGGTGGCGCTGGTGGAGTAGCGGCGGGGCGCCGCGCAATAATCCAGCGAACCCTTCCCAGGATGCAAGGATTCAAGGAACGCAATGAACGTCACTCCCTCCCTCGCCGGGCAGTTCGCGCCGACCGGCGTGCTGCGCGCCTCGCTCAACATGGGCAACCCGGTGCTGGCCCACAGCCGCACGGCCAGCGACAAGCCGGCCGGCGTGTCGATCGACCTGGCGCGTGAACTGGCGCGTGAGCTCGGCGTGCAGGCCAGCTTCCTGCAGTTCGATACCGCCGCCAGGTCAGTCGAGGCGCTGGGCGGAGCAGTCGCCGACATCGGCTTCATGGCGATCGATCCGCTGCGCGCCAGCAGCATCCAGTTCACTGCCCCCTATGTGCAGATCGAGGGCGCCTACCTGGTGCGGCAGGATTCGCCAATCACCGCCAACGTGCAGGTCGACCAGCCCGGGACCACCATCGTGGTCGGTGCCGGCAGCGCCTATGCGCTGTACCTGGCACGGGCGATCAAGAACGCGACGCTGCTGCCGGTGCCGACCTCGGAAGCGGTGGTGGCTGCGATGCTGGAAGGCGCGCATCCGGTCGCCGCCGGCGTGCGCCAGCAGCTCGAGTCGGATGCAAAGCGGATCGGCGGCGTGCGGGTGCTGGACGGCTGCTTCATGGTGATCAACCAGGCGATGGCGATGCCCAAGAACCGCAGCGCCGAGGCCCATGCATACCTCGCCGATTTCGTCGAGAGGATGAAGCGCACCGGTTTTGTCGGCGCGGCCCTGGTGCGCCACGGCATCGACGGCGCCAGGGTGGCTGACGCGGGCTGACGCCGTTAAGCTGCACGGACAACCACGACGCAGACATCCATGGAGCATTCGAAACCGCTGCAATCGGCCCGCTGGAGACATTGCGCATCCTGCGACGCCCCCGGCGGGGCCGGTGGCCTGAGCCGGCGAGGCTGGCTCCTTGGCGTGGCGGGCGCTGCGGCCAGCCTGGCCGGTTGCGCTGCCAGCCCGGTGCCGATGGCCGCGCCGGCGCTGAACTTATCGCAGAGCGCGGGCCGCATCGACGTCCACCACCACCTCTCGCCGCCGGCCTGGCTGGCCGTGGCACGCGGTCGCGGCCTCGACGGATTGGCCACCAACTGGACGGTGGAAAAGTCGCTGGCCGACATGGACCGCGCCGGCATCGCGACCGCGATGCTGTCGGTCACCACGCCGGGCGTGGTCTTTCCGGATCTCGATGTCGCTGCCGGCCGACGCCTGGCCCGCGACAGCAACGAATACGGCGCCAAGCTGGTGGCCGACCACCGCGGCCGCTTCGGCCTGTTCGCCGCCATCCCGATGTACGACGTCGAGGGCGCGCAGCGCGAGATTGCCTATGCGCTCGATGTCCTGAAGGCTGACGGCATCGGCCTGTTGACCAGCTATGGCGACAAGTGGCTGGGCGACCCGGTGTTCTTCCCGATCATGGAAGAACTCAACCGGCGCAAGGTGGTGGTCTACACCCATCCCACGGC
>JAYVJL010000162.1:0-17850 GCA_043769295.1 Polaromonas sp. | reverse complement strand
CCCCGTTTTGACCTGTTTCCGCCGCATTGACCGTTTTAACGCGCCCCGCCAGCCACACCAGCAGCAAGACCGGCACCCCCAGAATCGCGGTGGCCGTGAAGAAGTGGCTGTAACCAAACGCATCGACATACTTGCCCGAATACCCCGCCAAAAACTTGGGCAAGAGCAGCATCATCGAGCTGAACAGCGCGTATTGGGTGGCGGAGTAGTTCACGTTGGTCAAGCTCGACAAATACGCAATAAACGCCGCCGAGGCAATGCCGCTGGACAGGTTGTCGGCAGAAATCACCCAGATCAGCGCCGTCAGGTTATGCCCCACCCCGCCGAGCCAGGCAAACAGCAGGTTGCTGACCGCGCTCAACGCCGCGCCCAGCATCAGCACCCGCATCACGCCAAAACGCATGGACAGCACGCCGCCCACAACCGCCCCCACCAGCGTCATGATGACGCCGAAGACCTTGGTGACGTTGGCCACTTCCAGCTTGGTGTAGCCCATATCGACGTAAAACGGGTTGGCCATGATGCCCATGACCACGTCGGAGATGCGGTAGGTGGCGATCAGCGCCAAAATCAGCGCGGCGTGCCATTTGTAGCGGCGGATGAAATCGGCAAAGGGCTCGACCAGCGCGCTTTGCAGCCATTCGGCCGCGTTTTTGGCGGGTTTGAAGGCTTTGGCGATGGGCTCGGGGGAAAAAATCACCGTCAACACACCCAGCCCCATGGACGCCGCCATGACCAGGTACGCGGTTTGCCAGGCCTGATGCTGGTACGCGGCTTTCGCAACTTCGCCTGTTACTGCAACCGCCGCTTGCACAGTGGGCGAGATTTCGGCCCAGGCTGCGACCCAGAACACGCCCGCACCGGCCCAGATCATCGCGATGCGGTAGCCGGTTTGGTAGGCGGCGGCCAGGGCGGCTTGGCGGTCGGCGTCGGCAGATTCAATCCGGTAGGCGTCCAGGGCGATGTCTTGCGTGGCTGAGCCAAAAGCGACGGCCAAAGCACACCAGACGACGGGTAACAGCGCCAATTGCGGGTCGTTCATGGCCATGCCGACCAAGCCCGCCACAATCACCACCTGAGACACCAGCAGCCAGCTGCGACGGCGGCCCATCAGCCTCGTCAGGAGCGGGATCGGCATGCGGTCCACCAACGGGGCCCAGACCCATTTAAAAGCGTAGGCCAGGCCGACCCAGCTCAAATAACCAATGGTGGTACGGTCGATACCCGCTTCGCGCAGCCGAAAGCTGAGCGTGCCCAAAACAAGCAAGAGCGGCAGACCGGCCGAAAACCCCAGCAGCAGCATGCGCAACGTGGGCGGCTCCCGGTAGACACGCAGCGTGTCCGGCCAAGAGCGTTTTGACGTTTGTACGTCCTTGGTTACGGCTGAAGGTAAGGCTGATGATGAAGTCATGCCACCATCATACGGGCATGGCTCGGGCCAGATTACATAGGCGTGGCGGGGACGATGGTGTTTTCGTAATAAGATTTGGTAATGATGGTGTTGGCTGCTGCCTTGTCTTTGTAGCCTGTGCAGGTCGCGTCAAAACCGATACCCGCCGTCACCGTGGTCATGGCATTCAGGTCGCCGGCATAGAATTTCTTGAGGTGGATCACGGTGTCTTTGGCTTCCTGGCCGTTTTGCGCGATCCTGACGCCCTCAATACAGACGTTACCCGCCGAAGGCGAGATGGCGTCTGCCTGGAAGAAAGAATCGTCAATCCGGCTGCTGCCGCAAGCCGCCAAAGCGCTGATGGCGATGCTGCAAAATACCCATTTACTTGCTTGTTTCATACGTTGTTCCTGGTTGTCAATGAACGAATCATGCCATCAAAGTGGCCTCGACGTGTAGTCAAATCACCAATACAACAGCTAAAACCCAGAAAAATCGTAACTGATCGTCATTGGCGCGTGGTCTGAAAAGCGTTCACTTTTGTAGATTTCTTCGTGTCGGGCTAAAAGTGCTACTTTGGGCGTAGCCAGATGGTAGTCCAGCCGCCACCCCACATTTTTGGCATAGGCCTGCCCCCGGTTGCTCCACCATGTGTAGCAGGCGTCGGTGGTGTCGGGCTGCAGCAGGCGGTAGACGTCCTTCAGGCCGCCAGTTTCTTCGTGCAGCAACTGCGACATCCAGGCGCGTTCCTCGGGCAAAAAACCGCTGTTTTTCTTGTTGCCTTTGTAGTTTTTCAAATCCGCTTCCTGGTGCGCGATGTTGATGTCGCCGCACAAAATAAACTCGCGTTCGGTTTTAAGCTGCATCAAATGCGGGTAAATCAAAGCTAGAAATTGGAATTTGGCCTGTTGCCGCTCCTCCCCCGATGAGCCGCTGGGGTAGTAGCAGCTGATGATGGAGAATTTGCGCGATGGCGTGTCAAACTGCAGCTCCACGTAGCGGCCTTCGGCGTCAAACTCGGGGTGGCCAAAGCCCACGATCACCTCGGTTGGCGTTTCTTTGGTGTACACGCCCACGCCGGAATAGCCTTTTTTCTCGGCAAAGTGGAAATAACCCTTCAGCCCGGCAATTTCCTCAAACTTGTCCTTCACGTCCGCGTACTGGGCTTTGACCTCCTGGACGCAAATACAATGCGGTTGTGACTTTTCAATCCAGGCGGCCAGGCCTTTGCTGCTGGCCGAGCGGATGCCGTTGAGGTTGATGCTGGTGAGTTTGAAAAGATTTTTCGACATAAAAATGACTATCTATGAACAAGAACGACAACAAGTTGGCGCAGGATTTCGTCAAATTCGCCCTGGAATGCGGCGTTTTGGGATTTGGCGAGTTTAAAACCAAAGCGGGCCGCCTGAGCCCCTACTTCTTCAATGCCGGCTTGTTTGACGACGGTGCCAAACTCGGCCGTCTGGCTGAATTTTACGCAAAGAGCCTGCTCGCCAGCGGCATTGAGTTCGACATGATTTTTGGCCCGGCCTACAAAGGCATCCCGCTGGGCGCGGCGGTAGCGGTGGAACTGGCACGCCAGGGCCGCAACGTGCCCTTTGCCTACAACCGCAAAGAAGCCAAAGACCATGGCGAAGGTGGCACCCTGGTCGGCGCACCGCTCAAAGGCCGCGTACTGATCGTCGACGACGTGATGTCCGCCGGCACCGCCACCCGCGAGTCCATCGCCCTTATCCAAGCCGCTGGCGCAACGCCCGCTGCCGTGGCAATTGCCTTGGACCGGCAAGAAAAAGCCACTGAAAAAGATGCTAGTGGCGCGGTGGTTGACGTCCCTTACAGCGCCGTGCAGTTTGTCCGCAACCAGCTGGGCATGCAGGTCTGCACGATTGCCAGTTTGAAGGATTTGTTGGACTACCTGGCCATCAACGCCAACCCCAATAATCCAGCTTTGCAGGTGCATGAGGCGGCGATCAAGGCGTATCGAGACCGCTACGGGGTGTAAATGCCTTGAAACCGGCTTTTAGGTGCTGTTTTACACCTCTAGCCGGCGTATTTATTGCCTAAGTAGCTATAAATACTATAGCAAAATTACTCTTTCACTACAAATGCTTCATCATTCAAGCCACTTGACGTGCTTAAAATTTACGCTATAGTTGAATTTAATACGTTATACGTATAACGCTTTAGGGGAAATTATGCACAAAAGAATGACCATCACTTTAGATGAAGCGGTTTACGATGGGCTGTATCGCACCATCAGCAAACGCAAAATGAGCCAATTTATTGAGGATTTGTTGCGCCCGCTGGTGCTGGATACCAGTTTGGACAGCGGCTACCGCGCTATGGCGGCGGACCAGGCGCGGGAAGCTGAGGCGCAGGAATGGGGCAATGCGTTGAATGCGGACTTAGGCAACGATATCAATGACATCAATGACATCAACGCCATCAGCGCGAACCCAGGCACATGAAGCGCGGCGAGGTGTGGTGGGTCGAATTTGATCCGGCCATTGGCAGCGAGGTGCGAAAAAGGCGACCTGCAGTGATCGTCAGCAACGATGCGGCCAACCGCAATTTAGCGCGCGTTATCGTCGTGCCACTGACCAGCAACACAACGCGCATCTACCCAGGCGAGGCTTTGGTCAGTGTCGCTGGGGCGCAAAGCAAAGCCATGTCAGACCAAATCATGGCGGCGGATAAAAGCCGCTTGACGAGTCAACTGGGCAGCTTGTCTAAATCGGATGTGCTCGCGGTTGAAGATGCGATTCGGGTGCAGTTGGGTATGGCGAGGTAGTCGCAATCTGCGACCACCTTGGATTTTTCTAGTTTTGGCGTTATTTTATGCCTCTAGCCGGCGTATTTATTGCCTAAACTGCTATTTTATTTATAGCAAATATAGGCAAGTGACGCAAATCAACCCAGCTTCTTCTTCAACAACTCGTTCACCTGCGCCGGGTTGCCTTTGCCTTTGGTGGCTTTCATGGCCTGGCCGACCAGGGCATTGAAGGCTTTGGCGTTACCGGCTTTGTATTCTTCGACGGATTTGGCGTTGGAGGCTAAAACGGTGTCAATGATGGCTTCTAGCTCGCCCGTATCGCTCATTTGACGCAAGCCATGATCATCAATAGCGCGATCTACGTATTCCTCCTCGAGAAGCGCACCGTCTCCTAACGATGAAGCCAACCAAAGTAACTCAAATACCTTTTTTCCGCCATTATTGGAAATAGTTCCATCTGCGATACGCCGAATGATTGCGCCCAATACCTTTGAGGTTACGGAAGCGGACGAAATTTCTAGATCATCAGCATTGAGTTTGCGCGCCACTTCGCCCGTAACCCAGTTGCACGCCAGTTTAGCCTGCCCGCTGGCTTTTGCTGCTTCTTCAAAGTAAGCCGCCACCGCCTTGCTCTGCGTCAACTGCGTCGCGTCATATTCTGACAATCCGTAGTCAGTCATGAAGCGAGTCGCCATCACACGTGGCAGCTCGGTCATTTCGGAGCGTACACGCGCCACCCACTCGTCGGCAATCACCAGCGGCGGCAAGTCCGGGTCGGGGAAATAGCGGTAATCCGCTGCGTCTTCCTTGGTGCGCATGGCGCGGGTTTCGCCGGTGTCGGGGTTGAACAGCACCGTGGCCTGCTCGATGGTGTGGCCGTCTTCGATTTGCTCGATCTGCCAGCGCACCTCGTAGTCAATCGCCTGCTGCATGAACTTGAAGCTGTTTAGGTTTTTGATCTCGCGGCGCGTGCCAAACTTGGCACCGGGCTTGCGCACCGACACGTTGGCATCACAACGGAAGCTGCCTTCCTGCATGTTGCCGTCGCAAATGCCGATCCAGGTGACGATTTTGTGCAGCTCTTTGGCATAGGCCACGGCCTCGGCGCTGGAACGCATGTCGGGCTCGGTGACGATTTCCAGCAACGGTGTGCCGGCGCGGTTCAAATCGATGCCAGACTGACCCACAAAGTCTTCATGCAGCGACTTGCCGGCGTCTTCTTCGAGGTGGGCGCGCACCAGTCGAACGGATTTTTTGACATCACCCAAAAAGAACTCGACCGAACCGCCCTGCACCACCGGAATCTCAAACTGGCTGATCTGGTAACCCTTGGGCAAGTCAGGGTAAAAGTAGTTTTTGCGCGCAAAAATGCTGCGCGGCGCGATACGAGCGCCGATGGCGAGGCCAAACTGGATGGCGCGCTCGACCGCGCCCTTGTTCATCACCGGCAGCGTGCCGGGCAGGGCCAGATCGACCGCGCAGGCCTGGGTGTTCGGCTCGGCACCAAAAGCGGTGGAGGCACGGCTGAAGATTTTGCTTGTTGTGGAGAGCTGCGAATGGGTTTCAAAGCCGATGACGACCTCGTAACCGCGCACCAGCAAAGCGGGGTCAAGCGGGCGGTCGTCTTTGAAGTCAATGGCCGACTCGACGGCGGCCTCGACGGGAGTCGCAATAGTTGTCATGTCAAATGCCCTCCGGTTTGCGTAAATGAAAGTCGGTCGCCTGCTGCAAACGATGCGCCATGTTGAGCAGTTTGGCTTCTGAAAAGTAGTTGCCGATGAGTTGCAAGCCCACGGGCATGCCAGCCTCGCCAAAACCTGCGGGAACGCTCATGCCGGGCAAACCGGCCAGCGAAGCGGGCAGCGTGAAAATATCGGCCAAGTAATTGGCAACCGGATCGCTGGACTTTTCACCCAGTTTCCACGCCACGGTGGGGGCGACGGGGCCGGCGATGACGTCGCACAGCTTGAACGCCTGTTGGAAATCGTCGGCAATCATGCGGCGGATTTTTTGGGCTTGCAGGTAATAGGCGTCGTAGTAGCCGTGGCTCAGCACGTAGGTGCCGATCATGATGCGGCGTTTCACCTCGTCGCCAAAGCCCTCAGAACGGGTTTTTTTGTACATGTCGTTCAAATCGGTGTAATTTTGGGCGCGGTGGCCGAATTTGACACCGTCAAAACGGCTCAAATTGCTGGACGCCTCGGCCGGCGCGATGATGTAGTACACGGGGATGGACAGCTCGGTGCGCGGCAGGCTGATGGGGACAAGCTTGGCACCGAGTTTTTCGTACTCCTTGAGAGCAGCATCCACGGCGGCGCGCACGTCTGCCGACAAGCCTTCGCTAAAAAACTCTTTGGGAATACCGATGCGCAGGCCGTCCAGACGGTCGTTCAACGAGCGGCTGTAGTCTTCAGCGGGCACGTCCAAGGACGTTGAATCGCGGTCCAGATCAGGGCCGCACATGGCGGAGAGCAATAAAGCGCAGTCTTCGGCGGTGCGAGCCATGGGACCAGCCTGGTCCAGGCTCGACGCAAAGGCGATCATGCCGTAGCGCGAGGCGCGGCCGTAGGTGGGTTTGATACCTGTGATGCCACAAAACGCGGCGGGCTGGCGGATGGAGCCACCGGTGTCGGTGCCGGTGGCGGCGGGTGTGAGACGCGCGGCGACCGCTGCCGCGCTACCGCCGGAGGAACCGCCGGGGATGCGGGCGTGGTCCCACGGGTTCAAGACGGTCTTGAACGCCGAGTTTTCGTTGCCGGAACCCATGGCAAACTCGTCACAGTTGAGTTTACCCAATGAAACCATGCCTGAGCCGGCGAGTTTATTGACAACAGTGCTATCAAAAGATGAGCAATAACCCTCCAACATGTTGGAGCCAGCGGTGCTGGGGAAGTCTTTGGTGACAAAAATGTCTTTGTGGGCGATGGGCACGCCGGTCAACGGTGACACATCGCCTGCCGCAATACGAGCATCAGCGGCTTTGGCTTGAGACAGGCTAAAGTCGTCGTTGAACGCCAAATAAGCGCCCAAATGGTCGGCAGCGTGGGAGCGGGCGAGGAAATGCTGGGTGACTTCGACGGCGGAGACGTCTTTGGTGCGCAGTTTGGCGGCCAGCTGGGCGACGGTTAAATCATGAAGATGGGATGAAATTGGGGACATATTCGGGTTTAAATCGCTGTTTCGATGACTTGCTCAATGACTTATTCGATCACTTATTCGATTACTTTGGGCACTAAAAACAGGCCGTTTTCAACCGCTGGGGCGGTTTGCTGGTTGGCTTCACGGTTAATGGGTTCCAGATCTACCAAGTCGTCACGCAGGCGCAATTCCCCTGCGCGCGTGCTGATTTCGCGATCTTTGCTGGCCATTACAGGATGCGCCAAAGGCTCGATGCCGGTGGTGTCCACGGCGCGCATTTTTTCGACAATATTGAAGAAGTCGTTGGTTTGAACGAGCAAACGTGCGCTTTCATCGGGGCTGAGTTCAAGGCGGGCCAAATTGGCAATTCGGGCAATATCTTGGGACGTTAAAGACATAGAAAACGATCTAAAGATGAAAAAAACAGGAACAGTGAGTGAAGCATGGAATACGGGTAGGAGGGCACAAAATCACACAAAATAGACATCGAATCGGCGATGAAGACCCTGGTTTCTCCTGAGGATGCGGTATTATCCCGTGTTTGGTACTTAGTCTGCGCGACATACCGTGATTTAGCGTGATTTAGCGTGATTTTGGTGCCAACTCCACTTTTTTACATTTGCACTTTTTTAGGCGACGATTCAAGCGACGGTACTGCCAAGTCAATACCGTGCCAGAGTCGTGCTTGTTAGGAATTTTCTATTATGTTCGGATCTTTTCGTCGCTATTTTGCGACTGACTTGGCTATCGATTTAGGTACTGCCAATACGCTCATCGTCGCTCGCGACAAAGGCATCGTCCTCGACGAGCCTTCAGTCGTCGCCATCCGCCACGAAGGCGGCCCCCACGGCAAAAAAGTGATTCAAGCGGTCGGCCGCGAAGCCAAAGCCATGCTGGGCAAAGTGCCCGGCAATATTGAGGCGATTCGCCCGATGAAGGACGGCGTGATTGCCGACTTTGTGATCACCGAGCAGATGATCAAGCAGTTCATCAAAATGGTGCATCCGCGCAGCTTTTTCACCCCTAGCCCGCGCATCATCATCTGCGTGCCTTGCGGTTCAACGCAAGTGGAGCGCCGTGCGATCAAAGACGCAGCCGAAGCGGCGGGTGCATCAACCGTTTATTTGATTGAAGAACCGATGGCTGCGGCCATTGGCGCCGGTTTGCCGGTGTCAGAAGCCAGCGGTTCCATGGTGGTGGACATTGGCGGCGGTACGACCGAAGTCGGTGTGATCTCTCTGGGTGGCATGGTCTACAAAGGCAGCGTGCGCGTGGGTGGCGACAAGTTTGACGAAGCCATCATCAACTATATCCGCCGCAACTACGGCATGCTGATTGGCGAGCCCACCGCTGAGAACATCAAAAAGACCATCGGCTCGGCCTTTCCGGGCAGCGAAGTGCGCGAAATGGAAGTCCGTGGCCGCAATTTGGCCGAAGGCGTGCCGCGCAGCTTCACCATCTCCAGCAACGAAGTGCTGGAAGCGCTGACCGACCCGCTGAACAACATCGTCTCTGCCGTAAAAAACGCGCTGGAACAAACGCCGCCTGAATTGGGTGCCGACATTGCCGAGCGCGGCATGATGCTGACCGGTGGTGGCGCTTTGTTGCGTGACTTGAACCGTTTGCTGTCAGAAGAAACCGGCTTGCCGGTGTTTGTGGCGGAAGACCCGCTGACCTGCGTGGTGCGCGGCTGCGGTATTGCGCTGGACCGCATGGACCGCCTGGGCAGCATCTTCACCTCAGAATAAATCAACAGCGACCCATCAGCCACCGTCGCTGGCCACCGCGCTGTTCACCGCCCACACCAGCAAGCGATTACACTGTTTGGGTTTTACACAATTAGGCTCACCACATGCCATTTGGGTCGCTTGACAGGACGCCTCCCCCCTTTTTCAAACAAGGGCCGTCGTCGCTGTCAAAATTGCTATTTTTCAGTGCGCTGGCCCTGTTTTTGATGGTCGCCGACCGCCGTTTTGAGCTGGGAAAAATCGTTCGATCCAGTCTGGCCACGGTGTTGAGCCCGGTTGCGCATGTCATGGCCCTGCCGGTCAATGCCCTTGAAGACGGTGCTGGCTATTTTGATTCCATAACCAGCCTCAAACGCAGTGAACAAGCCACCCGCAACAAGCTTCTTTTGCAATCGCAACGGGCCAGCCAAGTCGAGCTGCTGACCATTGAAAACACACGGCTGCGCCAGCTGCTCAAGCTCAAAGAAAGCCTCACCACGCCGGCACTGGCGGCGGAAGTACTGTACGACGCCGCCGACCCCTACTCGCGCAAAGTCATCATCGACAAAGGCAGTGTGCACAACATCGCTTTGGGTTCGCCGGTGATCGATGAATCGGGCGTGGTCGGCCAGGTAATCCGTGTCTATCCGCTGACCAGTGAAGTCGCCATGATCATCGACCGCGAGCAAACCACACCGGTGCTCAACACCCGCACCGGCGCGCGCAGTGTGGCGTACGGCAATCCCTCGGCCCACGGTGACGTGCTGGAACTGCGCTTTATCTCCGGCAATGCCGATGTGCTGGCCGGCGATCTGCTCACCACCAGCGGTGTTGATGGTGTTTATCCGGCCGGTTTGCAGGTCGCCAAAATCGAAAAGGTCGAACGCCGCGCCGACTCTGCCTTTGCAAAAATATACTGCACGCCGCAAGCCAATGTCTCGGGCGTCAAACATGTGATGGTGCTTAAACCGCTCACCAGCATCGTGCCAAACAAGCCCGCGCAAGAACCGGTTGCCAGCAGCACCAAACGGGGAGCGAAAAAATGATCATGCCGCGCGGTCAGCAGCTGTTGCTGCCAGTGAACGCCTTGTTCATGTGGGGCAGCTTGCTGGTTGCATTGTTGATCACCATGCTGCCGTTGGGGCGTTTGGCCTGGCTGCCAGATCTGGTGGCACTGGTGCTGGTGTTTTGGAGCGTGCATCAGCCCCACCGTATCGGGGTGGGCGTGGCTTTTATGCTGGGTTTGCTGGTCGATGTGCACCAATCGGCCATGCTGGGGCAGCATGCCCTTGCCTACACCATCCTCAGTTTTTCGGCGCTCGTCATCCACCGCCGGCTGGTGTGGTTCTCTTTGGTCTCACAAGCTTTTCAGATCTTGCCCTTCTTTATCATGGCCCATGCCGTTGAGCTGATCGTGCGGCTGGTGGCTGGGGCCACCTTCCCCGGCTACTCCATGGCGATGGCACCCCTGATTGAAGCCGTCTTGTGGCCTCTCATCAGCATGCTGCTGCTGGCACCGCAGCGCCGCGCCCCTGATCGCGATGCGCACAGGCCGCTGTAGCTATAACGGCCACTTTCCTTTCATTTAGCACCTGAATCACCATGGCTGAACTCAGAAACGTCCAGGCAGATCTGTCGCGTTTTCGCAGACGCATCTTCATTGCGGGCATGGCGGTTCTGTTCGCGTTTCTGCTGCTCGTCCTGCGGCTGGTCTATCTGCAGGTTTTTCGGCACGACGACCTGCTGGAGCAAGCCGACAACAACCGCATCACCGCTGTGCCCATAGTGCCCAATCGGGGGCTGATTCTGGACCGCAACGGCATCGTTCTGGCCACCAACTACTCGGCCTACACGCTGGAGATCACACCGTCCAAAGTCGGCGATCTGGATACGGTGATAGAAGAACTCTCCAAAATCATCAACGTGCATCCGCGTGACAAAAAACGCCTTAAAAAACTGCTGGAAGAGTCCAAAGGACTCGAATCTCTGCCTATCCGCACCCGCTTGACGGATGCCGAGGTGGCTATTTTCTCGGCGCAACGCTTTCGCTTTCCCGGCGTAGAGGTCAAAGCGCGGCTGTACCGCAACTACCCGTATGGCGAAATTGCCAGCCACGTGATTGGCTACATTGGCCGGATCAACCTGGCGGACAAAGAGCGTCTGGAAGAGTCGGAAGATGAGGGCAATTACCGGGGCACCGACTACATCGGCAAGCTCGGCATTGAGCAAAGTTTTGAAAAGCAGCTGCATGGCATCACCGGCGTCGAAGACCTGGAAACCTCAGCGGGGGGTCGCGCCGTGCGCAAACTCGCCAGCAGCCCCGCCACGCCAGGGGACACCATTGTGCTGTCCATCGACATCAAGCTGCAGCAGATGATCGAGGAGATGTTTGGCGAGCGGCGCGGCGCGGTCGTGGCGCTGGACCCCAAATCGGGCGAGGTGCTGGCCTTTGTCAGCAAACCCACGTTTGACCCGAATTTGTTTGTCGAAGGCATTGATTCTGAGAGCTGGAAAGAGCTGAGCGAATCGATTGACAAACCGTTGCTCAACCGGGCTTTGCGCGGCACCTACCCACCCGGCTCCACCTACAAGCCCTTCATGGCCATGGCGGCCCTGCAAAGCGGCAAGCGTTCGGCCACCACCGCTATCAACGACGCAGGGTCGTGGACCTTTGGTGGCCACACCTTTCGCAGCCACGGGGATGGCGGTCTGGGCTCTGTGGACATGTACCGCAGCATTGTCAAATCCAGTAATGTGTACTACTACTCCCTGGCCAACGAGCTGGGCGTCGATGCGATGCACGATTTCATGAAACCGCTGGGTTTCGGGCAGATTACCGGCATCGATATCAACGGCGAAGTGCGCGGCGTGTTACCCAGCCAGGAATGGAAGCGCAACGCCTACAAGCGGCCAGAACTGAAGAAATGGTACGCTGGCGAGACCATTTCTTTGGGCATCGGTCAGGGGTACAACAACTTTACCATGCTGCAACTGGCGCAGGCCACGGCTATTTTGGCCAATGGCGGCCTGAAATACAAACCCAAGCTCGTCATTGCCACGCAAGACGCGGTGAGCCGGGCCAAGCAATCGACGGCGAATGTACCACCTGAAAACCTGGGATTTTCGCCAGAGAACGTCGCGGTTGTGCGCAATGCCATGGTCGGTGTCACCAAAGAAGGCACCTCGGTGCGCTCGTTTGCGGGTGCGAGCTATGTGAGTGGTGGCAAAACAGGGACCGCCCAGGCGGTGACCATCGGTAAAAACGAAAAATACAATGCGGGTCGGTTGGAAGAACATCAGCGCGATCACGCCTTGTACATCGCCTTTGCACCGGCTGAAGACCCGCAAATCGCCTTGGCGGTGGTGGTTGAGAACGCGGGCTTTGGCTCGGACAGTGCTGCACCTATCACGCGGCGGATCTTCGACTACTGGCTGCGCAACCAATACCCCAACGCCGAGGACATGGCCGCTTTGCAGAAAGGCCAGGCCGGCGCGCCGATTGGCAAGCCCCGCGCAGCGTCTGAAGTCCCCTTGGTGGCCAGCGCCCGGTCAGGAACTGAAACTTCAGAACCAGATGTTGTCAAAGCCCGCGGAGCACCTGCCGCCAAGGCCACCAGTCCGGCGACCGTTCCAGCAAGCCCTGATAAAGCTGTGCAGCGCTGAAAACGGTTTTTTTATAGGGAAAATGAATCTAGCCGGCGTAATTTATGCCTATACTGCTATAAAAATAGTAGCTCTACAGGTGTCACTTGATGAAAGCGTCGTAGCTGGTTTTCATGATCAGCGCTCCGACCACCACAATAAACATCCCCCGCACGAAGCCTGCGCCATGCTTCATGGCCAAACGCGTACCCAGCAAGCTGCCCACAATATTGGCGACCGCCATGGGCAGCACCAAATGCCACCAGACATGCCCCTTGGCCGCAAACAGCGCCAAAGCGGCAGCATTGGCCGCGATATTGAGCACCTTGGCCGAAGCGGAGGCGTTCAAAAAGTCATACCCCAGCCAGCGGACAAAAATAAACACCAGAAAACTACCCGTGCCCGGACCAAAAAACCCGTCGTAAAAACCCAGAACCAGGCCAACTGCGCAAGTCGCCCACATCTCCGGGCGGCCCTGAAATCGTGGTGTATGGTGGTGCCCCAGCTCTTTTTTGGCCAGGGTGTAGAGAAAAATAAGCAGCAAAACCACTGGCAGACTTTTGCGCAAAAAATCAGGTGAGATCACGGTGACCAGCCAGGCACCCAAAAACGAACCGACCAAAGCCAAGCCAACAGCGGGTAACAAGGCCCGCCAGCGGATATTCACCCGCTGGCTGTACTGCCAACCCGCAAAGATAGAGCCCCAAACAGATGCCCCTTTGTTGGTACCAAACAAGGTCGCTGGGGCAGCGCTGGGGAAGGTGGAGAACAAGGTGGGTATTAAAATCAAGCCGCCGCCGCCCACGATAGCATCAACAAAACCCGCAAACAGCGAGGCCAGGGTCACAATAAAAATATCCATGCCACTATTGTCGCAGGCAAAAAAAAGCACCAGCAGAGCTGATGCTTTAAAAATCCAACTGTATTATTTGCTTTTTACTTAGCGCCGGCTATGGATGCCCGCTTCTAAGTGTCTCCTACGCTCCTCGCTGGCGGGGCGTATGGCAACAAAGTCTCCTTGCTTGCTGCCTGCCTACTCACGATGGTCTGACTTTAAGGGCAAACAAGACATCTCTGCATTGGGACTTTCCCGTGTTTATCGACCGCATAAGCCCTTTCGAGGCCCTTTCAAAGCCATTTATCTCGCTTTGGCGTCCTCAAAAATCCATTTCGCAGCTTTTTCTGCCAGCATCAAAGTGGGGGAGTTGGTGTTGCCGCTGGTAATCAAGGGCATTACGCCCGCGTCCACCACCCGCAAACCTGCGATACCGTGCACCCGCAAACGTGAATCCACGACGGCCATGGGGTCGTTTGCCTGCCCCATTTTGGTCGTGCCCACGGGATGAAAAATCGTTGTGGCGATGTCGCCAGCCAGTTTGGCCAGGTCTTCATCACTTTGGTACTGCACGCCAGGTTTGAACTCTTCCGGCTGGTACTTCGCCAGTGCGCTTTGCGCCACGATGCGGCGGGTCACGCGTAAGGAGTCCGCAGCCACCTGCCGGTCGGCTGCCGTGCTGAGGTAGTTGGGCGCAATGGCGGGTGCGTCAGTGAAACTGCCGCTTTTGATCTGCACTGTGCCCCGGCTGGTCGGGTTCAAGTTGCAGACGCTGGCGGTAAAAGCGGCAAAGTTGTGCAAAGGTTCGCCAAAGGCGTCCAGACTCAAGGGCTGGACGTGGTATTCGATATTCGGGTAGGGTTGGTCAGGTGAGCTGCGGGTAAAAGCACCCAACTGCGACGGTGCCATGCTCATGGGGCCGGTTTGCTTGAGGGCAAACTCCAGTCCAATCTTGGCCTTGCCCCACAAATTATTGGCCTGGGTGTTGAGGCTGACAGCTTTGCCGTCGGGCGACTTCACTTTGTAGACGCTGCGGATTTGCAGGTGGTCTTGCAGATTTCCGCCCACACCGGGCAAATCATGCACGACGTTGATGCCGTGCTTTTGCGACAAACTGCCCGGGCCAATACCCGAGAGTTGCAAAATTTGCGGGGAGCCGATGCTGCCGGCGCTCAAAATCACCTCGCCGGTGCATTCCACCGTCACCATCTCGCTGCCACTCCAGACCTGCACGCCGGTGCAGCGCAGCTGCGACACACCATCTGCGCCCGTCTGCGGCGCAATCACCAGTTTGGCGACTTGCGCTGCTGTCCACATCTCAAAGTTGGGGCGGGCGTAGCAGGTGGGGCGTAAAAACGCTTTGGCGGTGTTCCAGCGCCAGCCATTTTTTTGATTCACTTCAAAGTAACCCACGCCTTCGTTGTCGCCGCTATTGAAATCTTCTGTTGCGGGGATGCCCGCCTGCTGCGCCGCCTCGGAAAAGGCGTCCAGCAGATCCCAGCGCAGGCGCTGCTTTTCAATCCGCCATTCGCCGCCCGCCCGGCGATGCCGCAGCAGCTTTTGGTAGGGTGTACCGTCGGGAGGCAACAGTTCAGATGCTACGCCACGAGCACCATGTATCGCACTGCCGCCTTTGTAATGGTCTTCGTGCAACTTGAAGTACGGCAGCGCATTGGCCCAGCTCCAGCTGTCATCACCGGTCAGCTTGGCCCACTGATCATAGTCACGGGCCTGGCCGCGCATATAGATCATGCCGTTGATGCTGCTGCTACCGCCCAGCACCTTGCCGCGCGGGTAGCGCAGCTGGCGGCCGTTCAAGCCTGCATCGGGCTCGGTGAAATACTGCCAGTCGGTGCGCGGGTTGCCGATGCAATACAGGTAACCCACGGGAATGTGAACCCAGTGGTAATCGTCTTTGCGCCCCGCCTCGATCAGTAGCACGCGCTTGGAGGCGTCGGCACTCAAACGGTTGGCCAAAAGGCAGCCGGCGGTGCCCGCGCCAATGATGATGTAATCAAAAATAGGTTCAGACATGGACTGTATTAAACCCGATAGCAGTGACAACTGGCTGACGCCGCAGCGCCGGGCCGCCCCAAGCAGGGCACGGCCCCCTCGGCGGGCGGTGCAGCACACGCAGTGGCAAGCGTGGGGGCATCATTTATTTAGAGGTTGGCATGACGAACTCAGCCCCTTTGGCAATGCTGGCCGGCCAGCGCTGCATGATGGATTTTTGCTTGGTGTAGAAACGCACCCCTTCTTCGCCGTAAGCGTGCATATCGCCAAACAGGCTCTTTTTCCAGCCGCCAAAACCGTGCCAGGCCATCGGCACTGGAATCGGCACGTTGATGCCCACCATGCCGACCTGGATGCGGCGGCTGAACTCGCGCGCCACGTTGCCGTCACTGGTGAAGCAGCTCACGCCATTGCCGAATTCGTGCGCGTTGATCAAATCAACCGCGCTGGTAAAGTCAGGCACGCGCACGCAGCTGAGCACCGGGCCAAAAATTTCTTCCTTGTAGATGCGCATCTCGGGCGTCACGTTGTCAAACAGCGTGCCGCCCATCCAAAAACCTTGCTCGCAACCGGCACCAGCGTCTTTGCCGGTGAATTGGCGGCCATCAACCAGCAGATCCGCGCCCTGCATTTCTCCGGCCATGATGTAGCCGGTGATGCGCTCGTAGGCCGCTTTCGTCACGATGGGGCCCATTTCAGCGTCTAAATGAACGCCGTTTTTGATTTTCAGGGTTTTGGTACGGGCGGCAATCATCGGGACGATTTTGTCCGCCACGTCGCCCACCAGTACCGCCACTGAAATCGCCATGCAGCGCTCGCCGGCCGAGCCGTAAGCCGCGCCGATCAGGGCGTCGACCGCTTGCTCCAGGTCCGCATCGGGCATGACGACCATGTGGTTTTTCGCACCGCCCAAAGCTTGTACCCGTTTGCCGTGGTGGGCGCCGGTCTCGTAGATGTAGTTGGCAATCGGGGTCGAGCCGACAAAGCTGACGGCCTTCACATCCGGATGTTCCAACAGCGCATCGACCGCCTCTTTGTCGCCCTGTACGACGTTGAAGACGCCATCGGGCAAACCCGCCTGCTTGAATAGGTCAGCCATCAACAGCGAGGCTGACGGGTCAATCGGGCTGGGTTTGAGGACAAAGGTGTTGCCCGCAGCAATCGCCACGGGGAACATCCACATCGGCACCATGACCGGGAAGTTGAACGGCGTGATGCCGGCGCACACACCCAGCGGCTGGCGCAGCGTCCAGTTGTCCATGCCGGTGGAGACCTGGTCGGTGAAATCGCCCTTGAGCAATTGCGGCATGCCGCAGGCAAACTCGACAATGTCGATGCCGCGTGCCACCTCGCCCTGCGCGTCAGTGAAGACCTTGCCATGCTCGGCGGTGATCAGGTGCGCCAGTTTGTCTTTGTTCGCGTTGAGCAGCTCCAGAAACTTGAACATCACCCGCGCCCGGCGAATGGGCGGCGTGTCGGCCCAGGCCGGAAATGCCGCTTGGGCCGAAGCCACAGCGGCATTCACATCCTCGGCGTTGCCCAGCCGCACCTGGCGCGCCACGGCGCCGGTGGCTGGGTTATAAACGGCTTGCGTACGCACGCTGGTGCCGGCGACGCGTGCGCCCTGTATGTACTGGGCGACTTCAAGGGTATCTGCGGAATGGGTCATGACAAATCTCGGTGGTTATAGGATGGCGAACGAATGGGGACGTATGTTTACTTTCGCAGTGTAAGGACGCCACCGTCGCACGGCAATACCGCCGACTTGAATTGATTGTTCAAAATAGTGAACAATAGACCCATGAATGAGCAACAAGTCAACGAACTCTGGAGTCACCTGCACTGGCTCACCGTGCTGGCGCAGCAAGGCAGCTACACCGCAGCGGCGGCCCGGCTGGGCGTGAGCAAGGCCGCCATGAGCCAGCACATGGCCGACCTGGAGCGCCAAGCCGGGGTGGCGCTGGTGCGGCGCACCACCCGCAGTGTGCAACTGACCGAAGCCGGACAACGGCTGGTGGACGACACCCGCGCGCAATTCGAGCACATCGCCCAGAGCTTTGCCCAAGTACGCGACCTCGCCGGTGTGCCACGTGGCTTGCTGCGGGTCACCGCACCGGTGGCGTTTGCGCGCCAGCAACTGGTGCCCCGGCTGGCGGATTTTCTACGCGACTACCCCGAGGTCCGGCTGGAACTGGATTTATCCGACCGCCTCAGCTCCATGGCCACCGATGGGTTCGATCTGGCGATCCGCCACACCGCCGCCCCGCCCGACACCCACGTGGCCTGGACCCTGTGCGCCACGCACTCCGTGCTGGTGGCCAGCCGCAGCTAC
>JAYVJL010000161.1:0-8581 GCA_043769295.1 Polaromonas sp. | reverse complement strand
CGATCGCGCCACCCGAGGGCAGCGGCACTTCGCGCGAATACGCGGTCGCGATCTGGTGCTCGATCTGGAAGCGCGAGAACAGCGGTGCGTCATCGCGGTAGCGCTTAACACGGTGCCCGTGCTCGGGCATCACGTGGCTCATGAACTGGTGCGCTTGTTCAAAGATGTCGTCGGTGTCGATCAGGATCTCGCCGATGTCGCCATTGAAGTAGTCGCGGATGGCGCGTATCACCAGGCTGGACTCCTGGTAGATCAGGAAAGCGCCCTTGCCGCCCTTGGCTGCGCCGTCGATGGCGGCCCAGAGTTTGAGCAGGTAGTTCAAGTCCCACTGCAGTTCTGGCGCGTTGCGGCCAATACCGGCGGTGCGGGCGATGATGCTCATGCCGTTGGGGTATTCCAGCTGGTCCATGGCTTCTTTGAGGTCGGCACGGTCATCACCTTCAATGCGACGGCTGACGCCACCACCACGCGGGTTGTTCGGCATCAACACCACGTAGCGGCCAGCGAGCGATACAAAAGTAGTCAGGGCGGCACCTTTGTTACCACGCTCTTCTTTTTCGACCTGAACAAGCAGTTGCTGGCCTTCTTTGATGGCGTCCTGGATGCGCGCCTGGTTGGGGCTGACGCCGGCCGCAAAGTACATTTTTGAGATTTCTTTGAAGGGCAAGAAGCCGTGGCGGTCTTCACCGTAGTCCACAAAGCAGGCTTCCAGCGACGGCTCGACACGCGTCACGATGGCCTGGTAGATATTGCCTTTGCGCTGCTCGCGTCCATCAATTTCAATCTCGTAATCGAGGAGTTTTTGTCCATCGACAATAGCCAGACGACGTTCTTCGGTCTGTGTGGCATTAATTAGCATCCGTTTCATCGGTATTTTCTCTCTATAAATCAACCCGCTCTTGATGAGCATGGATGCCAGAGTAGATGCCTTGAGATGGCGGGAATTGCCGGAGAGCTGGTGCAACACGACAGACGATGAGGTCTGGGCGCTGCGCAGCGTGGGCGCAGATGCCAGTGGGTGTGAAAGCCAGATGGGTTTGAAGGCTGTGAAGTTTGCAGAGGGCTAGCTGATAATTGCTATATTTTTTATAGCAGACTAGGCATATAATATGCCGGCCAGTGGTTAAAATGAGGGTCAAATGACGATCAAGCAGGGTCAAACTCGTGGTTCTGGACTCTGCGGGCGTCAACTCATTCAGTTTCTCTTTTCAAACATTCTTCAAATCACGACAACTTGCTTAAATCTATGCCAACTGACACTATTTGCCAGCTTTGACCACGGTTCAGCGCTGTAATCAGCACCATGCAGGTGGGTTGAGCTGGCAAACTTTGGGTATTCCGTAGTTTTATCTCAATACATCGGCTCACACTGAAGCGGGGTGCAGGTCACAGCAAGCGTTGGCTAATTTCTGTTTACGTGCAATCCGGTCAGCTGGCATCGACCTTACTGGTGCGTCATGGGGCAAGCAGCAGAATGTGGACTAAACTCCAGACAAATCAGTTACTTACGATAAGACACCAGTGAAACATATTATAGGGCTTGGATTGGATAAAGACGTCAACAAAGAAGCCATCTCAGGGCAAACCCTTGCTGAAGCAACCAAAATAAAGGCTGAATTTGTCACGGTTGATGAAAATTCCGACGGCCAGCGGCTGGACAACTTTTTAATCCGCCAGCTTAAAGGCGTGCCCAAAACCCATGTCTACCGCATCATCCGAAGCGGCGAAGTGCGCGTCAACAAGGGACGCGCCTCGGCAGATACCCGCATCCAGACCGGCGATGTGGTACGCCTGCCGCCGGTGCGGGTGTCCGAGCGCATGGCCGACAAAGCGCTGGAGATGGAAAAGTTAGCGCTCACTTACAAAGAGGCCACTCAAACGGGGAATAAAACGGGGAATCAAGAGACCGGTAGAACTTCCGTTCTCAAAAACTTTCCCATCCTGCTCGAAGACGAGCATCTGCTCGCCGTCAACAAACCCGCCGGCGTGGCCGTGCATGGCGGTTCGGGCATCAGTTTTGGGGTGATCGAGCAGCTGCGCATGGCGCGCCCACAGGCTAAATTCCTGGAACTGGTGCACCGGCTGGACAGGGAAACCAGCGGTATTTTGCTGGTCGCCAAAAAGCGCAGTGCGCTGACGCACCTGCAAAACCAGTTTCGCGAGCGTGAAACCGGCAAAACCTACCTGGCACTGGTGGTGGGCGCGTGGCCGGCTAATAAGAAGGTGTTGGACAAGCCGCTGCACAAATATTTGCTGCCCACAAAAGACGGAAGCGAGGGTGAGCGCCGCGTCAAAGTCACCACCAAAGACGACCCCGAGGGCATGAAATCCGTCACTTTGGTCAAAATTCGGCAAGCCTTAGCGGGCTTCACGCTCTTGGAAGTCACCATCAAAACCGGCCGCACCCACCAAATCCGCGTCCATCTGGCCAGCGAAGGCCATCCGATTGCGGGCGACGACAAATATGGCGACTTTGAGCTGAACAAAGCCTTGCAAAAACCGTCAAAAATACAAACGGTGGCTTTGAAACGCATGTTTTTGCACGCCTGGCGGCTACAGTTGACGCATCCATCTACCGCAGAACGCATCGAATTGCAGAACGAATTACCCGTTGAACTGCAAAATTTCGTTGGTTCATTAACCTGAAATAACCCATGACAACCGGAAATTTTGATCGTAAGTATGATTTGATCGCCTTCGACTGGGACGGCACACTCTTCGACTCCACCGCCATCATCACCCGCAGCATCCAGGCGGCGGTGGTTGATGTGGGCGGCGCAAAACCGTCGGACCATGACGCGTCTTATGTCATCGGCATGGGTTTGGTGCAGGCTTTGGCGCACGCCGCACCCGATGTCTCACCCGACAAATACCCCCAGCTGGGTGAACGCTACAAGTTTCATTACAGCCAAGGCATGAACGACATCACCCTGTTCGCAGGCGTTTTGGAGTTATTAGCCGCTTTGAAAGAGCGCAACCACTTGCTAGCCGTAGCCACCGGTAAAAGCCGCCGTGGCTTGGACGATGCGCTGCAAGCTGTTGAGTTGAAAGACCTTTTCCATGCTTCCCGCACCGCAGACCAAACCGCCGGCAAGCCCGACCCGCTGATGTTGCACGAGTTGATGGAAGTACTCAACGTCCCACCCGAGCGCACCTTGATGATCGGCGACACCACCCACGACCTCCTCATGGCGCAAAACGCCGGTTGCGCCAGCGTCGGTGTCAGCTACGGTGCCCACGCGTCAGACAGCTTTGCAGAATTCAACCCGCTCTACATTGCTCACTCGGTGGCAGAGTTGGATCGGTGGATGGTTGAATTTGCTTAGAAAATGAAAAAAATGCTCTTAAATGGCATTGAAAGTGACTGTAGTCACCGTATTTATTGCGTAATCTGCTATTAAATTCATAGTAATCATGATCGAATCCTTCATCAAATTCTCCGCCCCCAGCACGCCATCCGAGTTAACACCCCTCTGCAACTCAACCGATTTGCAAGACGGCGGTTTGGCTGTGCCGTTTGATGTGGTTTATGCGGGGCAGACTTGCCGGGCGTTTGCTGTCCGGTTTGAGGGACAGGTGCAGGCTTACCTGAACCGCTGCAGCCACGTGGCGATGGAGCTGGATTTGCAGCCCAACAAGGTGTTTGACCGTGATGGCCAGTGGCTGGTTTGCTCGTCTCACGGGGCTGAATACAGCCCTGAAACGGGTGATTGCGTGGGCGGGCCGTGCCGGGGAGGGCTGGTCAAAATTACCCTGAGTGAAGAGCGCGGCGTCGTTCACTGGCATACTGCCTATAACCTGAGTCCGCTTGAATTCCCGCTGTAATTGTTTGAATTGCGCTCCGAATTAAACTTTATAAAACCTGATAGAACCTTATAGACATTTCCCATGACCGATCCACAACTGCCCCCTTCTGATCCTGAACACAGCGCCGATAACAAACCCACCGGTTGGGAAACCACGGTCGCCAAAGAGCGTGCGGCGGGGGCTTCGGCCTCTACCGCTGCCGCTGCTGCCAAATCACCCGCTTCAGAGCCGAACTTGGAGCGCGCCACGCTGGAGAAATTGGCATTTTCATACCTGAAAGAGCAACAAACGTCCCGGCGCTGGCGCACGTTTGTGCGCCTGGCGTGGCTGACGTTTTTTGTGCTGCTGGCTTGGGGCATGTTTTCGAAATCCAATTCGACCCGTGACATCAGCACGCCGCACACTGCGGTGGTGGAGATCAAAGGCGAAATCTCCTCGGGCTCCGAGGGCAGCGCCGACCAGATCATCACCGCCCTGCGTTCCGCGTTTGAAGACACCGGTGCCAAAGCCGTGGTCTTGCTCATCAACTCCCCGGGTGGCAGCCCGGTGCAAGCAGGCATCATCAACGACGAAATCTACCGCCTCAAAGCCCTGCACAAAAAGCCCATCTATGCCGTGGTGGAAGAAACCTGCGCCTCGGCGGCGTACTACATCGCCGTTGCTGCGGACCAAATCTACGTCGACAAAGCCAGCATTGTGGGCAGCATCGGCGTGCTGATGGACGGTTTTGGCTTCACCGGGTTGATGGAAAAATTGGGCGTCGAGCGCCGTTTGATGACCGCCGGCGAAAACAAGGGCTTTTTAGACCCCTTCAGCCCGCAAACCGAGAAACACCGCGCCTACACGCAGGCGATGCTGAACCAAATCCACCAGCAGTTCATCGCCGTGGTCAAAAAAGGCCGTGGCGAGCGTCTGAAAGAAACCCCGGAAACCTTCACCGGCCTGTTCTGGAGCGGCCAGCAAGCCATCGAGCTGGGTCTGGCCGACAAACTCGGCACGCTCGACCATGTCGCCCGCGAGGTCGTCAAAGCCCCAGAGTTGATCGACTACACCAAGCGCGACAACGTAGCAGAGAAATTGGCCAAACGCTTCGGCGCAGCGATGGGTGAAGGCGCGGTGAAGGCTTTGAAGATGATTCCAGCAGTGCAGTGAAGCTGAAAGTGTCAAAATAAGGCGTAAATAGTGCTGTAGCCGGCGTATTTATTATTTACATTGCTATGTTAAATACAGCAATTTCGATTGAATACGCCAGACTCAAAATAGCTGCGGTTGCACCAGCCCAGTATTCACTGTTGGATACCGCAACTTCAGCTTCAACTCCCGCTTCATCCGGGTGTTGTCCATCTGGCGGGACTCGCTCATGAAGCTCAGGAGCATCAGCGGCAGCTGGTCTTGCGCGGTGTTTCTTGGCACGCGGGGCGGGCGGGGCAGGCCGTAGAGGTCGGCGGCGAAGTCGAAGTAATCACCCATTTTCAGGCAACTGTCGTCGTTGACGTTGTAGATGCGCTGCGGGCGGCCGCGCCACAGGGCGGCGATGCAGGCGCGGGCCAGGTCGTCGGCGTGGATGTGGTTGGTGTAGACATCGTCCTGTTTTTGCAGCACGGGCGTGCCTTTGAGCAGGCGCTCTCTGGGGGTGCCGCCTTCGCGGTCCGGGGCGTAGATGCCGGGAATCCGCAAAATCGAGCTGTGGACGATGTCGCGCACGGTGCGCTCGGCGCTTACGCGGCGAAAAGCGCGGGGCGTGTGGGCGGCGGTGGGCAGGGTTTCACGCGCTTGGCCGCCCATCAAATCACCATACACGCCGCTGGTCGAACCATAAACAAGCCGGTTTGGGGCGCTGCGACGGCGCAGGATACGGGTCAAAGCCTGGGTGCGCGGGTCGTCCCAGCCCTGAGACGGTGGTGGGGCCAGGTGCAGGACATGGGTGGCCAAACCGGCCAAGCGGGCGATGGAGCGTGCATCGTCCAGGTTGCCGACCAGCGGGGTGATGTGTTGGCTGCGCAAGGCGGGCAGGCGCTCAGGCGACGAGGTCAGCGCCAGCACCCGCACGCCGCGCCGCTGGGAGCTGAGCACCTTGGCCACGCGCTGGCCCACATCACCGCAACCCACAATCAGCAGGCGCGGACGGCGAAAACGGGCGGGCAGAGCGCCTAAGCTGGGCGTCATGTGGCGCTTCGCAGGTAGTCCAGGCGAATACTGGGGTGTTCAGGAGGACGTTGAATTAAAGGCAAAATAGGTGCTCTTTTGTATTATTTTTTGAATAAGTTTTTGACGCGAGGGCAGGCCGCTTTTTATTTTAAATGGGCCTGCAGACCTCCAAGGATACCTAAATGACATTTCAAGTGACGGTTTTACCCAGTGAACGCAGTTTTTCGACCTTGCCCAATGAGGTGATCTTGGCCGCCGGCATCCGCCAAGGCATTGGTTTGCCCTATGGTTGCAAAGACGGTGCGTGCGGCTCGTGCAAATGCAAAAAACTGCAAGGTACCGTTACGCACAGTCCGCATCAAAGGAAGGCATTAAGCGCTGAAGAAGAGGCGAATGGCTATATTTTGACCTGCTGCGCCACCCCGCACAGCGATGTGGTGCTGGAGTCGCGTCAGGTCAGTGCGGCAGACGCTTTCCCGATCAAACGGATGCCGTCGCGCGTGGCCTCACTTGAGAAAAAGTCGGCCGACGTGATGGTCATCCAGATGCAGCTACCCGCCAGCGACACCCTGCAGTACTTTGCGGGGCAATACATCGAATTTATTTTGCGCGACGGTGCGCGGCGCAGCTACTCCATGGCCAACGCGCCCCACACGCTGGAGGCCGGTGCGCCCAAGCTGGAACTGCACGTGCGGCATATGCCGGGCGGCAAGTTCACCGATCACGTGTTTGGCGCGATGAAGGAAAAAGAAATCCAGCGCATCGAAGGCCCGTTTGGCAGCTTTTACCTGCGTGAAGAGTCTGACAAACCCATCATCCTCGTGGCTTCGGGCACGGGTTTTGCACCCATCAAGGCGATCCTGGAGAACATGCAGCACAAAGGCATCCAGCGCCCCGTGGCGTTTTACTGGGGTGGTCGCCGACCGGCAGATTTGTATATGGATGACTGGGTCCAAGCGCAAGTGGCGCTGATGCCCAACTTGCGCTACATCCCCGTCGTTTCAGACGCCCTGCCAGAAGATGTCTGGATGGGTCGCACCGGCTTTGTCCACCGCGCCGTGATGGCGGATGTCCCGCAGCTGGCCGATTATCAGGTCTACGCCTGCGGTGCGCCCATCATGGTGGAGTCGGCACATGCCGATTTTGTGGCGATGTGTGGTTTGCCGGATGAGGAGTTCTATGCCGATTCGTTCACCACCGAGGCAGATAAAGTTCAGGTTTGATGGCTACTTGGATATCACTTCCTTGACCGCCACGAGTTGTCGCCGCGAGACCGGCAGCAGATCATCGATTCCCGACAAGCGCACCGCCCAGCCTTCTCCTTCCATGGGGTCTACATACTTTTCTAAAGCGCGCATCGCATCGCGCGCCACCAGCGCATTGCGGTGGATGCGTAAAAAATAGGCGGGATACAGTGTTTCCAGATCGTTCAAACTGCCTTCCAGAATATGGGTTTTCAGGGAGGTGCGCACGGTGATGTACTTCAATTCGGCCTTCAGGTACAGCACTTCGCGCAGCGGCACGCGTTCGGTGATGCCGCGTTCCTGGATCAGCAGGATTTCTTCGGTCAAATGGGGTTCTAACCGGCGTATTGATTGCCTAAATTGCTCTACTTTTTGTAGTGCTTTTTGCAGCCGCTCCAGCCGCACGGGTTTGGTCAGGTAATCTGTGGCGGCCAGATCGAAGGCTTGCACGGCATGCTCTGCATGCGCGGTGATAAAGATGACGGCCGGCGGGTGTGGCAGTTTCTGCAGGCTGCGCGCAAACGACAGGCCATCTTCATCCGGCATGTTGATGTCCAGCAGCACGGCATCCACATGGGTGTGGCGCATCAAAGCCAGCGCATCGCTGACTTTGGAGGCTTCACCCGCCACCGTGACGCGGGGCTCCGTGCAATCGCCCAGCAGGGTGCGCAGACGACTTCTGGCCAGGGCTTCGTCATCAACAATCAATACGCTGGGCTGCATCATGTGACTTTCATCCTGTGGCTTGACTTTGCTTACCTCTGCTGACTGGCGTCTTGCGGGCGATTATCCGGGTAGATCAATGTGGACGATATACAAATCGTGTTTGACGCCGGCTTGAAACCCGCTTTCCAGATCATGCAGCAAGCGCAGGCGGTCGCGCACATTCATCAAGGCCATGCCATGACCTTGATGGATGGAGGTGTTCACGCTGGGCAGCGTGTTGCGGATGTCGATGGATACCTTGTTGGCATGCCGTTTGGTGGTGATATGGATGCTGGCGCCCGCCGTGCTGGGCTCCACGCCGTGCAGTACGGCGTTTTCAACCAAGGGTTGCAATAGCAAAGGCGGCAGCATGGCGGTGTTGGCTGCGGGATCCAGGGTCCAAAGCACCTGCAAGCGCCCGCCAAAACGCACTTGTTCTATCGCCAGATAGTGCTTGGCCAGATCGATCTCCTGCGCCAGGGTGACCGATTCACCATGTTCAGTCAGTGCGGCACGAAACAAGTCGCTCAAATCTTCAAGCAGACTTTCTGCCCGCGCAGGTTCTTGGCGTACCAGGGCGATGGCGCTGTTGAGTGTGTTGAATAAGAAATGAGGCCGGATGCGCGATTGCAGCTCTGCCAGTCGGGCGGTGGTTGCCGCCGGTGTGCGGCCTTTGG
>JAYVJL010000160.1:0-9844 GCA_043769295.1 Polaromonas sp. | reverse complement strand
GAGCATGATTTCAACCGTCCAATCCGCATGTTTGTTGGCAATAGCCGTGTCTGCATCTGCCTGCGCGACAACTTCTTGACTTTGCATGACCGCGATTTGTGGATGATGCAGCAGTTGACTATCCAGGTGATTTTCATTGAAAACAACACGATCCATCAACGGTAGCGCGTCCAATGCGTACGCGCCAATATCGCCAATCCAACGACCAAGTTGAATTTTTGATGTGCCCGCTTCAAGCTCCGCTGACGCAATACGGTCTTCAATCTGTACAACTGCTGTGCGGGCTGCAAACGCATCGTTGAGAGAACCACGCCCACCTCGGTAGGCCGCATCGGAGGTTTCGATTTGAAGTTTCGCCTCGTCTCGCTGGCGCACCAACACCTCAAGTATTCGATCTTGGTAATAGCTGTCTAACCATGCCTTGGCCGTGTTGCGCCGGACATTGTTTGCTGTGAGATTGCGGTTTGCGTTCACCAACTCGCCTTCTTTTTCAAACCGATTGCGACGCGCTTTGCGCTTGTCTTCGCGTGTTAATTCTTGCATCACACCGACCGAACGCATGGTCATGAAGTCTTTGCTCAGGCTCAGTCGGTCTTCACCATTGATGGGCAGGTTGTTGATGCCGATTTTCAAAATAGGATCGGGTAATTGCCCAGCAGCAACAGCCATTTCACGGGCCGCCTTACCAGCAGCATCGTGCGCGACGAGCTGTGCCGACTTTTGCATCGCGAGCGATTGCGCGCGTTCTAGTGTCAGTGTCGGCTGCGCATGCACGGTCAGTGGCAGTGCGACAAGTACGCTCATTAATAGAGTGATATGACATCTGACCCAGATTGGGTAAAACGCAGCAAGTAGTTGTTTGATTTTCATAATGAATTTTTAATGCTGAGGATCGGTGTGACCTATGACGCATTGATGCGTCTACAGACGCCATGATTCAAAGCGAAGGGTGTGCCTCAAGGGAACAATAGACCGAGCTAGATTCAACCCAGAAGTCACCACCTGCACTTCAATGCAGACGGAGTTTGGGCTTTAAGCGGAGAAAATGGGTGGTTTTTGGCTGAGCTGAACTTCAGCGCTGGCAAAATAAGGCGGTACACGCCGCTCGAAAGGCACACTGAATATCGCAGTGCAATTGATTTGTACAGGATCTGTCAATGCAATGGTGTGGCATGCATGGCAATCAGTACAGATTTTGCCGGAAACTGGATCTGCTGCGTCAGCCATCACACCCATACGTAGCGCGCAATCGGGCGACATAACGGTAGAAATTTTACGCGCAAGCTCATCATTCGACAAAGCCTGACCATTTCCAGTCTGATGCATCGCCAGATTAGCAACAGCCATATGTGTCGTCATAGTCATGCTCGTCCAACCCTGCAGGGGTAGCAGAGCGATCATGAGTATGAATACTAAACGACGCATACCCAGATGATAACCTCACTGGTTAAAAGTTCAATATTCGATTTAAAAATAGCATAGCGATGGGGTAATCTCCCCCCATTTTTAACACAGCGCAAAGTAGAGAGTTGATGCTTGCTGTCTAGACAGGCTTGCAAGCCACTGGGTAAAGGCGGAACAGTAACAGTTTGGAACGTTTTTAAAACTAATAATGATCGGGTTCCATTCGCTGCTTAAGTGCCGGAAGGTGTCAAACCATCCATGAAAGTACACTGATGTCCTCCATTGGTTTAAACACCTATTAAACACCAGACGTAAAAAAAGGACTTCGATTTCTCGTAAGTCCTTGATCTATAACCAATAATTTGGTGGGCAGTACAAGTTTCGAACTTGTGACCCCTGCAGTGTGAATGCAGTGCTCTACCCCTGAGCTAACCGCCCTGAATCTTATTCAGTACAGCCTCACATTATACATACTTTAAGTGGCTTTTCTCGGACCTCAGCCTGCTGCAACGCGCCAAACGGTTTTGCCTTTGCTCAACTTGTCGATTTGAACCAGCACGTCTTCGTGTGCTGCGGCTTCCTGCTCGTTCGCCACCAACACGTCAAGTCTGAAGCTGCTCAGATCTATCTGCACAACCGCGCCATTGGCATCATGGCTGCTGCCGCTATCGATCAAAAGTGCGTCCTGTCCGCGCGTGAGGTTGATGTAGACGTCTGCCAACAACTCTGCGTCCAACAACGCGCCATGCAGGGTACGGCCCGAGTTGTCCACGCCCAAACGGTCGCAGAGCGCATCGAGCGAATTGCGTTTGCCAGGGTACATTTCCTTGGCCATGACCAAGGTGTCTGTAACGCTGGCCACCCCGTTTTTGAAAGGCGCTTTGCCGATCAGCTCCAACTCTTTGTTCAAAAAACTCAGGTCAAACGGCGCGTTGTGGATGATGATCTCCGCCTCAGCGCAGAAGGTCAAAAACTCGTCCGCTACTTCTGCAAACTTGGGTTTGTCGCGTAAAAACTCGTTGCTGATGCCGTGAACCTTGAGCGCGTCTTCATGGCTGTCGCGCCCGGGGTTGAGGTAGAGATGCAGATTTTTGCCGGTGAGCTTGCGGTTGACCAGCTCGACGCAGCCGATTTCAATCACGCGGTCGCCGGTGGCGGCAGACAGGCCCGTGGTTTCAGTATCCAGAAAGATTTGACGCATACAAACGTGCCCTCAATGGTTCTCTTTGGCGTGGTTGATTGAGTATTTCGGGATTTCAACCGTCACGTCAGATTGCGCCAAAATCGCCTGGCAGCTCAGACGTGAGTTCGGCTCCAAACCCCAGGCGCGGTCCAGCAAGTCTTCTTCTTCTTCGTCAAGCTCACCCAATGATTTGAAGCCCTCACGCACCACCACGTGGCAGGTGGTGCAGGCGCGGCTCATATCGCAGGCGTGCTCGATGTTGATGTGGTTGTCCAGCATGGCTTCGCAGATGGACGTGCCAGCAGGTGCGGTGATTTGCGCACCCTTGGGGCAATACTCAGCATGGGGGAGGATGGTGATGATGGGCATAAAGTTAAATCGATTCTATGTTTTTTCCGGCCAAGGCTTGCTGGATGCCGCGGTTCATGCGCATGGCGGCAAAAGCCCCGGTGCCTTTGGCCAGGGCGGTCGTGGCACCTTCCACCACAGCGGCTTCTTCGGATTCTTTTGCTACCAAAAGTGAAGCTACCAAGGCATGAATAACGCCGGCTTCATCTACAGTGAGCAGGTCTTTATCGGCTTGCAAAGCGCTCTCGGTCGCCATGACCATGCGGTCGGCATCCACGCGGGCTTCGACCAAGGCGCGGGATTTCATGTCCTGCTGCGCGGTGGAGAAGCTGTCTTTCAGCATCTGGGCGATCTGGTCATCGCTCAAGCCGTAGGATGGTTTGACGACGATATTGGCTTCGACGCCGCTGATCTGCTCTTTGGCCGCCACACTCAGCAGACCATCCGCATCGACGGTGAAAGTGACACGAATCCGCGCCGCGCCCGCCACCATAGGAGGGATACCGCGCAACTCAAAACGCGCCAGACTACGGCAGTCGGCAACCAAATCA
The DNA here is from genome assembly GCA_043769295.1 of Polaromonas sp. Classification (GTDB taxonomy): domain Bacteria; phylum Pseudomonadota; class Gammaproteobacteria; order Burkholderiales; family Burkholderiaceae_C; genus Aalborgiella. The sequence goes on along the minus strand of JAYVJL010000160.1, from coordinate 6,358 downwards.
CGCTCGCCCTGCACCACGTGCAGCGCCAAGGCGGTCTGGCCGTCTTTGTAGGTCGTAAAGTCTTGCGCCATCGCGGTGGGGATGGTCTGGTTGCGCGGCACAATCCGTTCGACCAAGCCGCCCATGGTTTCAATGCCCAGACTCAGCGGAATCACGTCCAAAAGCAACAAATCCCCTGCCCCATTGTTGCCTGCCAGTTGATTCGCTTGAATCGCTGCGCCCAAAGCCACCACTTCGTCCGGGTTCACATTGGTCAGCGGTGGTTTGCCAAACAAATCAGCCACCGCCTGCTGGATGTGCGGCATGCGGGTGCTGCCGCCCACCATGACCACGCCCTGAATGTCATCTTTGCTTAACTTGGCATCACGCAAGGCTTTTTTGACGGCAGAGATGGTTTTATCGGTCAAATACTGGGTTACGGCGACAAATTGGGCTCTGGAAACCACTAAAACCGCATTTTGAATGCCATTTTTGCTTGTAGCCGGCGTATTTATTGCCTGATAAGCTACACTATTTGTAGCAGAAAGCGCCTCCTTGCAACGCCGCGCTTCGACGATGCTGGCGGCCAGCTCGTTTGGCGTGGTCGGCTGGATGCCCAACTGACCCAGCGCCCAATCGGCCAGCGCACGGTCAAAGTCGTCGCCACCCAAGGCTGAATCGCCACCCGTGGCGATGACCTCAAAAACGCCCTGCGCCAGTCGCAAAATCGAGATGTCAAAGGTACCGCCGCCCAAGTCGTAGATCGCATAAACGCCTTCACTGGCGTTGTCCAGGCCATAGGCAATCGCAGCAGCGGTCGGTTCGTTAATGAGTCGTAGAACATTAATACCGGCCAACTGCGCCGCGTCTTTGGTCGCCTGGCGCTGGGCGTCGTCAAAATATGCCGGCACGGTGATGACAGCACCAAACAAGTCGTCGTTGAAGGTGTCTTCCGCACGGTAGCGCAGTGTCGCCAAAATTTCGGCGCTGACTTCGACGGGCGATTTGATACCGCCGACTGTTTCCAAACTGACCATGCCCATAACTGAATCGCCCTCTAAATCCCCTGCCGCAAACTTGTAAGGCAACTTTTGCCGATGGGCAATATCTTTCAACCCGCGCCCCATCAGCCGTTTGACGGAGGCAATGGTGTTTTGCGGGTCAATAGCTGCGTTCGCCAGGGCTTCAAAGCCAATTTGTCGTTTGTTATCTGGCAAATACCGCACCACAGACGGCAAAATCACGCGACCTTGGTTGTCAGGCAGGCATTCGGCCACACCGCTGCGCACGGCGGCGACCAGAGAATGTGTGGTGCCCAGGTCGATACCCACAGCGATGCGACGCTCATGCGGGTTGGGCGTTTGGCCGGGTTCGGAGATTTGCAGTAAGGCCATGATTTTTTATGTTTGATCGAGTCTAGTTTCAATTTCACCTACAAAACGGGCGACAAACATCAGCGCCCGCACCTCGTTGGCGGCAGCGGCGTAGTCGTGCGTCACGTCGATCAGTTGCTCTATTTTTAATAGCTGTCCACGCTCGTATTGTGCCGCCTCATCGCTTATTGTTTCCAATTCAGCGGCGGTCGTAGCCTCTTCCAAAGCCTCGCGCCACTCGATCTGCATCATCATGAAAGCCGGCGGCATCGTCGTGTTGGTGTGGGCGTTGATGGGCGCGCCGTTCAACTCACACAGGTAGGTCGCACGTTTCAGCGGGTCTTTGAGCCGAGCATAGGCCTCGTTGATGCGCACCGACCACTGCATCGCCACGCGTTGCGCCGCTGCGCCCTGGGCTGCAAACTTGTCGGGATGCGCCTCGCGCTGCAGGTCTTTCCAGCGGGCGTCCAGGGCCGCGCGGTCTTGCTTGAAAAGCGCAGGAACGTCAAACAGCTCGAAATCGTTGGATTGAAGATTCAAGATAAATCCCCCTCAATCCCCCTTTTACAAAGGGGGAGGCAATGCATGCCCGCCGCGCTAAGTAATTGAAAATCTTGTTCCCCACTTTGGAAAAGGGGGGCTAGGGGGGATTTAAGGTCAGCGTTCAACTCAAACTCTAAACGATTCGCCGCAACCGCACTTGTCGCGTTCATTCGGATTGTTAAACTTGAAACCTTCATTCAAACCTTCGCGCACATAGTCGAGCTGCGTACCGTCGATGTACGCCAGGCTTTTCGGGTCAACCGCGACTTTGACGCCGAAATCCTCAAAAATGGTGTCCTCAGACGCAAATTCGTCCATATATTCCAGCGTGTACGCCAAACCCGAGCAACCCGTGGTTTTGACGCCGAGTTTGACGCCCACGCCCTTGCCGCGCTTGGTTAAATAGCGGGTGACGTGCCGGGCGGCGGGTTCTGTGAGGGAGACGGACATGTTTTTAATTTAAATGCTTGGCTTTGTAATCACTCACCGCCGCCTTGATGGCGTCTTCTGCGAGGATGGAGCAGTGGATTTTGACCGGCGGCAAAGCCAGTTCTTCGGCGATCTGGCTGTTTTTGAGCGCAGCCGCTTCGTCCAATGTTTTGCCTTTGACCCATTCGGTCACCAGGGAGCTGGACGCAATCGCCGAGCCGCAACCGTAGGTTTTGAAGCGTGCGTCTTCAATCACACCCGTGAGCGGGTTGACCTTGATCTGCAGTTTCATCACGTCGCCGCAGGCGGGCGCGCCCACCATGCCAGTGCCTACCGAATCGTCGCCTTTTTCAAAGCTGCCGACGTTGCGTGGGTTTTCGTAGTGGTCTACGACTTTGTCTGAATAAGCCATGATGTGTACCTCTTAATGTTTAATGTGCAGCCCACTGGATTGTGGAAATATCGATACCTTCAAGGTACATATCCCACAAGGGGCTTAAATCGCGCAATTTCGCGACGTTCAGCTTGATGGTTTCCACCGCGTAGTCGATTTCTGCTTCGGTTGTCCAGCGGCCAATCGTCATGCGAAGGCTGCTGTGGGCCAACTCGTCGCTGCGGCCCAAGGCGCGCAGCACATAGCTGGGTTCCAAAGATGCCGATGTGCATGCCGAGCCAGACGACACTGCCAAGCCTTTGATGCCCATGATCAAGGACTCGCCTTCAACGTAATTGAAGCTCATGTTCAAATTGTGCGGAATACGCTTGTCGGCATGACCGTTCACAAACACCTGCTCGATGTCTTTCAAACCATTCAACATGCGGTCATGCAGGGCCTGGATGCGCACGTTGTCTGCCGCCATTTCCAGCTTGGCGATGCGAAAGGCCTCGCCCATGCCGACGATCTGGTGCGTGGGCAGCGTGCCCGAGCGCATGCCGCGCTCATGGCCACCGCCGTGCATTTGCGCCTCCAGGCGCACACGCGGCTTGCGGCGCACATATAAAGCACCAATGCCTTTGGGGCCGTAGGTTTTGTGCGAGGTCAGGCTCATCAAATCGACCGGTAGATTGGCGGTATCGACGTTGATACGGCCTGTAGCCTGGGCAGCATCAACATGGAAAATCACGCCATGTTCGCGGCAGATTGTACCGATGGCGGCGATGTCTTGGATCACGCCGATTTCGTTGTTCACAAACATCACGCTGGCCAAGATGGTGTCGGGGCGGATGGCGGCTTTGAAAGCGTCAAGATTCAGTAAACCATCTTCCTGCACGTCCAGATACGTCACGTCAAAGCCTTGGCGTTCCAGCTCACGGCAGGTGTCCAGCACGGCTTTGTGCTCAGTTTTAACGGTGATGATGTGTTTGCCCTTGGTTTTGTAGAACTGCGCTGCGCCCTTCAAAGCCAGGTTGTTGGACTCCGTCGCGCCGGATGTCCAGACTATTTCACGCGGGTCTGCGCCAATCAAGTCTGCCACATAGGTACGGGCGGTTTCAACGGCAGCCTCGGCCTCCCAACCCCAGGCATGACTGCGTGATGCCGGGTTGCCAAAATGCTCGCGCAACCAGGGAATCATGGCGTCGACCACACGTGGGTCGCAAGGGGTGGTGGCGCTGTAGTCCAGATAGATGGGGAAATGTGGGGTGGCGTCCATGTGATTTGCTCGATATAACGTGGTTTAAAACCGTAATCTGGCTAAAAAGTCTAAAAATGGTCTAAATAAGGGCTAAATAAGAGTCTAGCCGGCGTATTTATTAACTAAGTTGCTATTAAATTAATAGCAACCAGTTGTTAAATAATTACTCCGCAAATGCTTTGGTACCGTACATCGCACCCAAGGCAAACACCGAGTTGGGCGCATTGATGCGCACCGGTTTTTGCACAGGCATGCTGGAGATACCGCGTTTGCTGATCGGGGCGCTGACCACTTCCACACCGTTGGCATGCTGGTCGTCTACCAGTTTTTGCAGCGACACCGAGTCTAAAAACTCCGTCATTTTAGTGTTCAAAGAGGTCCACAAATCGTGTGTCATGCATTTGCCCGTACCTTCGCCATGGCAATTCTCACGGCCTTCGCAGTGGGTGGCGTCCAATGGCTCGTCCACTGACATGACAATATCGGTCACGGTAATGTCAGTTGCGGGCCGCGCCAGAGTGTAGCCGCCGCCTGGACCACGGGTGGATTCGACCAATTGGGCACGACGCAGCTTGCCAAACAATTGCTCTAAATAAGACAGAGAAATACGCTGACGTTCGCTGATCGTGGCCAAAGTCACGGGGCCATTGGTCTGGCGCAGCGCCAAGTCAATCATCGCAGTTACGGCAAAACGGCCTTTGGTGGTGAGTCGCATAGCAAGCTCCTTTATGGTGCATTCTCGTTAACCCTGAGTCATCTGACAATTCGGGGGTAGTCGAGTAATTAAGTCAAGTATAACAGAACTAGAGTCTTTTGGTCGGGTATTGCTTAAAAACATGCCCAGCTTCAGATTCTGCTGGTTATGAGTGCATATATTACCACTTAGTTCAATAAATAACCAAGTAGTCTTGTCTGATTAGTCAAATTGAGACAGTTTTAACTTGCCAGCGCCTCATTCAGCGCTCAATCGACACAATGTTGTCCGTCCCCGGCGCGCCAAACGCCTGCTCTTTCAAGATGTGCAACTGGTCGCGCACCCGTGCCGCTTTTTCGAATTCCAGGTCTTTGGCATGCTGCATCATCAGCTTCTCCAGGCGCTTGATTTCGCGGCCAATGTCTTTTTCGGACATGTCTTCGACCTTGGCGCGGTTCATGGCGTCGTTCTCTAAACGCTCCATTTCCAAACCGGCTTTGGTGCTGTAAACGCCGTCGATCAGGTCTTTGATTTTCTTGTTGATGCTCTTAGGCACGATGCCGTGGGCCAAGTTATGGGCGATTTGTTTGTCACGGCGGCGCTGGGTTTCGTCCATCGCACGGCGCATGGAGTCGGTGATTTTGTCGCCGTACAAAATAGCGCGGCCGTTCAAATTACGGGCTGCTCGGCCGATGGTTTGGATCAACGACCGTTCGGATCGCAAAAACCCCTCTTTGTCCGCATCCAGAATCGCCACCAAGCTGACCTCGGGCACGTCCAAACCCTCGCGCAGCAAATTGATACCGACCAGCACGTCAAACGCGCCCAGCCGCAGGTCGCGCAAAATCTCGACCCGCTCCACGGTGTCAATGTCGCTGTGCAAATAGCGCACTTTGACACCGTTGTCCGCCAAGTAATCCGTCAACTGCTCGGCCATGCGTTTGGTCAGCGTGGTGATAAAGACGCGCTCTGACTTTTCGACGCGGATGCGAATCTCTTGCAGCACATCGTCAACTTGGTTTGTGGCGGGGCGCACTTCGACTTCGGGGTCAACCAAGCCGGTCGGCCGCACGACTTGCTCGACCACCTGCCCTGCGTGTTCTTTTTCCCAGTTCGACGGCGTGGCCGATACCAGCACGACCTGGCGCATTTTGGTCTCAAACTCGGCAAACTTGAGCGGCCGGTTGTCCATGGCGCTCGGTAGCCGAAAGCCGTATTCCACCAGTGTTGATTTGCGCGAGCGGTCGCCCAAATACATCGCGCCAAACTGCCCGATGGTGACGTGGCTTTCGTCCACAAACATCATTGCGTCTTTCGGCATGTAGTCGGTCAATGTCGATGGTGGGTCGCCGGGTTTGGAGCCACTCAGGTGCCGCGAATAGTTTTCAATGCCTTTGCAGTGGCCGACCTCGGTCAGCATTTCCAGATCAAACCGGGTGCGCTGCTCGATCCGCTGCGCCTCGACCAGTTTGCCCTCTTTCAAAAAGTGCGAAATCCGCTCGGCCAGCTCGATTTTGATGGTTTCAATGGCGGTCACGACCTGGTCACGCGGCGTGACGTAATGGCTGCTCGGGTAGACCGTGAAGCGCGGGATTTTTTGCCGTATTTTGCCCGTCAGCGGGTCAAACAGCTGCAGCGACTCGATTTCGTCGTCAAACATCTCGATCCGCACCGCCATCTCGGAATGCTCCGCCGGAAACACGTCA
>JAYVJL010000159.1:0-20482 GCA_043769295.1 Polaromonas sp. | reverse complement strand
CGGCGGCATCAACGCCATGCTGGTCGACAGCACCGCCCTGCCCGAGCAGGTGGCCGACGCCGTGGTGCAAAGCGCCTTCCGCTCCGCCGGCCAGCGCTGCTCTGCGCTGCGGCTGCTGTGCGTGCACGAGTCGATTGCCGACGGTGTGATCGAGATGATCCAGGGCGCTGCCAAAGAGCTGCGCGTGGGCGACACCGCCGATCTGGCCACCGACGTCGGCCCGGTGATCGACCGTGAAGCCTTTGACAGCATCCAAAACCACCTGAAACGCCTGGAAAAGGCATCAAAACCACTACTAGCCGACGTATTTGTTGCCTCACTAGCTATAAATAACATAGCAATTAAAAAATCCAATCTGATCCCCCCTGCCGCTTTCGAGCTGAACGCCATCAGCGACATCGGTGCTGAAATCTTTGGCCCCGTGCTGCACGTGGTGCGCTGGGGTGGCGACCCGGCGGAGGTGATCGCGCAGATCAACGCGCTGGGTTACGGGCTGACGCTGGGCATCCAGACCCGCATCGACTCCCGCGCCCAAGCATTAGCCCGAGCCGCACACGTCGGCAACGTCTACATCAACCGAAACATGATAGGCGCGGTGGTGGGCGTGCAGCCCTTTGGCGGTGAAGGGCTGAGCGGCACGGGGCCGAAAGCCGGTGGGCCGCACTATTTGTACCGTTTTTGCGCGGAGCAGACGCTGACGGTCAACACCACGGCGGCGGGCGGGAATGTGCAATTGCTGGCTTGATCGACTGGATCAAACCATTTGCTGATCGTGCATAAAAAGGTCCAGCTCCGCCATCGGCAACGGTGGGCTGAACAAAAAGCCCTGAAAGAAACCACAGCCTTGTGCCACTAAAAACTGCATCTGCGCCTCGGTTTCGACGCCCTCGGCCATCACCTCCAGGCCCATGCTTTGCGCCAAAAAGACAATGGCACGAGAGATGGCGGCGTCGCGCGGGTCGCTGGACACATCGGCGACGAAGCTTTTGTCGATTTTCAGCTGGTTCAAGGGTAGGCGGTTCAGATAGGAGAGTGACGAATAGCCCATGCCAAAATCGTCCAGCGCCAAGGTCACGCCCAGCGCTTTCAAGGTGCCCATTTTGGCCAGGGTCACCTCCATGCGGTCGGCCAGCAGACTTTCGGTCAGTTCCAGTTTGAGTTTTTGCGGCCGAATACCGGTTTGTTTGATGAGCGCCATCACCGCATCCACAAAATCAGGATCGCGGAACTGCCGCACGCTGACGTTGACGGCCATGCTCAAACCGGCTGTTTTGGCGCTCTGCGACCATAAGGCCAGCTGCAGACAGGCCTGCTCCAGCACCCAGTGGCCCAAGGGCACAATCAAACCTGTTTCTTCCGCCACGGGGATGAATTCTGACGGGTTGACCACACCACGCTGCGGATGCTGCCAGCGCAGCAGGGCTTCCACCCCAACCATGCGGCGCTGCGCATCCACCTGCGGCTGGTAGTGAAGCACAAACTGCTGCTCGCGCAAGCCCGTCCGCAGATCGGCACCCAAGGCCGCGCTGGCGCTGATGATGGCCTGCATGGCGGGGTCAAAAAAGCACACCGTGTTGCGCCCCAGGTTTTTGGCGTGGTACATCGCCAAATCCGCCTGTTTGAGCAGATCGCTCACATCGGCCTGTTGCCGTGCGTTAAATGGTGTGACCCCAATACTGCCCGTGCTGTAGTGCTGGTGACCGGCCAGGTCATAGGGTTCACGCAGGGTGACCAGCACTTTGTCGGCCACCGCCTGCGCTTTGCGGGCGGCGGCCTCGGCCTCCCCGCCCAGGTTTTGCAACATCACCACAAATTCATCCCCCCCAAGCCGCGCTACCGTGTCGGTTTTGCGCACGCAGGCCTTCAGGCGGGCCGCCACTTTTTGTAACAGCAGGTCGCCTTTGGGGTGACCCAGGGTGTCGTTGAGGACTTTGAAGTTGTCCAGATCAATGAACATCAAGGCCCCAAATTCGGCCGTGATGGCGCTGTCGGCCAAGGCCTGCGTCAGGCTATCCAGCAGCAACTGGCGGTTTGGCAGTTCGGTCAAGGGGTCGTAAAACGCGAGATGGTGGATTTTTTTCTCCGCCACTTTGCGTTCGGTTACATCCCGAAAATAAACCGCCAGTCCCTCAGCAAAGGGATGCACGCGCAACTCCAGCCATTTGCCCAAACCAGCATAAAAGTCTTCAAACTCAACACGGCGGTTGGTGCTGAGTGCCTGCTCAATGTGCCAGCGCAGGTGTTCGTTGACCGTGTCACCTAATACTGTCCAGATTTCACTTCCTAGCAAATCAGCGCCTTTGCGCTGTAGTAAGTGCTCACTTTCATGGTTTAAATAGGTGAAACGACCCGTCACATCCAAGGTCACAAAGGCCTCGCTGATGCTGCCCAGCGTGGTCGATAAACGCATCGCCAAACGCGCCAGGCCCTCCGCATCCAGCTCAGACATTGGCATAGACTCTGATAACAAGTCGGCAGGTCGGCGGGTCGTCACAAGCGGTTTCTCCCCAGAAAGTGCTTTCATCATACGACGACTTTGGCGCAATGGCTGTTGTTTGACAAGCCTGCGCCGGGCACCAAATGAAGCATTAAGCAGTACAAATCAAGTGAAAAATACCCAATTCAGACCACAAGATTTGTCAAATCAGCAAAAAATAATCCGTCCAAAAAATAAATAGCAATGCGACTTGGCCAAGCATTGTTCTAAATTTACATTTAATTACGATTTTTACGAGTTCGAACTACCACACTTTGTAACTGATTTCAGTTGCCAAGTTTGCTGCATCTGCAAAAAAAGTCTCGTTTGCTTCTGGCGCTGCAACTACAGGCTTAGGTAGTTGGGCTACCCCGTTCAGGGTATTGATGCCTGGGTATCTAGGAAAGAAACTACAACCAGATGAAACAAGATGTGATGTGTCCAGAGCTCATCAAGGCTTGTTTTCAGAGCATCCGCGGCGGTATCAACTGGAAGGACAAATCATGAATCAGATCAACTTTACCCCTATGCGTTCACTCCGTGATTTGCAGCAATGCGCTGATGTGGCGACCTTGACTCCGGCCTTGCATGGGCTGTGCAGCCATTTCGGCCGGATTGAGAAGCTCGCCATCCTGACGGCTGTACATGAAGGCGCGCAACAAGCCATCTGTTTCTTGCGTCTTGAATCGCCAGAAAAAGAGCAGGACCTGATGAAAACATTGGGTGTCGGCCGGTTTGGTGGTGAGGTGGTTTTTGTGGTCGATTTGAAAACCCAAGACGGTGCCGAGGAGTTCAACATTGCGTCGCAATGGACCAACTTTGCAGATGCCGAGCCGCCCGGTGAGCCATGCACCCCGGCTGCGATGCGCCCAAATGCCCAGTTCGCGCGCCCAACACCCAGCGCCCATCTCTAAACTCCTTGCCCATCTGCATGCAGGAGGTTCTATGCATCCCATTCTCATTGTTTCTGGGACGCGACCCGAGATAATCAAACTAGCGCCGCTGTACCACGCTCTGCGCGAAACGCCCTGGGCCGATGTGCACTGGTTGCATACCGGGCAACACGCAGACATGGCCAGCCAGATCTTGGCCTGCTTTGACATCACACCAGACATCGCCTTGACGCGACAAGGCAGCTCGCTGCTTGAGTTCAGCACCGGCTGCCGCACACAATTGGAAACGGTGATGGCCCAGCAGCCATGGGCACTGGTCATTGTGCAAGGCGACACAGAAAGTGCCTTTTTGGGTGCCTTGGCCGGTTTTTACAACCGTGTGCCAGTGGCTCATGTGGAAGCCGGTTTGCGGACCTGCAACCTGAATCTCCCCTTCCCTGAAGAAGGCTTGCGCCAGATGCTATCACGCATCACGACGCTGCACTTTGCACCGACTGCAGGCGCACAACGGGCTTTGCTGGCCGAGGGCATCAGCCCAACATCCATCCACGTGACCGGCAACACCGTGATTGATGCACAACAGTGGGTTTGCACCAGCAAAGACATCAAACGCCGCACGCTGGGCCATGGTCATCTGTTGGTGACCGTGCACAGACGCGAGAACTGGGGCAACGATGTGCAGGAAATCTGCCACGCCATCGCCGATATCGCCCAGGCGCGGCCAGACATGAATGTGCTGTTCCCTGTGCATCTGAACCCTGTGATCCAGAGGCCTGTTCATCACATTTTGGGCGGCTTATCCAACGTCAAGCTCACGCCACCACTGGATTACCTGGACATGCAGCAGGCCCTGGTTGATGCTTGGCTGGTATTGACCGATTCAGGGGGCTTGCAAGAAGAAGCTCCGACGTTTGGCGTGCCCTTGCTGGTTTTAAGAGATGAGACCGAGCGTCCAGAAGCGGTCATTTCGGGTTGCGCGGCCGTGGTTGGCACCAAACGGCAGACCATCGTCGCAGCCGTCAAACGCCTGATGGCGGACGAGCTGGCCTACAAACGCATGCAGCAGGCGGGTAATCCGTTCGGAGACGGTACAGCGTCGCACCGGATCATTGAACAGCTCGCCAACATCCTGGCCGTCGAGACAAACCAGCGCTCCAGCCCATCTGAGGCGAGAATATGTGGCTGATCGACTTCATCGCCATCTATCTCTACGGCTTGAAATATGTCGCCGTGGTGTTGGCGGTCATCATTTTGGTCAGCGGTTTGGACGACCTGTTCGTCGACATCGTCTATTGGTCACGGCAAGCATGGCGCACCTTGACCGTGTACCGCAAACACCCGCGTCTGAGTCACCACAAACTGTACCAACTGGAAGAAAAGCCACTGGCCATCATGGTGCCTGCATGGCAGGAGCATGGTGTCATCGACAAAATGGCAGAGCTTGCAGCCACGACGCTTGACTATGAAAATTACCACATCTTTGTCGGCACCTACCCCAACGACGCGGAAACACAGCGCGATGTAGAAAAAGTATGTGCGCGTTTTCCAAACGTCCATAAAGTCGTTTGTGCACGCCCTGGCCCCACCAGCAAGGCAGACTGCTTGAACAATGTGCTCAATGCCATCATGCAGTTCGAGCAGCGTGCTTGTTTGAAATTCGAAGGTTTTATCCTGCACGACTCTGAAGACGTGCTCTCAAAAATGGAACTGCGCCTGTTCAACCTGCTGGTTGGTCGCAAAGATCTAATTCAGCTCCCCGTTTATCCCCTGAAACGTGCTTGGTCCGACTTTACCGGGGGTCACTACCTGGACGAATTCGCAGAAACGCATGGCAAAGACATTGTGGTACGCGAAGCGCTGGCAGGTCAGGTGCCCAGTGCCGGCGTAGGGACGTGCTTCAGCAGGCGTGCCGTCATGGCTTTGCAAGAAGCAGGCAATGGCATCGCTTTCGACGTACAAAGCTTGACCGAAGATTACGACATTGGCTTCCGGCTTAAATCCTTTGGCATGAAAGAGGTTTTCGTCCGCTTTCCTGTGTATGAACCAGCCCCAAAACAAGCGCGTCGCGTTGTCGCAGAAGCCGGTATGAATAGGCGGGAAGCCAGCGTCATTTCGGTGCGGGAATACTTCCCCGACTCACTGAACTACGCGGTGCGGCAAAAATCCCGCTGGATCATCGGCATTGTGTACCAAGGTTTCAAAACCCATCGCTGGGCCGGCAATGGTGTTTTGAACTATTTTCTGTGGCGTGACCGCAAGGGTGTCGTCACCAACTTCACCAGCTTTCTGGCTATGCTTTTAGCAGTCCAGTTGTTCGCCGTCTGGAGCTACCAGCGCTTGGTGCCAGACAGCTACCAGTTCATGTCCATCTTTGAAAGCGGTGGCTGGTTCTCGGTTTTACTGGTGACCAATCTATGGCTCATGACCAACCGGATCGCGCAACGCATCATTTTTGTAACCCGTTATTACGGTATCGCTCAAGGTTTATTGTCTGTGCCCCGTTTGCTTTGGGGAAATTTGATCAATTTTTTAGCCAATTGGCGTGCTTTGAAGCAAACCCTGCTGTCCAAGGACATCCATCGGATTGCCTGGGACAAAACTAGCCATGAATTTCCAAGCCTGGGCGAGCAAAACAAAGTACGCAAACCACTGGGCAGGATTTTGATTGATCTGGGATTCATCAGTGAAACAGCGCTTGAAAAAGCCTTGCAACTACCCATGCGGGGTTTGCGTATTGGCAGTTTGTTGGTGCACGAAGACTTGATATCCAGCGAACAGCTCGCGCAAGCGGTCGCAGAGCAATGCCATGCCACTTGGGAAAGCGTAGATGCTTTTACCCTGGATGCCGCTCTGATTGAAAAATTGCCGCGCGCCATTGCTTTGCATTACGCCGTTTTGCCGTTGCGTGAAAGCGGTGATGTCATGATTTTGGGCAGTGAGTCCTATATTGACCCCGTATCTCTGGCGGCCATGGGGCGCAAGCTTTCAAGAGAGGTGCAGTATGTCATCGCACCGAAAGGACAAATAGCCGCCGGTCTTCGCCAATGGTATTCCGAACAAGATATCTCATCTGAACGAAATTTGTTGCACAGCCTGCAACAGCAAGGCCAATTGACCTTATCAGAGGCAAATTCCACTTGGGATGGATTTGTCTCCAGACAACTTTTTATCGGCGACATCTTCCAGGCACTCGGCCGCATCGACGCAGCCGCACTCAGCGCCGTGCTGCTGCGCCGGGAACGCAGCGACATGCTTCTTGGTGAATACCTGGTCGAACAGCAAGTCATCACCAAACCCGCACTGGATGAAGCACTTCAGCTTCAAGCACAGCTGCAAACATCTATCGCCACTTTGTTGCAACATGCAGGCGTGCTGCCCCGTACAGAACTTGAGTTGAAAAGGGCATAAGGCTATGAAACTCAACCCCATCATGCTGGCGATGACACTTGCACTTATGGCCAACTGCGCAGAAGCGCAAACGGACAATTTTTCTCTGGAAGAATCAGGGCTGAAGAAGTTCTTGATCTATCCCCATTTACAAAAGGGTTTCGAAGCATTGGAGCGCGGCAATAAAAATCGCGCCATCACCGAGTTTGAACAAGCGCGAACACTGGCACCCAACAACGCAACCGTAGCAAGCTATTTGGCCGAGGCCTATCGTCGCTCCGGGGAAAGAGGTCGCGCTGAAGCGCTGTTGACGGAGCAGCTAAGCAGGAATCAAGGCAATGTGCAGCTTGGCAAAGCGCTCCATGATTTGCGCTTAGAAGGCCTGCAAAAAACAACAACACAAGCCATTCAACCACCAAGCGCAACGGCAATACCGAACCTTGACTCGCCAAAACCGGCCAAACCCGCCAAACCTGCGGTACCTCAAACAACGCGCCAGACCAAACCGGTCGTGCAGATGACGGCACCCAACCAAGCATACCTATTTGCCGACATGGCTTATCAGGCCAGCGGCCGGGCGGACTACGCCTCTGCGGTCATACAGGCCCGAAAATCCGTACAGCTAGAACCTAAAAACCGTGCGTATCAAAAATTGTTGGTCTATGTATTGGCGCAAAGTGGTGCCTATGCGGAAGCGGACACGCTGGCAGGGCAAGTACTGGCCAGCACAGGTGCAGACAACGATTCAGAGTTGATGGCGCAACGACAGCTGGTGCGCCAGCGTTTGGCTTTCATGCATTTTGATGCCTCAAACAAAGCCCTGTCCAACAGCGATCTGGAATCCGCCTACCTGGAAGCACACAAAGGTGTTGCATATGCGCCGATATTGCTGGCACACCATCTGCAGCTCATACGCAGCTTGCTGGCCTTGGGGCATATCGAGGAAGCCAATCAAACAGCCACTGAGGCCATCAAAAATTTGCCGGATGAGGCCGCCTTGCTCGTCATACGGGGCTATACATACCTGCGTCTGGAGAAGAAAGAATTGGCTTGGACTGATTTTGACAAAGCCATCGACAATCAAACGCTGACACCGACAGATCAGCAAAATTTCAGGGTCATTGCTGCGCACGCAGCCTTGGTTAACGACGAACCACAGCGCGCCCTCGACCTGCTTGCACCGCTTGATTCGACGGATGAAGGCATCTCCACCCGGCGCAACATGGCCAGGACGGCGCTCAAACGCAGCATGTCGCCCAACATGACAAGCGCTTTGAGCCTGCCTGTACCCGGCATTATTTGCGTGGGCTCTTCATTCACGCCAGCCTGTGATATTTGGCCCGGCGAAGAAACGGCAGATCCCGGTCGCTCAGTTGCAGAATCAGCCTACAAAGCCTTCAATGCCAGAGACTATGCAGCAGCATCAGACCATGCAAATGAAGCGATCAAACTGTCTCCCGCCAACAGACCTTACCGCCTCTTGCGGCTCAACAGTTTGACGGCTGCCGGTCAACTTGAGCAGGCCGACCGGGATGCCACCCAATTTCTATCGGACTATGGGCTTGAAGCCGAGATACTGGCAGCACGCAGCAACATTCGTCAGCGCCTTGGCAAGCCCGAACAGGCAACAGAAGACGCAAGCAAGGCGCTGCAAAGCGACAAGCTGTCCCTGGTCAGTGAAATCGGTCTGCTGCTTCAACTCGACCGCAAACCCATCGCCCGTGAACGGTTCATCCATGCCGATCAAAGTGGCTTGCTCAAAGAGCAAGCAAACACCAGCGTGGCGTATCTCGCGGCTCTGGTGGGAGACGATGAGCGGGCCCTGACATCCTTTGACAAGGCTGCTTCGCAAGGAACCCTGCCCGAAACCGCACTGCAAGATGCCGCTTTCGCAGCCAGTCGATTGGGCCGCGACAAAGAAGCCATCACGTACTTCAAAAAAGCGGTCGACGCTGCTGAGTCGGGCAAACTCGCATTACAGCCACAAACGCTGTTTGAAACGCGTCGTGAAATTGCTGATCGCTCACGCACCTGGGGAGCGAATGCATCCCTTGCCTACCGTGGCATCTCATCTGCGGTCTTACCTGCAGGCCAGACAGGTGCGGCGAATGACAGCCTGCAAGGGGCCACAGAGGTGTATTGGCGGCCTCTAGAGTACAACCACGGCCAATTGCTTGAACTTTATGGCGGCATCTCGGCAACGCTATCGAGCGAGGCAGGCTACCCAACAGGGTCAGAAAGCGTTCAAGGCACGATGGGTGTCCGTGTCAAACCATTGGCCGCCACCAATCTGATTTTGGCGCTGGAAAGACGGCTAACCCTTGGCTCAAAAACGACGGCCGACTGGTTGATGCGCGTTTCCTACTCAGCAAGTTCGGGCACAGATTTACGGCTTGACGCGCCAAGCTGGATGACCACGAACATCTACACCGAGGTCGGGCGCTATATCAACCAGCGCCAGACTTATGCCACGTTCGAGGGGCAAGTGGGACGCAGTTTACGGCTGGATTTCGTACACCCCAACTGGGTCATGTTCCCGCATGTCGTGTTGGGTGCTGACTACAACTCGAGTTTTGCCAGTGGCTCAAAAAGTGCCGTGGGCGTTGGGGTGGGCGTGAATGTGCGCCATTGGTTTAACGAAGACCGCTACAACGCGCCGCGATCGTACGCCGATGTATCGCTGCAATACCGTGTACGCATCAGCGGCGACGACCGGGCAAAAGGTGTTTTTTTGAGAGAAACGTTAGTGTATTGAAAATCATTGAAAGGATTGATATGAAAAAATTTATCACACTAGGGGCGCTGGAAAAGAGCCTCATCTTCCCTGCCATCAGCGCATTTTTTGCCATGGCGCAGGCATCCTCCGTGGTGCCACCACCCTTGCCAACCGGCTCAAACATGGTGAAACAACACGGGGGTATGAACCAAGACGAAGTCAAACGCAGCCAACGCGCCCACCACCACAACAAACATCACAAAAAAAATTACATGCGGGACGACACCCTGGACGATGTTTCATGGGATCAAAAAGACGACGAGCCGAGCAACCGTTCAGGTCGCCCTCCCAATGCACCGAAAGCCAGGTAACTTTCAATCAGTGAAGGAATTGTCATGAAAAAACTATCACGCTCTATCTCCATCGTATTCGCACTGATGTGCCTGTTGGCATTCCAACCGGCAACCGCACAAACGGCACCTAAAACATTGGTTGTCTATGATGCGCCACCGGGGTCCGAGTACACCAAGCTCAGCATGGCCTACGGCATCATGCTGAAAAACCTGCTGGCTCATTTTGACGGCACAGTAGATCTTCTGCCCGTGGAAAGCTACACCGCAGGAAAAGTAGAGGGCTATACCGCCACGTTCTACCTTGGCGGGTATTACAACAACCCTTTGCCACCGGCATTCTTGGCGGATGTTTACGCCACTCAAAAAACCGTTGTTTGGTTCAAGTACAACCTGTGGCAATTGGCGTGGGACCCCGCCTATGGGTTTGCCAGCAAGTTCGGATTCAACTTCTCAAGCTTGCGCGGCATGAATGCGATACCGTCGGCCAGCAATCCCGCTCCCGGGTTTTTTGACACCATCACGTACAAAAGCAAGCCCTTCGTCAAATACTATGCCTTTGACAGCGCAGCAGGTGCCATCAATGCAGACCCGGAATTTGGCGTGACTGCAGTGACTGATGCCGCCAAGGCCTCTGTTCTGGTCAGTGCCTCCAATCCAAAAACGGGTGAAACTGCACCGTATGTCATGCGTTCTGGCAACTTTTGGTATGTCGCAGACCTGCCCTTCAGCTACATAGGCCCACGTGACCGGTATTTGGTTTTAACCGACCTGCTGCACGACATCCTCGCCATCAACCATGCCGAGAACCACAAGGCAATGGTCCGGCTTGAAGATGTGGGTGCTCTGGTGACCGTAGCTTCCATGAAATCATTAACCGATTATCTTTACGGAAAAAGGATCCCCTTTTCAATTGCCGTTATTCCCCGCTATGTTGATGCCTTGGGCGTCTATAACGGCGGTGTCCCGATGACCGTGCCCTTGTCGCAAGCGTCGAACTTGAAACGCGCCATCAACTACGCATTACCACGCGGCGGTGAAGTTGTGATGCATGGATACACCCACCAATACAGCAACATGCGAAATAAGCATACCGGTGTCAGTGGTGACGATTACGAGTTCTGGAACATCGTCGCCAACACCCCTGTCGCGGAAGATTCAACCGCATGGGCCGTGGGCAGGCTGACCGCCGGCCTGCAAGAACTCACCAGCAATGGTTATACGCCTGTAGCTTGGGAAACACCGCACTACCATGCATCACCATTGAGCTCAAAAGCTGTGCCGCAAAAGTTCAACACGACCTATCAGCGTGTGGTCTATTTCACGGCGGACCAGCCCAACCTGGTTGGCGGGGTTAACAAGGATTTTGCCGTGGGACAAATCTTTCCATACGTGATCAAAAAAGACCATTATGGGCAGCGTATCCTGCCTGAGAATTTGGGCAATATTGAATACGACATCAGCAACATCGACCCCACCTCCAACTTCAACTACACGTGGCAGGATATTCTGACCAACGCAGAATATGCAAAGACTGTGCGTGATGGTTACGCCTCCTTCTTCTTTCATCCCTTCTGGCTGGAGCCTGAAATTGGCAAACCTGGACTGGCAGATTTCAAAAGCCTGATCACCGGCATCACCGCACTAGGCTACTCCTGGACTGTTCCTAGTAAAATTCTTCCCTGAAAGAGGGGCAAGATGACAAGGTTTCCTGCACCACCTCTTCGTGCGCGGGAAACGCTTGTGGTTAAAAATGACACATCCTGGCGGGCACACTTCGCTCGCGTTGTCTCAAGCTACCTGCTCGCAAGTACATCACTGCTGGCAGCTAGCCAAACCCTGAGTCGAGATACCGCACCACTCGTAGAAGGGGTTGTGTGGCAACTCGACAATGCATCTACCGATGCACGCGGTAACTGGCATGAGATTGGTGCAAAACGACTGCTGATCCAGTGGATCGCCGTAGACGGAATCAGCTTCGTCGCCGACCCCGGTCAAACCCTTGCACCGCGCCTGCCAGACTGGCAGCGCGTAGGCAAAGAGCCCTGGGCTCAAGAGGTCATTCTTGGACTGGCGGGCCGGTTTGATGAGTCGACCGCTCGCGCTGATGTCGCAGGTCTGGCTGCTGAATCAGCACGTTTGGCAAAACTGCCCATCCCGCTCAATGTCGTTGGCTGGTACTTTCCTGTTGAAGCAGACAGCACATGGGATGACGCCAAAAACCTGGCACCGCTGCTTGCACAATTGCCGCGCCCTTTATGGATCAGTGTCTATGACCGCGTCAATATCGGTGCAAAGCCTTTTGCGCGTTGGTTAAATACCTGGCTGCCCGCAGATGTGGGGGTGCTGTTTCAAGACGGCGTAGGCGTGCACGCACGCACCGCCCTGGTCGCCCGTCAATATGCCGACGAGCTCTTGCTGCAATTCGGGCAGAAACGCGTGGGTATCATTGCAGAGGCTTTCAGACCCAAGATTGAAAACGGTTTTCGCAGCGCCACTTCAAAGGAAATCGGCGAACAACTACAAGCTTATCGTGGCCTGACTGTCTATTTGTTTGATGGGCCGCATTACGTCCCGCCAACGCTTGTCGATGAAATTTTGGCCAATAAAATAAACCAGTAGCGTGTTTTATAAAAATCATTTTGTTACCTGACTTACACCCTGAAGGACGACTTTTACAACGAATCAACCTACCATCGTTTTCTTTAATCCGAAGGAAACACCATGGCTTTAGCATCTCCCTTTTTTGGCAAACGCGACCCTGAGCCTGCAACGCCCCCCACGCCTTTGTACACAAGCGGCGGTTTGCGTGGTACAGCGAGCACGGCCAAAACCGACACACCCTCGAATGCACAGGCCATCAGCACAACCGGAACCAACAACGGCCCAAGCAACGACGCTGCGGGTGCTGCGACCCCGACGCAGGAAGGCGGAAGCCGTTTGATTGTCGGACCCAACATCAAACTCAAGGGCGTAGAAATCACCGATTGCGACACCTTGGTCGTTGAAGGAACCGTCGAGGCGACGATGGACTCGCGCGTCATTCAAATTGCAGCAACCGGTGCCTTCAAAGGTTCGGCGGACATCGACATCGCGGAGATTCATGGTCTGTTTGAGGGCAATCTCACCGTTCGTCAGAAATTGGTGATTTATGCGCAGGGCAAAGTCAGTGGCACGATCCGTTACGGCAAAGTTGTGATTGAAGAGGGTGGCCAACTGTCGGGTGATGTTCAATTTGGAACATCGTCAAACTTGGCACGAACATCATTGCCTGTCGCCTCGGCTATTTCCAGTTCTGCGACAACTAGCAAGCAAGGCATCCAGGTCGCCGCATAGTTTTCATGAAAAGGGTGCCGCAGACAGCCTTTTGTCTGGTTGCGCAAGGCGTGTCACCCTGACCACATTGGTTCGCGGAGGGGCTTAGGTCATCAGCCATTGAAGTACACTGGCACCATGAGAACCGGCCGTCCATCGCTACCTCTTTCCATCGCAGAGGCGCAGTGGGTCGAATCCAGATCGATCCATTTGCGCCTGGCCAAAATGGTGAAAACCCAGCTGCTGGCCTTCGCGGCGATGTCGCTGATTTCAAACGCGATCAAACCATGACCACGCCGTCCATGATTAAAATCCACGCCCCCATGCAGGCACAGGTTGTGCAGTGCCTCGTTCAAGTGGGTGACAGCGTTCGGTCGGGCGATGTGCTGATCATCCTGGAAGCCATGAAAATGGAGCATGAACTGCGTGCAGAGGCAAACGGCAGCGTCAAAGCGCTGCACTACGCGGCTGGTGAAATCGTCAACGCAGGCGATTTGCTCCTAATTTTAGAGCAAACTAATTATATTAATCGTCGGCTAGAGCCAAAAAACACCCTTAATCCTGAACAAACCAATGAATGCAGCTCTGCCGCACTTCGCGCAGACCTTCAAGCCGCGATCAACCGCCACCTGCCCACTCTGGATGCCGCCAGAACCGAGGCGGTCACCAAACGCCACGCATTGGGTTTGCGCACCGCCCGCGAGAACGTGGCAGACCTGTGCGATGCGGGCAGCTTTTTAGAATACGGCGCACTGGCCATCGCGGCACAAAGCAGCCGGCGTACGCATGCCGATCTGGTCGCCAACACCCCCGCTGACGGTATGGTGACAGGGATTGGCAGTATCAACGGCGCTTTTGTCAGCGCAGAACGCGCCAAAACCGTCGTCATGGCCTACGATGCCACTGTCCTGGCGGGCACGCAGGGCATGCGCAACCACCAGAAAACCGACCGTCTGCTGGGAGTGGCCCTGCAAAACAAGCTTCCCGTGGTGCTGTTTGCCGAAGGCGGTGGCGGCCGCCCTGGCGATACCGACATGCCCATCGTCGCGGGCCTGCACGTCACCACCTTCGCCAGTTTTGCACGTTTGCATGGGCAGGTCCCCATTCTTGGCATCACCGCCGGGCGCTGTTTTGCCGGCAACGCCGCACTGTTGGGGTGCTGCGACGTGATCATCGCCACCGAAGGCAGCAACATCGGCATGGGCGGCCCGGCCATGATTGAAGGTGGCGGTTTGGGCGTTTTCAAACCCGAGCAAGTCGGCCCCAGCGCCACCCAGCACACCAATGGCGTGATCGACATCCTGGTGCCCGACGAAGCCGCAGCCGTTGCAGCGGCCAAGCACTATCTGTCCTTCTTCCAGGGTCCCCAGGGTCGCTGGCCATCGCCTGAAGGAGGTTCGGCCCCGGATGCCCAGCGCTTGCGCGATGTCGTTCCTGAAAACCGCTTGCGCGCTTACGACAGCCGCACCGCCATTGCGGGTGTGGTTGACACGGGCAGCGCACTCTACCTTCGTACCGGTTATGGCCTGGGCATCCACACCGCTCTGGCCCGCATCGACGGTCGGCCCGTCGGCATGCTCGCCAACAACCCGCAACACCTGGGCGGCGCGATTGATGCGGACGCCGCCGTCAAAGCCGCCCGCTTTATGCAACTGTGCAACACCCACGGCCTGCCGCTTATCAGCCTGGTGGACACCCCCGGCTTCATGGTCGGCCCCGATACAGAGGCCACCGGCCAGGTACGACATGCCAGCAGCCTGTTTTTGGCAGCGGCGCAGCTGCGGGTGCCCTACCTTAGCGTTGTCATGCGCAAAGGCTATGGCCTGGGTGCCATGGCCATGACGGCTGGCGGCTTTCACAGCCCCTTGTTCACGGTCGCCTGGCCGACGGGCGAGTTCGGCGCCATGGGTCTGGAAGGTGCGGTGCGTCTGGGCTACCGCAAAGAGCTGGACGCGGTGGCCGATGAAACCGCCCGCGAAGCCTTGTTCCAGCAACTTCTCGCCCAGCACATGGCCAAAGGCAGCGCGATCAGCATGGCCGAACACCTGGAGGTTGACGCCGTCATCGACCCCGCACACACCCGGGCCTGGCTGATAGCCGGTCTGGACAGCGGCTTCATCACAGGCTGAAGCAAGCCCCGGTGGACCCGGGCGCAGCGGGTCTGCGACAATAAGCTGCGCCATGAACCACACTGACTTATCTGCCCTGTTGCCCGTTGTTTTGCTCATTGCCATCGGTTACATCGTCGGCAAGCGCAACTGGGTCTCGACAGGATCGGTGAAAGACCTGTCGAATCTGGTTTTTTTGGTGCTCATCCCCGCCTTGCTGTTTCGCACCATGGGTGCGGTGCATCTGGAAAAGCTGGACCTCAAACCCGTCGGTGTTTATTTTTTAACCGTGGGCATCATCTTCACGGCGCTTCTGCTATGGCAGGGCCTGAGCCAGCGCTCCACTGTGGTGGCCTTGCCCAGCATTTTCAGCAACACCGCCATGGCGTGGTTGGGTCCAGCAGGATAACCACAGCATGGAAAGCCTTGACCTGCGGGTGCTTGAAGAGGTGCTGGCGTGGCGACGCGCCGGCCATGCCGTCACCCTGGTCACGGTGGTGGAAACCTGGGGCAGCGCGCCCAGACCACCGGGGGCCTTGCTGGCCGTGCGTGACGACGGCCGGGTCAGCGGCTCCGTGTCGGGCGGCTGCATTGAAGACGACCTGATTGCCCGCACCAAAGCGGTCTTCAAAACCGACTCGAAAGCCGATTTTCAGTCAACCACTCAAAAAACACCCTCAAATACGCATCCAGCCGGCGTATTTAATGCCTATATCGCTACAAATAACATAGCAAAAGCCGGTGCGATCACCTATGGCGTCACCAAAGACGAAGCCGCCCGCTTCGGCCTGCCCTGCGGCGGCACGCTGCGCTTGGTGCAGGAGCCGGTGCATGACGTGGCGTGGATAGAGCAGGTCCTGGCCCGTACCACCGCCCACCAACTGGTCGCCCGCACGCTCTGTTTGTCGACAGGTTTGGTGACCTTGGCCGACGCCACCCGTGACCAGGCCATGACGTTTGAAGGCTTGACACTGACCACCCTGTTCGGTCCCAAATGGCGCTTGCTCTTGGTAGGCGCCGGCCAACTCAGCCAGGCCGTCGCCCAAATGGCCGCGTTGCTCGATTTTGAAGTACTGGTCTGTGACCCGCGTGAAGAATATGTTTTTGACGCATCCCACATCAACGCCGTCCCTGTCACACGACTGGCCGGCATGCCCGACGACGTGGTCCGCGGCATGCAGCCCGACGCCCACACCGCCATCGTCGCCCTGACGCACGACGCCAAACTTGACGACATGGCCTTGATGGAGGCCCTGCGGTCCGACGCCTTCTACGTCGGCGCGCTCGGCTCGCAACGCAACCAAACCACCCGTAAACAGCGTATGGCCGAGTATTTCGGTCTGACCGACACCGAATTGGCACGATTACACGGTCCCGTCGGTCTGCGCATCCACGCCAAAACACCGGCAGAGATCGCGGTGTCTATTCTTGCGCAAATCATTGCTGTTAAAAATACGCTGGCTGAACCAGCCGCAAGTCCCGCGCAAAAGCCATCTGTAGCCGCATAAGTTCGACCCTGGGCTCTGACTTTCTGAACTTTGCGCCTAGTTCAGCGCTCTATCGCTGGCTTGTGGATAAATATTGCTTGCATCGCGTCGAATCGCCTCTCCAGATACAAGCCACTGACGAACTACTGACTTCCTGAATGTGCGAATCCGACCCAAGTTGGGCGGAATCCCACCGCATCAAGCGCTAAGCTCTGCTTCTGTTTAGGCCATGTACACCGCAATAAACGCAAGCAAAAACATCAGCACAGCACCTGCCAGTGGCAGGACAAAAGGCATGTTGTGAACCACGCTTTCAGCCACATCGACAGAATGCTGGTCTGGTTTGACATCGGTGTGGGTGGTGTGGACGGCTGGTGTTGACATAAGGATTCTTTCACTGGTAATACAACCATTTTACCGTATTGAACAGAAATTGCATGATTCATGGCCGGGGTGAGCCGCCCCAAGCCCACGAAACAAAGCTTGAAAGACCGCTTGCTGCCTGTATCGATGTGTGGATAATTGTGGGATAAGTTACACTGCACGGCGCCCAACAAAAATAATATCCACAGAAAACCATAGCCACATGACACCGGACAGCCCCCTTTCCCGAACGTCCGACACTTCCTCCCATTCTGGACCCGACGCCGATCAAAACCTCGGCCAAAGCCTCTGGCAAGCCTGCATGGACGTGCTGGCCCAAGAGCTGCCAGAGCAGCAGTTCAACACCTGGATCAAACCGCTGGTCGTGCAAAGCAGTAACGACCTCTCCAAAGTCACCCTCTTCATCGCCAACCGCTTCAAGCTGGACTGGATCCGTGCCCAATACGCCAACCGCATCACCGTGCTGCTGGAAAAAATGTACGGCCAACCCATCCAACTGGAGTTAGCGCTCACTCCGCGGGAAAACGTTACCAAAGTTAGCGCTGCCATCAGCAATCCCGAGTTTGGTGTGCCCTCAGAAGCCATCGACATGGCCTATGACGGCGGCCCCGCCGGCCTGAAAACCCGGCTCAACACCGCCTTGACCTTCGACACCCTGGTTGAAGGTACCGCCAACCGCATGGCCCGCGCCGCCGCCCTGCACGTCTCCGGCACGCCCGGCCAGCTGTACAACCCGCTGTTCATCTACGGTGGCGTTGGCTTGGGTAAAACCCATTTGATGCACGCCATCGGCAACCGCCTGCTGCTGGACCGCCCCAACGCCAAAGTCCTCTACATCCACGCCGAGCAGTTTGTGACCGACGTGGTCAAAGCCTACCAGCGCAAAACGTTTGACGAATTCAAAGAGCGCTACCATTCGCTGGATTTGTTATTGATCGACGATGTGCAGTTTTTCGCCAACAAAGAGCGCACGCAGGAAGAGTTTTTCAACGCGTTTGAGGCGCTTTTGGCCCGCAAATCGCATCTGGTCATGACCAGCGACACCTATCCCAAGGGCCTGACCGACATCCATGAGCGCCTCGTCTCGCGCTTTGATTCGGGTCTCACCGTGGCCATCGAGCCGCCCGAGCTGGAAATGCGCGTCGCGATTTTGATCAACAAAGCCAAGGCGGAAGGCACCGATATGCCCGAAGAAGTGGCTTTTTTCGTCGCCAAAAACGTGCGCTCCAACGTGCGCGAGCTGGAAGGCGCGCTGCGCAAAATCCTGGCTTATTCACGCTTCAACCAAAAAGAAATCTCGATTGCACTGGCCCGTGAAGCCCTGCGCGATTTGCTGTCCATCCAAAACCGCCAGATTTCGGTCGACAACATCCAAAAAACCGTCGCCGACTATTACAAAATCAAAATCGCCGACATGTACTCCAAAAAGCGTCCCGCCAGCATTGCGCGGCCCCGCCAGATTGCGATGTATTTGGCTAAAGAGCTGACGCAAAAAAGCCTGCCCGAAATTGGTGAATTGTTCGGTGGCCGTGACCACACCACCGTGCTGCATGCGGTCCGCAAAATGACCGCCGAGCGCCTGCTTTTGACCGAGTTGAACCAGCAACTGCACGTCTTGGAGCAAACCCTCAAAGGCTAAAACAACCAATAAGTGCAAATACCCCGAGAAGTGACCTTCTTGACTCTTTTTGACACAAAAAAAGAGGAAAATAGGTGGGTTTGCAGCCAGACACTGCAAAAGCAGAAAATTTAGTAAAAACAACAACATTCAAGTCAAAAAAAGGCTCACATGATCGTTCTGAAGGCATCCCAAGACAAAGTCCTCGCCGCGCTGCAATCCGTCGCCGGCATTGTGGAGCGCCGCCACACTTTGCCGATATTGGCCAACGTCTTGATCCGCAAAATGGGCGGCATCGTGCATTTCACCACCAGCGATCTGGAAATCCAGATCCGCACCAGCGCCGAATTTGATGGCGACAGCGGCGACTTCACCACCACCGTGGGTGCCCGCAAGCTGATCGACATCCTGCGCACCATGCCGGCCGATCAAACCGTGTCTTTAGAGTCCAGCCAGAGCAAGTTGATTCTGAAAGGTGGCAAAAGCCGCTTCACCCTGCAAACCCTGCCCGCCGAAGACTTTCCGCTGGTGCAAGAGTCCGCCAACCTCGGCCCCGCTTTCAGCGTGCCGCAAAAGGTGTTGAAGAATCTGCTCGGCCAGGTCGCGTTTGCGATGGCCGTGCACGACATCCGCTACTACCTCAACGGTATTTTGTTCGTCGCCGAAGGCAAGCAGCTCAGCATCGTCGCCACCGACGGCCACCGTTTGGCGTTTGCCACCGCGACTTTGGACGTCGAAGTGCCGAAACAAGAGGTCATCCTGCCGCGCAAAACCGTCATCGAGATGCAGCGTTTGCTGAGCGACAAAGAAGGTGCGATCGAGTTCCAATTTGCCGCCAACCAGGCCAAGTTC
Organism: Polaromonas sp.; assembly: GCA_043769295.1. Classification (GTDB taxonomy): domain Bacteria; phylum Pseudomonadota; class Gammaproteobacteria; order Burkholderiales; family Burkholderiaceae_C; genus Aalborgiella. Next base: position 896 of record JAYVJL010000159.1, on the reverse strand, counting down.
AGCTTTGAAGGCATGGAGTTTGTGACCAAGCTGGTCGAAGGCAAGTTCCCCGACTACAACCGCGTCATCCCGAAAAACCACAAAAACGCCATCATCCTGGGCCGCGTGCCTTTCTTGGCGTCTTTGCAGCGCACTGCGATTTTGACCAGTGACAAGTTCAAAGGCGTGCGCCTGAACATCGAGCCGGGCACCCTGCGTGTGGCGTCCAACAATGCCGAGCAGGAAGAAGCCGTGGACGAGCTGGACATTGACTACGGCGGCGACGAGATCGAAATCGGTTTCAACGTCACCTATTTGATCGACGCGCTCAGCAACATGACGCAGGAGATGGTCAAGCTGGAATTGTCCGACGGCAACAGCTCCGCACTGCTGACCATCCCGGACAACACCTCGTTCAAGTACGTGGTGATGCCGATGCGAATTTGATAGCAATGTAAGCAAGTAATACGCCGGCTAGAAGACTAAAAACCCCCTACATCAAGGGGGTTTGGTCATTCTAAAGTTTAAGAAAATTGCAATCCATTTGCACGTAATCCGTTTTAAGTTAGAGAAAATTTGCCATGACCGAAGACATCAAACCCACCGAAGTCCCTGAAATTCCAGCTGAACCTGTTGAAAGGGTCATCGGCGAAGGCGTCAACCTGGGCGATGTCAGCGGCGACAGCGCCAACTACCAGCCCACCATCGACACCAACCAGGCCGGCGCGACCGAGGCCTATGGCGAAGGCTCGATCCAGATCCTTGAAGGCCTGGAAGCCGTGCGCAAGCGTCCCGGCATGTACATCGGTGACACGTCCGACGGCACCGGCCTGCACCATCTGGTGTTTGAGGTGGTCGACAACTCCATCGACGAGTCGCTGGCCGGCCATTGCGACGACATTCTGGTCACCATCCAC